>CAMPHU010000401.1 GCA_946886065.1 uncultured Massilia sp. | reverse complement strand
TCCGCACCGACCACATCCTGTTCATCGCCTCGGGCGCCTTCCACCTGTCCAAGCCTTCGGACCTGATTCCGGAGCTGCAGGGCCGCTTCCCGATCCGCGTGGAGCTGGAATCGCTGTCGATCGACGACTTCAAGAGCATCCTGACCTCGACCGACGCCAGCCTGACCAAGCAGTACGAAGCCCTGCTGGCGACCGAGGGCGTGAAGGTGGAGTTCCTCGACGAGGGCATCCACCGCCTGGCCGAGATCGCGTTCTCGGTCAACGAGCGCACCGAGAACATCGGCGCGCGCCGCCTGTACACGGTGATGGAAAAGCTGCTCGAAGAGATCTCCTTCCACGCCGGCCTTGAAAAAGACCAGATGGTGCGCATCGATGCGGCCTACGTCAACGAACGGCTCGACAAGCTCGCGGTCAACGAAGACCTGTCGCGCTATGTCCTCTGACTGCGTCCTGTAATCCTGGAGGCCCGCATGGCGAACAAGGCATTGGCGACCCGGCAGAAGATGCGCCTGCGGGTCGAGCCCGCGCAGAACTTCGGCAAGCCGCGCAACCCGATCGCGGCGCTGGCCAAGGCGCGTGCGGCGGGGCCGCATGCCAAGCCGCTCTCGAGCGAGCGGCAGGCGGCCAAGCGGGCCCTCAAGAAAGTCAAACTGGTCGCGGACGAGGACGAATAGCAAGCGCTCCGCGGCACAACCGAGTCTCCTCTTGCGGGCACCACGTGTGCCCGCTTTTTTTTGCCTTTCCGCCGGCTTTACTCGCCCATGACATTGCGCGGACGCTCAGTCCGGACATCATGGCGCGTGCGCAGCACGCGCCACCAGGCCAGAAAACCCATCAGCGCCATGGCCTCGAGGAAGAGCAGCAGGCAGCAAAACACGCCCAGCCCGGTGCGGGACTGCGTGCCCAGCGCGTCCATCAGGGCGCTGCGGCCTTCGAAATCCGGTCCGGGCAGCAGCATGGGAAAGGCCATGAACAGCAGCGTGGTCCAGCCCCATGCCAGGAAGTTGAAGGACTTGCGGCCGCGATCGAGGTCGGCGACCTGCAGGTGCCAGTATGCATACGACAGCCCGGCCGGCAGGGACAGCGGCAGGGACAGGGCCAGCATCAGGTAACTCAGCTGCGGCCGGGTCGAGGCGGCCGCATACTCGCTCATGTAGGGAAACCAGGCGCTGTACGCATCGGCAATCCGTCCAAGGAGCGGGAAACGGTCGATGGCGTCGGCCGGCAGCAGGTGGGCTGCCAGCATGACCAGCGCCAGCGGGATCGACAGGGACAGGGTGCGGCGGCGATGCGGCGTCATTGCAGCGGTGATGAGACCAAAGCATGCATCTTACCAGCCGGCCCAGGCGTCTTGCCCGCGGCCCGCTTCGCCTGTACAGTCGGCGCATGACCACCCGCCCTCTTCCGACATGAGTTCACCCGATCTCGTCCTCGACGTCCTGCGCGCCCAGCTGCGCGCAGCCGGCATCACCTACAAGACGCTGGCCGAGCGGATCGGCGTGAGCGAATCGAGCGTCAAGCGCATGTTCGGGCAGAAGGACATGGCCTTGTCGCGCCTGGCGCAGATCTGCCAGGCCACGGGCATCGCCATGGAAGACGTGCTGCGCGGCGCGCTCGAGTCGCGCCCCCAGGCCGATGCGCTGACCCTGCCCCAGGAAACCTCGCTGGTGGCCAATCCGCGCCTCCTGCTGGTGGCGATCTGCTGCCTCGGCCACTGGAGCCTGGAACAGATCGTCGAGACCTACCGCTTGAGCGAACCCGAATGCATCAAGCTGCTCGCGGAGCTCGACCGGCTGGGCGTGATCGAACTGAAACCGTTGAACCGCTACACGCTGCGGGTGTCGAATGCCTTCCGCTGGCTGCCGGACGGGCCGGTGCAGCGCTTCTTCCGCGAGCACGTGGTGGCCGATTATTTCTCCGGCGGCTTCGACGGAGCGGGCGAGACTTTGCTGTGCCTGCCGGCGCGCCTGTCGAGCGCGAGCGCGCAGGAGATCGCCCAGAAGATCGGGCAACTGGCGGGGGAACTGGCGAGGCTGCACAAGAACGACCGCCGGCTGCCGCAGGAGGAACGTGACGGGTTCACGCTGCTGGTGGGCTTCAGGTCCTGGGAACTGGCCGCGTTCACCGCATTGCGACGCTGAGAGCGTTCAGCACCGGCTCAACGCCGGCGTTCGGCTGCTTGCCGGCACGAACTCGCGCGCATCGCGCAAGCGAATCCATGCATATTGACAAGGCTCCTTTCCTTGTCGAAAACCTTTACAGTGAACAACGAACGGAAACGATAAGTACTTGAATTGACTGAGTGGCATAGGAATTGCTAATAGACAAATTGCTTAAAACAATTCTTTCCAAACGCCAAACAGGAGATTCCGATGATTCGCCCATCCAAGTTGTTCGCCGCCCTCGCCATGGCCACCGCAGCCCAGTTCGCTTCCGCAAGCGTGCTGACGCATTCCTCCGCAAGCACCGATACCGGTTCGTGGAGCGATTTCGACGTCGCAAGCT
>CAMPHU010000400.1 GCA_946886065.1 uncultured Massilia sp. | reverse complement strand
GGCTTCCCGTCCAACATGCAGCCGGCCCTGGCCTATGCCGCCGATGCGCTCGGCGAAGAAGGCCAGCGCGCCTGGCGCAAGTTCATGGCGCGCAGCGTCAAGCCGGACTACGGCACCGGCCCGCAGTTCGCCATCGTGCCGCGCACGGAGGCAGAGGAAAAGTAATTCATCCCTGCGGCCCGAGGAAGTCCAGCAGGGTCAGCGCGACCACCTTGGTGGCCTTGCGCAAGTCGTCCAGCAGCAGGCGCTCGTCGGCCTTCTTGGCGTTCGATTCCGGCACCGTGCGCGGCCCCGCGCCATACAGCACCGCCGGAATGCCGCGCTCGCCATACAGGCGCGCGTCCGCGTACAGCGGCGTGCCCTGGGCGCTGATCTCTTCTCCGGTCACGGCGCGGCCATGCCGCTGCAGGCTGGCCACCAGCTTTTCGGATCCCGGCAGCGGGCGCAGCGCGTGCGAGAGCAGCAAGCGCCGGATCTCGAGCCGGATGCCGGGCACATCGCGCACCGCTTCCTCGACCAGGGCGCGCACCTGGGCTTCCACCGCCACCGGATCTTCCTCGGGAATCATGCGGCGGTCCATCTTCATGACTACCTTGCCCGGCACCACATTGGTATTGGTGCCGCCGTCGATGCGGCCCACCAGCATGGTCGGCGAATCGATGCCCGGCACCTTGCTCCTGATCTTCTTCAGTTCCGGCAACTGGCCGTAGATCGCGTTCAGGATGCGGGTCGCCGCCTGCAGCGCGTCGACCGCGGTCTCCGGCATGGCGCCGTGGCCGGCCTTGCCGTGCACGGTGATTTCGAGCTGGAGGCAGGCGTTATGGGCGGTGACGATGTTGTAGGCGAAACCCGCCGCGATCACGTAGTCCGGTTTCGTCAGGCCCTGCTCCAGCAGCCAGCCCGGCCCCAGCAGCCCGCCGAATTCCTCGTCGTAGGTGAAGTGCAGCTCCAGCGCCCCCTTGAGCGGCACGCCCAGCGCTTCCAGCGCGCGCACCGCGTAGACATAGGTGGCGAAGTCGCTCTTGGACACCGCGGCGGCGCGCCCGTACAGGAAGCCGTCTTCCACCACCGCGCCGTAGGGCGGCCGGGTCCAGCCCTCGCCCGGCGGCACCACGTCGCCATGAGCGTTGAGCGCCAGGGTCGGCCCGCCCGCGCCGTAGGGGCGGCGCACGATCAGGTTGGTGATGCTCTCCATGCCGTAGTCGCGCACCTCCTGCCCGGGCACGGCGTGCTTCTCGGCCTGCCAGCCGAAGCCCTCCAGCATCGCGGCCACCTGCTCCGCATGCGGCGCGTTATTCCCCGGCGGCGTATCGGTCGGGATGCGCACGACCTGCTGGAGAAAGCCGACTTCCTCGTCGAAATGCGCGTCGATCCATTGCAGCAGACGCTCCCGCAGCTGTGTGTCCATTCAGTCCTTCCCTGTCTTGGCGCCGGACTCGAACCACGCGGCGATCTGGGCGCGTTCGGCGTCGGTCATGTTGGTGAGGTTCGCCAGCGGCATCGCCTTGGTCTGCACCGTCTGCTGGTAGATGCGCGCGGCGTCCCGGTGCACGCGTTCCGGGGTATCCAGCATGACGCCGCCTGGGGCCGTGGCGAAACCGGGCTGGGTCGGCTGCCGGGCGTGGCAGGCCACGCAGCGCTCGCCGACGATGGCGCGCACGGCGGCGAACTGCGCTGCCGCATCCGTCCCGGCTGCAGCCCTGCTCGGCGGCTTCGGTGCGATCGCCACCGCGAGCCCCAGCAGCAGGGCCACGCCCGCCGCCGGATACTTCCATTCGATGCGGCCCTTGTGGCGCAGGTTGAAGAAGTGGCGGATCAACACGCCCGCCAGCATGATCGTGCCCAGCACCGCCCAGGCATGCTCGTGGCGGTAGGTCATGGCGTAGTGGTTGCTGATCATGATGAACAGCACCGGCAAGGTGAAGTAGTTGTTGTGGACGCTGCGCTGCTTGGCCTTGATGCCGTACATGGGATCGGGCTTCTGGCCCGCCAGCATGGCGTTCACCATCTTGCGCTGGCCGGGGATGATCACCATCGCCACGTTGGCCACCATCATGGTGCCGATCATCGCGCCCACGTGCAGGTAGGCGGCGCGCCCGCTCAGCAGGTGGGTCAGCACCCAGCTCGCCGCGAGCAGGAACAGGAAGACCGCCACGCCCACCGGCAGGTCGCGCTTGCCCAGCGGCGAGCGGCACAGCAGGTCGTAGACGATCCAGCCCAGCACCAGGCTGCCCAGGCCGACGCCCACCGCCTGCCAGCTCGACAAGTCGGCCACGCCGCGGTCGACCATCATGGCCTGGGCGTTGAAGTAGTAGACGATGAACAGCAGCGCGAAGCCCGACAGCCAGGTCGAATACGCTTCCCATTTGAACCAGTGCAGCTCCTTCGGCAGTTCGCCTGGCGCCACCAGGTATTTTTGCGGGTTGTAGAAGCCGCCGCCGTGCACGGCCCACAGCTCGCCCGACACGCCCTTGTTCGCCAGCTCGGAACCGGGCGCGGGCGGGCGGATGGTGTTGTCGAGCCAGACGAAATAGAAGGACGCGCCGATCCAGGCGATGCCGGTGATGA
>CAMPHU010000399.1 GCA_946886065.1 uncultured Massilia sp. | reverse complement strand
GTCCATGAAGATTGACCGCCGCGGCTTCGGCGCCCTGGTCGCCGCCGCACTGACCGCTTCACTTCCCGGCCCCGCCATGGCGGCCCGCCGCCGCTCGCCCCATCGTCCCATGAAACAGCTCATCAAACCTCCACGCCTGCGCCAGGGCGACATCGTCGGCCTGATCGCCCCTGGCGGCTACACCAGCGACAAGTCCATCGAGAAGGCCGTGCGCAACATCGAATCGCTCGGCTTCAAGGTCAAGACCGGGACCTACCTGCGCTCGGTATTCGGCAACTACGCCGGCTCCGCGCAGCAGCGCCTGGCCGACCTGCACGCCATGTTCGCCGACCCCGAGGTCAAGGCCATCTGGCCGATCCGCGGCGGCTCCGGCTGCATCTCGCTGCTGGCCGGGCTCGACTACGAGCTGATCCGCAAGAATCCGAAAGTCCTGCTCGGCTACTCCGACATCACGGCCCTGCACCTGGCGATTTGCCAGCGCACCGGCCTGGTGAGCTTCCACGGCCCGGTGGCCTCGTCGACCATGTCGGATTACTCGCGCGAGCACATGATGGCCGTGCTCACCGACCCGCGCCCCACCTACACGATCCCGATGGCGGCCGAGAACGCGCGGCGCGCGCTGAGCGAGCCGCATTACGGCATCCGCACCGTGACGGCGGGCGTGGCCACCGGCCCGCTCATGGGCGGCAACCTGTCGCTGGTGGCGGCGCTGGCCGGCACGCCCTACGCCTGCGACTACCGCGACTGCATCCTGTTCCTGGAAGAGGTCAACGAGGCGCCCTACCGCATCGACCGCTGGATGACCCAGCTCGACCTGGCCCTCGGCTTCGACAAGGCGGCGGCGCTGATGATCGGCATCTGCGACAACTGCGGCCCGGAGCACGAGGACATCTCGCTGACCCTCGACCAGACGCTCGACCTGCACCTCAAGCCCCTGGTCATTCCCGCCGTGAGCGGCTATTCCATCGGCCATATCCGCAACCAGTTCACCCTGCCGATGGGCATACGCGCCACGCTCGACACCCACCAGCAGACCGTGACCCTGCTCGAGAGCGCCGTTTCCTGACCATGAAAATCGCCTCTTCCCTCCTTGCGCTGGCGCTGGTTGGCGCCTCGCTGGCCGCCCAGGCGGCCGATCCCCAGCTGGCCGCGCGCGACGCTTCGTGGAATGCGCTGCGCCAGCGCGCCGACGTCGACGCCCTCGAGCGCCTGATCGCACCCGATTTCGTGCTGGTGCATTCCGACGGGCGGGTGCAGTACAAGGCCGATTACCTGGCGGAGCTGCGCTCGCGCAAGCGCGTCAACGGCCCGATCCTCAACCAGGACGTGCGTATCCGCGAGTATGGGACGACGGCCGTGGTGAACGGCGTCAGTGTGCAGTCGGCGGTCTCGGATGGGAAGCCGTGGAGCGGGCGCTTTCGCTTCACGCGCGTGTGGGTGAAGCAGGGCGGGGACTGGGTGCTGGTGTCCTCGCATTCCTCGCGCATCGCCGAAGGCTCCTGAGCCCCCGGCCATGGTTTACTCCGCGTGGAATTCGAAGGCCACCGGATAGATCATCTCGCATGGCTTTCCGGCGCACACTGCCGGCTTGAAGCGCTGGGCCATCGCCACCATCGACAGGTAGCGTCCCATGTCGGGATGCGGAGCACCGATGACGCTGGCCGTCCTCGGGACGCCATCCGCCCCAACCTTGACATACACCAGGGTCTCGCCTTCGTAGTCGGTAAACTTCCGATAGACGTCCGCGGTCGCTTTGTAGAAAGCGCGTGTTCCACCAAGCGGATACGGTGGTTCGTCGCGGTCGTCGAGTGCGGGATAATTATTCCGCACCTGGTTCTGCTGCTCGGGCGTCAGTTGCGCCCATTCCGCATCCAGCGGCGCGTAGCCGAGGGCGCGGTCGGCGCGGAGGCGCGATCCCGCCTCCGGCCGCTCGAACTTGAGTCCAAACCGCGCCACATCGTCCGATGGCGCCGGGGCTGCATCGGCCGGCCGGCCGTCGCGAAACTCGCCTTCGTGCACGCGACCGCTGGCGGCATAGACGATCTTGCCTTTGCCGTTGAACTTATTGTTCCGCCATTCGCCTTCGTAGCTGCCGCCGAGGGCGAACACCGCCTTGCCGAAGCCGTGGCGCTTTCCGGCTTTCCATCCGCCTTCGTAGGTCGAGCGGTCGCGTGCGATGTGCATGCCCATGCCCTCGCGCAGGCCATCGGCCACGCCGCCTTCGTATAGGCCCTTGCCGTCGGTGTGCTTGAAGTAGCCGCTGCCGTGTGGCAGGCCGTTGCGGAAAGTGCCGATGTACGTGCCGCCCTCGTAGGTGAGGGCGGCTTCGCCGGCGATCTCCCCGCGCACCAGCGTGCCTTCGATGCGGCGCGGTTTCGCTTCTCCGGTGCGCCATTCGAGCGTGCCCTTGCCGTCGGCATAGCCATCCTTGCAGCCACCGTTCCACGTGCTCCTGTTGAAGGTCGGCTCCGGCTTGACGGGCGCGAAGCGGCATGTTGCTTCACCCAGGTAGGCCGGCGCGTCGGCGGCGTGCACGCTGCCTGCCAGGACCACGGTCGACAGGAAAACGGCGGAAAGTGCATTCATGG
>CAMPHU010000398.1 GCA_946886065.1 uncultured Massilia sp. | reverse complement strand
GTGCTACTTGCGGATCGCGGCGATGACCCTGGTGGCGAACTCGGCCGGGTTCCCCGCATGCCAGCGCCACACGATCACCAGCTCATGGTCGGGCGAGACCACGATGGTGTTCTGCCCTGCGCCCAGCGCCGCGTAGGCGTTCGCCGGCAGGCCCGGCAGGTTCTTGCCCTTGGTGTTCAGCCACCACAGGTAGCCGTAATCCGGCCCGTGTCCGCTCGGCGTGAGGGCCGCCTCGACATAGGAGCGCGGCACGATCTGGCGGCCGTTCCAGGCGCCGCCGCGCAGCCACAGGTAGCCGAAGCGAGCCATGTCCCAGCTGTTGATCCACATGCCGCCGCCCCAGCGCGTGCCGCCGCTGACCGAGGCCGCCTGCTTGCCGTTCAGATCGACGTAGCTGTTATGGTAGGGAACCCATTTCCAGGTCGTGGACGCGCCGATCGGGTCCATCACCTGCTCCTGGAACACGTCCGGCACCGGCTGCTCGAACACGCGCAGCAGCGACAGCGCGAAGCGGTTGATGCGCACGTCGTTGTATTCGTAGAAGCTGCCCGGCGCCTTGAGCGCACGCGGCTTGCGCTCGCCGGCGCCGAATTCGGCCTTGCCGACGAAGTCGCCGTTCTTTCCCCACATGCTGCCTTCCCACTCGGATTCCTGCTGCAGGTGCTGCTTCCAGGTCACCAGCGCATTGCGGGAAGAGGCATAGCCGCCGTCCTTCACCCGCTGGCCGACCGGCTCGTCGACGCCGATGCGTCCGTCGCGCACGGCCACGCCGGCGACCGTGGCCAGCATGCTCTTGGCCACAGAATAGGTCGGATCGACAAACCGGGTATCGCCGAATTCGGCCACCACATAGCCCTTGTAGATCACCAGGCCATTGGTGCGGGCACGCTTCGAGGGCATCGAGCCCAGGCGCGTGCCGAAGGTCGCTTCCTGGTCGGAGAAGTCGAGGGCGCGGGTGGTCTCGTGCGACTGCGCGTATTGCACCGCGGCCGCCAGTGCCGCCGGGTCCATGCCCAGCTGCCCGGGAGACTTGCGGGCCCAGTCGCCCGCGGGCGGAAAGTAAGCCGCTTGATCGGCGCCGGAGCTGCCGAGGGTGCTGCAGGCCGGCAGCAGCGCGGCACAGCCCAGCGCCAGCACAGCGCGGCGCGACATGTTCATCATGACGTAGTCCAGGTGGAATAAGGATTGCGGATCAGGCTGGAATTGTAATAGCGCTTGTCGCCGGTGACTTCCTGGCCGATCCAGGACGGCCGCTCGAAGGCGGTGTCCTCGGAGGGCAGCTCGATCTCGGCCACCACCAGGCCCGCGTTCTCGCCCAGGAATTCGTCGACTTCCCATACGAAGCCCGCGTGCGCGATGCGGCGGCGGGTCTTTTCGACCAGCGGGCGCTCGCACAGGCGGTCCAGCAGTTCGGCGGCCTCTTGCAGGGGGATCGGGTATTCCCATTCCCCGCGCGTGGCGCCGACGTTCTTGCTCTTGATGGTGAGGACGCCCTGCCCGCCTTCGATGCGCACGCGCACGGTGCGCATCGGGTCGGCGCACAGGTAGCCCTGGCGCAGCAGGACGGGTTCGCCGAGCGCGCGCCAGCCGTCGCCGGCTACCAGGAACTTGCGCTCGATCTCGACGCCCATGGCATCAATCCAGCGATTGCAGGATCGGCTGCAGCATTGCCGCGCCGAGCGCCGCGCTGCGTGCGCCGTTCCAGCCGGTGTGCGGATCGGGCAGGTTGGCGTTGTCCTTGAACGGCATCTCGAGGGTGAGCGAGAGGCACTTGAAGGTGTGGCCGATGTATTTCGAGGCCAGGGTCAGCAGCTCGTCGTTGTACTTGCTGGCCGCGTAGCCGTAGACGTTCTGGAAGTCCGGGCTGGCCGCCATGTACTGCTCCACGAAGGCCTTCTGGCGCGCCATGCGCTCCGGGGTGAAGTCTTCCAGCATCTCGTTGCCGGCCACGAAGTTGTAGGGCAGCGCTTCGTCGCCGTGGATGTCGAAGAACATGTCGACGCCGGTCTCGTGGATCTTGTTCTTCACGCACAGCACTTCCGGGCTGCGCTCGAGGCTCGGGCTCATCCACTCGCGGTTCAGGTTGGCGCCGGCGGCGTTGGTGCGCAGGTTGCCGCGCACCGAGCCGTCCGGGTTCATGTTCGGGACGATGTAGAACACGGCGCGGGCCAGCAGCTTGCGCGAGATCGGATTGGCGTTGTCCAGCAGCGCATCCATCATGCCTTCGACGAACCATTCGGCCATCGTCTCGCCCGGGTGCTGGCGGGCGATCACCCAGATCTTCTTCTCGGCCTGCGGGTTGCCGATCACGACCAGGTTCATGTCGCGGCCGTCGACCGTGGTGCCGATGTCGTGCACGCGCGCGATCGGGTTCTCGGCGACTTCGCCCAGCAGGCGCAAGTGGCGTTCCCAGGTATAGGGTTCGAAATAGGCGTAGTAGACGCTGTCGAGCTCAGGAGTATGGTTGACGGTCATGACCTGGCCGTCGAAGGAGGTCGGCACGCGGAACCAGTTCTCGGTGTCGTAGCTCGCGGCCACCTGGTAATCCTCGAAGCCCTTCGGGTAGGTGGCCTGCCCCGCGTTCAGGAA
>CAMPHU010000397.1 GCA_946886065.1 uncultured Massilia sp. | reverse complement strand
GGCGAAGGCCGGGACCCAAGTTCGACGGGCAGCCACTCGCTTTAACGAGCACTCACCCGGTCAAGTATCTGCACCGACGCCCTCTCGCTCATCACCAGCACCAGCTTGAGCCTCGCCCGCGTCATCCCCACGAACAGCTTGCGCAATGACAGCTCATCGAGATCCTCGAAATCGATCTCGGTAAAAATCAGCGCCGGCGCCGACTGTCCCTTGAAGCGGTAGACCGACTCCGCCAGCAGCCCCCCTTCGCGGAACAAGGGATTGCCGAACAAGTCATACCCGCCCGTGAACGAGCGCAGCGAGTGCGCGTCGCTCAGCTTGTCCAGCTTGAGGATGGTCGACTTTTCCCGCCCCCGGAACGAACAGATCGCGATATCCTGCCGCCCGAAGCCGGCCGCCAGGCACAGGGTCACCGCGCGCCGGGTCTGCGACAGCATGGCTTCCGTATCGCCTTCCGGATAGGTCAGTTCCTCGATATCCGCCCCCTTGAACGGACTGCCCGCCTCCACCGGCTGGCGCGCCGCGCCGATGGACGTCAACATGTCGACGATCTGGCGCGGGCTGCGGTAATTCGTGTTCGAGTGCAGGGTCACCCAGCCCGGCAGCGGCACCATCTCGCGCCCGTACAGGTTCTGGTCCGGATCCTCCAGCCAGATCGCGCGCCCGCCTTCCTTCAGCATGCGCAGCACGATGTCGCGCCACACGGTCGAGAAATCCTGGCCCTCGTCCACGATCACCACGTCGTACTGCCAGGTCTCCGGCAGCTCGGCCGCCGCCAGCGACTTCTCGATGTCGGTCCAGACATCCGGCGAGGAATAGTCGGGCGTCAGGTCCTGGGCGCGCAGCCAGGCGTCGCACAGGGTGTGGAAGGTGGCGACGCGCCCGCCGGCCGGCACCATGCGCTCGATGTGGTCGGCCAGCGGCCGGTTGAAGCAGACGTAGAGCGGCCGCAGGCCGGCGTCGATGGCGGCCGTGAATTCGGCCAGCGCCAGCTGGGTCTTGCCGCTGCCGGCCGTGCCCACCACGCGCAGGCGGAAAGGCTCGAAGTCGAGGCGCCGCGCCCAGGTGGCCAGGCCGCCCGACAGGCGCGTCACCATGCTCACCGCGTGGCCGATCATCGAGCTCGGGTCGGGCCGCAGGTTCAGGGTGTCGCCCAAAAAGCGCGTGACCTTGTCGAATTCGTCGGTCTTGGGCGTGAGCGGCAGTGCCTCGCGGATCACGCGCGCCAGCTTCGGCTTGTTGGTGGCGTCGATGATGTGATGCGGGTCGATCCCGGCCAGCTGCTGGTCGCGCACGATGTAGTCGGGACAGTAGAGCAGGTAGTCGATCGACAGCTCGCCCTGGTAGCGCTTGGTCAGGCCCTCGATGGTCGACAGGATCTGGTTGCGGATCTTGCGCGGCTTGCCCAGGTAGTTCTTGACCAGGCCATCCTTGGTCTCGGTCAGGAAGCCCGCCACCTGCTCGATCACCAGCATGCGCCCGTTCGGCGCCACCACGATGAAGTCGATGTCGCCGTAGACCGAGTAGCCCTGCTCGACATTGGTCCAGTGCACGCCGTGATAGATGTGGTAGGGCGCGTCGGACAGCCGCTGGTCGAGGTAGGCGAGGGTTTCGATCTCGCGCGCCGCGGCGCCGGTCACGGACATCTCGCGCCAGCCGGCAGGATGGATGTAGGCCATAAGTCGTCAACGCCTCGTCAGGAGAATTGCCACTATTGTAAGGCTGCGCGTGCCGAAGAAACACACTGTTGAACAAGGCGCGATTGTTGATCGATGTGGAATGAAGAAGCCCATGTGAAGGTAATGATCTTTTTCCGCTAACAGTCGATCATATGTCCATCCATTCACTTCAACAGGAGCCAGCATGAACACCAGGACACAGCAGGTCGCCATCGTCACCGGCGCTTCGCGCGGCATCGGCGCCGCCATCGCCCAGCGGCTGGCCGAGGACGGCTACAAGGTGGCCGTCAACTATGCCGGCAATGCGCAAGAGGCCGAACGGACCGTGGAGCGCCTGCGCGCCGCCGGCCACACGGCGCTGGCGGTGCGGGCCGACGTTTCGCAGGCGGACCAGGTGCGCGCCCTGTTCGACACGGCGGAACGCGAGCTGGGCAAGGTCGACGTGCTGGTCAACAACGCCGGCATCCTCAAGACCATGCCGCTGGCCGATACGACCGACGAGCTGTTTGCCCAGACCTTCGCCATCAACGTGCAGGGCAGCTTCAACACCCTGCGCGAAGCGGCCGCGCGCCTGAACGACGGCGGGCGCATCGTGAATTTCTCGACCACCGTGGTCGCCACCAGGCTGCCCGGCTATGCGGCCTATACCGCCAGCAAGGCGGCGGTCGAAGCCCTCACCGGAATCTTCGCCAAGGAACTGCGCGGCCGCCAGGTGCGCGTCAACGCCGTGGCGCCGGGGCCGGTGGCCACCGAATTATTCTTTAACGGAAAAACGCAGGAACAGATCGCCCACTACGCCGCCATGCCGCCGCTGGAGCGCCTGGGCGAGCCGGAGGACATCGCCAAGGTCGTTTCCTTCCTCGTGGGGCCGGACTCGGGCTGGGTCAACGGCCAGGTACTGCGCGCCAACGGCGGCCT
>CAMPHU010000396.1 GCA_946886065.1 uncultured Massilia sp. | reverse complement strand
GGCGCAACTTCGAGCATGCGCGACAGCGCGGCGTCATTCTTCAGCTGCATTTTCCCGAGCAGGATGTCCAGCAGGTGGTTCGGGTTATAACTTTCCTGCGAAGACAGAGCATGATGCTGTTGTGCCATGATGTATACCTCACGAGTTTGGTTAAAATAGTTCCCTTGCGAACTTTTGTTAAAGACTATCTTTCGTCAACATAAGTTCCCGGAACCGTTTCAGGGATTACACAGCGCAAGTCTGAAAATCCCCTTAAGGAAAACCCTTTGAAACGACCCGGAGTGCATGCGCTCCCGCGTCTTGCTCCCCGCATGCGTACTTGTCTTTCAAACAAATTATCAGTCTTACACGCCGATCGATACCGAACCGCCGCATGTGATTCATTGTCAGAAATCAAGCTATCGTGCGGAAAGCTTGTCACATGATCATTTCAGCACATGGGGACAATGTGTGGCGCACGCAAGAGATTTCCTTCACATATTTTGTAAATGAGAACTCGCCCGGAAGCCATTGATTTACAAAAAGAAATATCCCGAAACAAATTTTACTCGCTGCATGCAAACGCACTTTGTTCGGCAGCCAACATTTAACAATCTGAGCAGCTTTGCAATAACTTTAGGTTAAGAAACAAATCATTCCTAGCGGCATAAATGAGCGGGTGCGCACGCGCCGCTTTCCGGGGCTTCAGGCGTTATAAGGTAAACTGGGGCCACGGGTTGCCAAAGCAGCAGCTCTCCTTTCACGACAGCATTCCATGCAGAAAAAAGTATTTATCAAGACCTTCGGTTGCCAGATGAACGAGTACGACTCGGACAAGATGGTGGATGTGCTCGGCTCGTCCGAAGGCCTCGTGCGCACGGACACGCCCGAGGACGCCGACGTGATCCTGTTCAATACCTGCTCGGTGCGCGAAAAAGCCCAGGAAAAAGTGTTTTCCGACCTGGGGCGCCTGAAGGAACTCAAGCGCAACAAGCCCGACCTCGTCATCGGCGTGGGCGGCTGCGTGGCCTCGCAGGAAGGCGAAGCCATCGTCAAGCGCGCGCCGCATGTCGACGTGGTGTTCGGCCCGCAGACCCTGCACCGCCTGCCCCAGCTGATCCAGAACCGCCGCCAGACGGGTGCGGCCCAGGTCGACATCTCCTTCCCCGAGATCGAAAAGTTCGACCACCTGCCGCCGGCCAAGGTCGAGGGCCCGGTCGCCTATGTCTCGATCATGGAAGGCTGCAGCAAGTACTGCAGCTATTGCGTGGTGCCCTACACCCGCGGCGAGGAAGTTTCGCGCCGCTTCGAGGACGTGCTGACCGAGGTCGCCGGCCTGGCCGCCCAGGGTGTCAAGGAAATCATGCTGCTGGGCCAGAACGTGAATGCCTTCCGCGGCGCCATGGCGAACGGCGAGGTCGCCGACTTCGCCCTGCTGCTCGAATACATCGCCGACATCCCCGGCATCGAGCGCATGCGCTTCGTCACCAGCCATCCGAAGGAATTCAACCAGCGCCTGATCGACGCCTACGCGAAGATCCCGCAGCTGGCGAACAACCTCTACCTGCCGGTGCAGCACGGCTCGGACCGCATCCTGGGCGCGATGAAGCGCGGCTACACGGCGCTGGAATACAAGTCGATCATCCGCCGCGTCCGCGCGGTGCGTCCGGACATCACGATCTCCTCGGACTTCATCGTCGGTTTCCCCGGCGAGAGCGACGCCGATTTCGAAGCGATGATGAAGCTGGTGGAAGACGTCGGCTTCGACAACAGCTTCAGCTTCATTTTCAGCAAGCGCCCCGGCACGCCGGCCGCCAATCTCGAGGACACGACCCCACACGAGGTCAAGCTGGCGCGCCTGCAGCGCCTGCAAGCCCTGATCGACGCCAATACCCGCAAGCACAGCGCGGCCATGGTCGGCACGGTGCAGCGCGTGCTGGTCGAAGGACCGGCCAAGCGCGACCCGCAGCAGCTGGCCGGCCGCACCGACGGCAACCGGGTGGTCAATTTCGAACCGGGCGTCTCCGGCGCCAGCCTGATCGGCCAGCTGGTCGACGTGCGCATCGTCGCGAGCCACGACTACTTCCTGCGCGGCGAACTCGTCGCTAACCTTGATACGATTGCCAAAGCCAGTTGAAAACACAAGCCACCCAGCCCTCGTACTTCATCCCCGAGCCGCTCGACAACACGCGGCTCGCCCACCTCTGCGGCCCGCTTGACGAAAACCTGCGCCAGATCTCGGCCGCCCTGGACGTGACCATCTTCCGGCGCGGCGAGAAGTTCATCGTCAGCGGCAGCAATGCCGAACGCGCGGTCGAACTGCTCGAGCGCTTCTACGCCGTCGCCAACAAGGTCGTGCCGATCGAGGAAGTACAGCTGGCGCTGGTGGAACAGCGCGCCGGCCTCAAGCCCAAGATCGAGGGCGCCCCTGCTCCGGCAGAGGCCAGGACCGATGAGGAAGACGAGGCCGAGGAGTCGCCCGAGACCACCAGCCCCATCCTCAAGACCCGCCGCAGCGACCTGCGCGGCCGCACCCCGCACCAGATCCAGTACCTGCGCGCGGTGCTCGAGCACGACATCAGCTTCGGCATCGGCCCGGCCGGCACCGGCAAGACCTATCTCGC
>CAMPHU010000395.1 GCA_946886065.1 uncultured Massilia sp. | reverse complement strand
GTAGGCGGTCGAGACCAGCATGTTGGCGGCGTCGCTGGCGACGCGGTAGCGCTTGGACAGCCAGTCGGTCACCCATTTCTGCTGCTTGGTACTGCCGAGCGCCGCCGGGTGCGCCTCGTTGGCGGTTTCTTCGGCGACGGCTTCCGCCACCGTCATGGCACTCGCGGCAGCCGGTGCGGCGGCCACGATGGTCGGCTGCGGATGCAGCAGTTGCGAGACGCGCTTGGCGACGTCGTCGTTGGTGTACAGCAGCGCGAGCGCGGCGATTGCCGTCAGACCGCATACGGTCAGTGTGTATTGTGCGGTGGTCAATAGACCGCGTGCCGCTTTCGTCACGGAAGCCCACGTGATTGGCTGGCTGGCCATGGTTTGGACGAGCCGTGCGCTCGCGATGAAACGATGCATCATCGAATCTCCCTTTTGTCGCGGCAAAAACGATCCCGCCGGAGCGCAGTAAGCGCTTCGTGTGGACGTACGTTGCCGTGCATCAGAAATATCGTCTGTCGCCGCCTTGCGGTGGACTGACGCCGTCATTGCTTTGCTTAAGCTGGTATGGCCAGGGCGGCAGGGACCAGTGGCTCAACAACTGTCTCGGGGTTCTGGGCAGACGCCCAATGAAAACACTCCTTAAAATGTCATGTGGGGCCCCGACCCCGTGAATGAGTGAGAACAGCTAAAATAGTGTCAAAAAGACGTGCCTGCCTCATCAAGTAGGGTGGATTGTAGGGGCGAGCTTATATCAAGTCAACCCTAGCACATTCCGTCTTTATTACTTTTAGGTCTTATTTCCGAGGGTCAAGTTGGAAATTGCTCAGCAATTCAAGGACTTGGACGGCATCGCTCACACACCAAATGCAGTTGAAAAAACGATAAAAGATTGATGAAATATACAGACTTACGGGATTTCATGGCCCAGCTGGACAGCATGGGCGAACTCAAGCGGGTAGGAATCCCGGTGTCGCCGAATCTCGAAATGACCGAGGTCTGCGACCGCACCCTGCGCGCCGGCGGACCGGCGCTCCTGTTCACCCAGCCCACCGGCCACAGCATTCCCGTCCTCGGCAACCTGTTCGGCACGCCGCGCCGCGTGGCGCTCGGCATGGGCGCGGACGACGTCGGCGAGCTGCGCCGCATCGGCCACGTGCTGGCGCGCCTGAAGGAGCCGGAGCCGCCCAAGGGCTTCAAGGACATCCTGGGCCTCGGCTCGCTCGTCAAGGCGGTGTGGGACATGGCACCCAAGGAAGTGCGCGGCGCGCCATGCCAGGAGATTGTCTGGGAAGGGCAGGATGTCGACCTGGGCAGGCTGCCGATCCAGCATTGCTGGCCGGGCGACGTGGCGCCCCTGATCACCTGGGGCCTGGTGATCACCAAGGGCCCGAACAAGAAGCGCCAGAACCTGGGCATCTACCGCCAGCAGGTGCTGGGGCCGAACAAGGTCATCATGCGCTGGCTGGCCCACCGCGGCGGCGCGCTCGACTTCCGCGAGCATGCGCTGGCCAATCCGGGCAAGCCCTATCCGATCGCGGTGGCGCTGGGCGCCGACCCGGCCACCATCCTGGGCGCGGTGACCCCGGTGCCGGACAGCCTGTCCGAGTACCAGTTCGCCGGCCTGCTGCGCGGCAGCCGCACCGTGCTGACCAAGGCGATCGGCAGCGAACTGCGCGTGCCGGCATCCGCCGAGATCGTGCTGGAAGGGCATATCTACCCGGACGCCGCGCACCCGTCCGGCTTCGAGCACGCGCTCGAGGGGCCGTATGGCGACCACACCGGCTATTACAACGAACAGGACAGCTTCCCGGTGTTCACGATCGACCGCATCACCATGCGCCGCGATCCTGTTTACCACTCGACCTACACCGGCAAGCCGCCGGACGAACCGGCGGTGCTGGGCGTGGCGCTGAACGAAGTCTTCATCCCGCTGCTGCAGAAGCAGTTCAGCGAGATCACCGACTTCTACCTGCCGCCGGAAGGCTGCAGCTACCGCATGGCCGTGGTGCAGATGAAAAAGCAGTACGCGGGCCACGCCAAGCGCGTGATGTTCGGCGTGTGGAGCTTCCTGCGCCAGTTCATGTATACCAAGTTCATCGTGGTGGTGGACGAGGACGTCGATGTGCGCGACTGGAAGGAGGTGATCTGGGCAATCACGACCCGGGTCGATCCGACGCGGGATACGGTCATGGTCGACAACACGCCGATCGATTATCTCGACTTCGCTTCGCCGATCAGCGGGCTGGGGAGCAAGATGGGGATCGACGCTACCAATAAATGGCCGGGGGAGACCAACCGGGAGTGGGGCATGCCGATCACGATGGATGCGGCGGTCAAGCAAAAAATCGACGACATCTGGCAGCAGTTGGGTATATAAGAACAGCCCGCGGCCGACCTTGTTCCGTTTGCATAAAAAACCGTCACCCGGAGAAGGCCGGGGTGACGGTTTTCAGGTCGGCTCATAGGCATGAGCAGGCGGTTTGCCCGCCGTTTCCCAAACGGTGCAGGGTGCGGTATAATGACCGCTGGCGGGCCCCTGCGCATTGTGGCATGGTTTACCTGGTCAGGTCGGGAACGAAGCAGCCAAAGCCGTTCACCGCAAGTGCCGCAGATCAGGCTCGCCTCTT
>CAMPHU010000394.1 GCA_946886065.1 uncultured Massilia sp. | reverse complement strand
CTAATAAGTAAAGCTTGGCGGCGCGTTCGCGTCGCACGGTTTGATGACAGGCTAAGGTTGATTCAACGAAAAACCCCACCGAGCCTGCGTGTCCCTTCCCACAGAGCTTCAGCCCGCATTCCTGTACGACAGTAACCAAGAACAGGCTTAGTCGCGCTTGCATAAAGAACCGCGAAGGCATCCAGATCTGCCTGTGTAATTTTGCCTGGCGTGACCGGCAGGTGCAGCGCATGGAGGCCGTACTTCCTTGCCTCGGCTTCGATCATGTCAAACGATGGCTGGCTAGTGTCTTCACCGTCGAGCCGATTAGATACAATGGTCGCAAAGCCCTGCTCCCCGAGGCGTTCGACTTCGGCAGGCATAATTTGTGGTGCGACAGCGTAGTTCGTTCCAAGGTGACGGATAGTCATAAGGCTCCCCTATACATCGGCAAAACGACATTATATTTGGTTGGGCGCGCCGACCTTCAATACGACAACGTTAAAAAGCGTACCAGATGAACGACAATCCATTTCTCTATCTGAGGAGATCCAGATGTTAGCGCCAAGATTTGAAGCGCAAGAGCGCGTCGACTATTGGTAGTCCGAAGTCGGTCGTTGAGAACGCCGGCTGAGGAAACACATCCCGGAGCGATGCCCACAAGAGAGCCATGATAAAAGGCTCGGGCATCTATTGTTTGTTTGCGATCAAATTTTCGCCACAAACCGGGTGTTTGCCAAGCCACATTCGCGCGTGGCCGGCGCCGCCAGGCACGACAAGACGCCTGTACTGTTCTATGATGCCTCCACAACCTGCCCGCCGACACGGCCCGCAGTCTGGCCTGTCAATGTCGTCTGCGTATTCACCGCCTGCTTGCTCCGCAACGGGCGCCGACAACACAAGAGGAGAGCCATCATGCCGTCCATCACAACTTCCCCACTCCGCGGCCTAGCCGCCTTGCTGGGAGCCGCCGTGCTCGGGGCCTGTTCGGCCCCGGGCGCCACCACGGGACACTCCGCGCACCATTCCGGACGGGACGCCGCCCTCACGATGCCCGCCAGCGGCCGGATGGCCGACATGCCGGCCGGCAGCGGCATGACCGGAGGAATGACGCCAGGCGCCGCAACGGCGGAAGGCATGGACATGGGCCGCACGTGTGCAATGCATCGCGAAATCCAGAATGCGCCCCCCGAGCAGCGTCACGCAGTCATGGAACGGCACATGCAGCAGATGTCGCCGGAAATGCGTCAGCGGCAAATGGACATGATGCGCCAGCACTGCCAGTGAGGACAGGCGGCGCATGATCCATCCAGCCCGGAACGCCAGGTGCAGCGCTTGCTCGCGGCTCCGCTTGCGTGTCCCGCCCGCCTGGACGCGCCTCCTGCTTGCCTTCTTGCTGCCGGCATGCCTGGGCCGCGCCGCGCCGGCCGGAGCGCCGGCTCCCGGCCGCGTCCTCGACGGGCAGCAGCTGGTCCAGCGCCTGTACGAAGCTGGCCCGCCGGCGCCGCACTGGCTGGACCGCAACGGCGAGCCGGCGCGCTTTGTCCTGCAGCTGTTGGGCATGGCGCACCTCCACGGCTTGCGGGCCGCCGACTACTCCGCCGAGGAGTTGGCCCGGCGCTTCGAGCGGCTCGCCGGTCCGGATGACGCCGCGGCGTTCGAGCGCGCACTCAGCGCAGCCATGCTGCAATTCCTGGCCGATCTGCATTTCGGCCGGGCCGGCAACGCCTATCGCCCATACCCGGTCTCCATCGGCGAGTTCGACCCGGTCGAGGCGCTTAGGCAGGCCATGGCCACCGGACGCGTTCCAGAGGCCATCGACGCCGCAGCGCCAGGCATCCCCATGTACCGCAGGGTCATGGCGACCCTGGCCCGCTACCGCGACCTGGCGCGGCAGCATCCGGACTGGCCGGCCCTGACGTCCGTACGCACGTCGCCGGTCCGGATCGGCGACGACTACGACGGAACGCCGCTGTTGCGCGAACGCCTGCGGCTGCTGGGCGACCTGGATGCTCCGGCATCCGCCCGGGACGATAGCAAGCTGGCCTATACCCCGGAACTTGCGGCGGCGGTGGCGCGCTTCCAGGCCCGCCACGGCCTCGAGGAAGATGGCGTGCTCGGCGCCGAGACCGCGGCTGCCTTGTCGGTACCGCTGACCGAGCGCGTCGCGCAGCTGGAACTTACCCTGGAGCGCCTGCGCTGGATTCCTCCCCAGCGCAAGGGCCGCATCATCGTGATCAACGTCCCTTCCTACCGACTGTGGGCTGTCGACACCAGGGAGCCCGCCGGCCTGCCGCTGGAGATGCGCGTCATCGTCGGCAAGGCCGCGCAAACCCCGACCCCGCTGTTCATCGGGCAGATGCGCTACCTCGAGTTCAACCCCTACTGGAACGTGCCGCCGAGCATACTGGCCGGCGAGGTCCTACCGGCGCTGGCACGCGATTCGGACTACTTGCGGAAGCACGACATGGAAGTGGTCGCCGCGACCGGCGCCATCCTGTCCGGCGGGAGCGGCGCCGCGTTTTCTGCCTTGCGCTCCGGCACGGCCCGGGTCAGGCAACGGCCGGGAGCCCGCAACGTCCTCGGCGGTATCAAGTTCGCCATGCCGAATCCGATGAACATCTACCTGCACTCGACCTCCACGCAGGAGCTGTT
>CAMPHU010000393.1 GCA_946886065.1 uncultured Massilia sp. | reverse complement strand
AGAAGGGAAACGAATCGGCCAGGGTGCCGTCGAAGTCGAAGATCGCCAGGCGGATAGTCATGCGCGTCGAAAGAAGGGGATGAGAGCGATTATACGGGTCGCCGCCGCTCACACGATTCATTAAAAAAATGAAAACACACTCGATGAGTGATAGAATTTTCCGAGTGCATTTTTATCGATGCAGCACCGGTGCCCGGCCGCATGGCCTCTTTCGCTATCGTTTCGTTCCACTATGTCTCCAGCTCCACTCCTCGGCATCATAGGCCCGTTCGGCCCGGCGCAACTGGCCTGCATCCGCAGCTGGCGCTGCGCAGGCTACCGGACCGCTTTCTTCCAGACCGGAGGACGGCGCGTTCCCGATGGACTGCAGAGGCTGTCCGATGTCTACTGCTTTTTCCCGGCAGGGACAGCCCTGGATGACATTTTGGACAAAGTATCGGAAGAATGCGTTCGCCTGAAGGTGGCGGGCCTGGCCGCCCTGTCCGAGTCACTGGCGCTGAAGCTGCACGCACGCCAGCGTAGCGGCGCCTTCGCAGGCACCGGGTTGATGCTCAACACGCCGGAGCTGTATGACTTGCTGGAATCGAAGTCGCGCCAGGTGGAACTGGCGCGGCAAGCCGGATTGCCGGTCATGCCGACCTACGTGCTGGAGCGCGGCAGCGAACTGCCGGACATCACCGGGCCGCTGGTGCTGCGCCCCGATATTACCCGCCTGGTCCGGCCTTCGTTCAAGGTCAAGCTGGTCGCCACCGCTGCGGAAGCGGTGGCCGTGGCGCGCGGCATGACGACGCCGGAAGGGCGGATCGTGGCCCAGCCCTTCGTGTCAGGTCCCAACCTGGTTGTCCATGCGGCACGGTCGGCCGATGGTTCATGGGACCACCATGAAGCCTTCTGCACCTCGATCAAGTCGGCCGGACTGGCGGTTGCGCTCCAGCCTTTTGCCCTGCCTGCGGGCCTGCTGGACGCCTGTCGCCGATTTGAGCAGGCCGTCGGGCTTCGCGGGGTGTTCCACTACGACTTCATCCTCGACCGCGCGAGCGGCGAAGCCTTCTTCCTGGAGGTGAACCCGCGCCTGGGCGGCACCACGGCCAAGGTGTATGCGGCCGGCTATGACGAGCCGGCCATGCTGCCGGCGGCCTTCTTCCAGCCGGGCGCGCACCGGGTCGACCTGGACCGCCCGCGCAACGCCTCGGTCAGCCGCATCGCCGCAGTGCGCTACGGCCTGTCGCTGCTGCGCGCGGCGCCCTCGGTGCTGGATTATCCGCCGTACCGCGACCCGCGTGCCTTCGGCCAGCTGGCCAAGGCGCTGCTCCTGCACCGGGACGAAGTGTTCCGGCTGACCGATGTGGTGGGGAACTCTGCCTACTTGCTGCAGACTAAGTCCTGAAGCAAGAGCCTGCGCGCAGGAGGCTTACTGGCGCGCAAGCTGCCAGCGGCAGTATTTCTCGTAGGCGAATTGTTCGGCCATGCGCGGCACGGCCTTGAGCAGGCTGCCGCGGATGAGCAGGTTGCGGCTGGATTGGGCCTGCATCGGCGCGCTGGCGGCGGTGGCGACGCCGGTCGGGGCGAAGCGGTCGCGGTTTGCGTCCAGGAAGGCGCATAGCTTTTCCAGGCGCCGCTGGTTCAGCGCGTGGCGGCGCATCTGGCGAACGGTGAAATCGCGGTTGTGCACGAACTCGAAGGGGTGGGTCAGGATCACGACCTGTTCGACGCCCTCCCGGTAGGCCTGTTCCAGCGTCATGCGTACCTCGGCAAAACTGCTGCCCGTAATGGTGAGGGTCTTGAGGTGCTGTCTGCCCGGCAGCCGCCAGTCGCTGAAGGTCAGGATCGGGCACTCGATTACACCATGGCGTTCGTGGCGTCCGCTGTACAGGCGGTAGTGGGGGTCGCCGCTGTCGAACACCGCCAGTCCGATGTGGGAGCTGTATGGAATCCCTGCACGCGCCTGGGCGCGGAACAGGGTGTCGTCGTGCTGCAGGCTGGCGCTGCGGAACACAGTGGGCGCCGGCAGCTGCCAGTTGTGGAAGAACTCCATGCCGGCCTCGATCAGGCGCAGCGATTCGTCTTCGGGGCGGCGGAAAAAATCGTCGATGCCCGGCGTCTTGCGCACCCGCACGCGCTCGCGCCAATCCTCATGCTGGAACACGGTCCAGCAGGGATGCACGTGCAGCTGCACCTCGTGGCCGGCCGCATGCAGCTGCTCGGCGATCGGACGCATCGGATCGTGCTTGAAGTAGTGGCGGTTCATCGCCTCGACGAAGAAAGTCGCGGTGATGCGGTGGCGCGCGAAGCAATCCAGCATGAAACCCAGTCCATGGGACTTGTTGTTCACCACGCACCAGACGCGTTGCTCCGCGACCGGCGCCAGCGAATGGTCGTGGAAGGCGCCGGCGATACTGAATTCAGTATCGACGCTAATACAGACTTTGGTTTGCATGGCAGAAGAATAGGTCGTCGTACTGGGAAAGGTATGCGTTACACAACAATTCTCGCATAATTTCGCAAATGACAAGGAGACAAGGCGTGCAAACGCACGTGCACGGCGCATCGGCGCCGTGGCGGGAGCCCGCTTGTTGCAAGGGCGCCGCAGCGTGCCTTCAGGCAAGGCCGCCGTTGGCGCGCAGTACCTGGCCGTTGACCCAGCCCGAGTCCGGCCCCA
>CAMPHU010000392.1 GCA_946886065.1 uncultured Massilia sp. | reverse complement strand
AGATGGTCGACTTCGGCGGCTGGGACATGCCGGTCAACTACGGCTCCCAGATCGACGAGCACAACGCGGTGCGCCTTGATGCCGGCATGTTCGACGTCTCCCACATGTGCGTGGTCGACCTCAAGGGCGCCAAGGTACGCGACTTCCTGCGCGGCCTGCTGGCCAACAACGTCGACAAGCTGCAGGTCCCGGGCAAGGCCCTCTACTCCTGCATGCTGAACCCCGAAGGCGGCGTGATCGACGACCTGATCGTCTACTTCTTCAGCGAAGACTGGTTCCGCATCGTGGTCAACGCCGGCACCGCCGACAAGGACGTGGCCTGGATGAACCAGCAGAACGCCGCCACCAACTCCGGCCTGAGCATCACCCAGCGCCGCGACGGCAACGATCCGATCGCCCTGATCGCCGTCCAGGGCCCGAACGCCCGCGCCAAGGCCTGGGAAGTGCTGCCGGAAACCAAGGCCGCTTCGGAGCAGCTCAAGCCCTTCAACGTCGTGATCGTCCCGGACACCGCCTTCGGCGAAGTCATGGTCGCGCGCACCGGCTACACCGGCGAGGACGGCTTCGAGATCGGCGTCTCCGCCGCCAAGGCCGAAGCCCTGTGGAACGCCTTCGCCGCCGCCGGCATCAAGCCGGCCGGCCTGGGCGCCCGCGACACCCTGCGCCTGGAAGCCGGCATGAACCTGTACGGCCAGGACATGGACGACAGCGTCAACCCGCTGGACGCCGGCCTGGGCTGGACCATCGACCTGGTCTCCGAGCGCGACTTCATCGGCAAGGCCGCCCTGCAGGCCAAGGGCCAGCAAGCCAACTTCGTGGGCCTGATCCTGCGCGAAAAAGGCGGCATCCTGCGCGCTCACCAGAAGGTCATCAGCGCGGCCGGCAACGAAGGCGAGATCACCAGCGGCACCTTCAGCCCGAGCATGCAGCAGGCCATCGCCCTGGCGCGCGTGCCGCTGGACGTGGCGATCGGCGACACCGTGCAGGTCGTGATCCGCGACAAGCAGCTGGCCGCTTCCGTTGTCAAGCTGCCGTTCGTGCGTAACGGCAAAGTGCTCGCCGCCTAATAGAACAACCAAATATAATCACCGCGTCACCACACCAGGAGCAATGATATGAACATCCCTACCGACCTGAAATACACCGAGTCCCACGAGTGGGTCCGCCGCGAGGCTGACGGCACCCTGACCGTCGGCATCACCGAATACGCGCAGGACGCACTCGGCGACATCGTGTTCGTCGAACTGCCGCAGGTCGGCAAGGCCTTCACCGCCGGCGACGACGCCGCCGTGGTCGAGTCGGTCAAGGCCGCCAGCGACATCTACGCTCCGGTGTCGGGCACCGTCACCGCCGTGAACCAGTCCGTGGCCGACGCGCCCGACTCGATCAACCAGGACGCCTACGGCGCCTGGCTGTTCAAGCTGCAGCCGACCGACGCCGGCGCTGTCGACAAGCTGCTCGACGCCGACGCCTACGGCAAGACCACCGACAATTGATGTTCCCGAAGGGCGCGCCGCGGAATGCGGCGCGCCCTTTCAGTTTCACGAAGTCCCGAATTCCTCATTTCTCTCGCCAGCCCACAAGGCGCCGGCAATTCATCTGGCCACCATCATGACCCGTTCCAGCCTCACCCAACTCGAAGCCCGCGATTCGTTCATCCCGCGCCATATCGGCCCGTCCGAATCCGAACAGGCAGCCATGCTGTCGACCCTCGGCTACGCTTCGCGCGCCGCCCTGATCGACGCCGTGGTGCCCGCCAACATCCGCCGCAAGGACAGCCTGGACCTGGGCCAGTTCGCCGAGCCGCGCACCGAAGAGGACGCGCTGGCCGTCCTGAAAGCGCTGGCGTCGAAGAACAAGGTCATGAAGTCGATGATCGGCCAGGGCTACTACGGGACCCACACCCCGAAGGTCATCCTGCGCAACATCTTCGAGAACCCGGCCTGGTACACCGCCTACACCCCCTACCAGCCGGAGATCTCGCAGGGCCGCCTGGAAGCGATCCTGAACTTCCAGCAGACCATCACCGACCTGACCGGCATGGGCATCGCCAACTCGTCGATGCTGGACGAAGGCACCGCCGCCGCCGAAGCCATGACCCTGATCCAGCGCGTCGGCAAGTCTTCGTCGAAAGTCTTCTACGTCGCCGACGACGTGCTGCCGCAGACCCTGGAAGTGATCCAGACCCGGGCCGAGCCGATCGGCGTGGAAGTGCGCGTGATTGCCGCCGCCGACGTCGAGAAGCTGGAAGAGACCTGCTTCGGCGTGCTGCTGCAGTACCCGGGCGTGAACGGCGAAGTGCGCGACTACCGCGCCGCCGTGGAGCACCTGCACGCCATGGGCGCGATGGTCGTGGTGGCCGCCGACCTGCTGGCCCTGACCATGCTCACCCCGCCGGGCGAATGGGGCGCCGACGTAGTCGTCGGCAACAGCCAGCGCTTCGGCGTGCCGCTCGGTTTCGGCGGCCCGCACGCCGGCTACCTGGCCACCCGCGACGAATTCAAGCGCAGCATGGCGGGCCGCCTGGTCGGCGTCACCGTCGATGCGCAGGGCAACCAGGCCTACCGCCTGGCGCTGCAGACCCGCGAACAGCACATCCGCCGCGAAAAGGCCACCTCCAACATCTGCACCGCGCAGGTGCTGCTGGCGGTGATGGCCTCGATGTACG
>CAMPHU010000391.1 GCA_946886065.1 uncultured Massilia sp. | reverse complement strand
ATCGTCCAAGGCTTCGTCGGCCGGCCCGGCATCGTCGGCCACGTCGGCCACGTCGAGCCCGTCCTGGCGCAGCTCCAGGATCAGGTCCGGGCCGGGCGTGCTGCCGGCCCCGGATTCGCCCAGCACGCGCCAGTAGTCGCCGAGCCAGGCTTCGGCGTCGCCGGCGTCATGCAGCCAGTCCTGGTCGCGGTTGGAAGAAAGCTGTTCGTAGTCGCCGATCTCGCGCAGCATGGCGGCGATCTTGCCGGGGCTGCTCTTGAGGCTGGCGAAGCGCTTCGAGCGTGTATGCAGGGGCCCGGGCGCGCCGCCGAATGCTTCCAGGCTTGCGCTCCAGCCCAGGACCCATTCGGGGCGGCAGTCGGCGATGGAACGCAGCTGGCGCGCCTCGATCGGCATCGCGTCGACCGCGCGGCCGAGGATGGCGCCGACCTGGGCCGCGTGCTCGCGCCAGCCGTCGAACAGGCGCGCGATCTCGTGGTAGGCGGTGTCCAGCATGCGGTAGGCATAGATGCGGTTCGGACTGCAGGGGCGGCCGCAGGCGGCCTGGTAGTTGTCGCTGTCGACCTTGTCGCGCAGGACGGCGTACAGGTCGTTGCATTTCTTGCGCAGCAGCGCCTCCCCACCCGGCTGCTCCCAGAAGCGCCCCAGGCGCGCGTGCTCGCCGGCCACTGCCGCGCACAGCGCGTCCCAGTCGCCGGGCCGGGCCTGCAGTTCGTAGACCAGGGCCAGGGCCAGTTCGGCGACGGTGTCGCCATAGCTGTTGCCGGCAGCGGCGCCCCGGCCCCGCGCGGCATGCAGGGCGCGCGCGACCGCGTCGACGTAGAGCGACAGCGAGGTGGCGCTGTCGGGTTCCAGCAGCAGCGCCGGGTCGACACGCGCGAACGCCTGCAGGGAACAGTGTCCCAGCAGCTTGCGGACCTGCTCCCAACCATGCTCCTGATACCGGGTTCCCGGTAAACGCATACCGTCCTCGTCCTCGATCGCCTCCGCCCATTCTCCGTGGTCAACTGCGCCACGCTGGCGGATTGAAACAGATGATGCCATACAAACACGTTTCCGAGGCGCGCAAGAGGCGGCTATTTCTCCTTCTTTTCGCGGGATTGGGCATCCATGGCGCGCAGGAGCGCGGCCACCACCGGCGCCGCATGCCCGCCGCCGGTGGCGTCCGAGTGGCTGACGAAGGCGGCGAAGGCCAGGCGCCGGTCCTGGCCGGGCAGGCTGCCCGCTTCCAGCCAGCCCATGAACCAGACCGTCGCCTGCCCGTCCCGGCCCGCCGGCGCCGTGCCCGTCTTGCCGTACAGGCCGGGGCGCAGGCCTTCGAAGGCGCCGCCGCGGAAGGCGCCGGCCGCCGTGCCCCGGTCGACGACGCCTTTCATGCCGGCCCGGATGCGGTCCAGGCGCACGGCGAGCGGCGCGCCGGCGCCATCCTGCGCGGCGCGTCCGTCCAGTTCCAGCAGCAGCCGGGGCATCACCGTGCGGCCCTGCCCCACCGCGGCCGCCGCCAAAGCCATCTGCAAGGGCGTGGCCTGCATGCGCAGGCCGATCGCCATCTGGCGCAGCTCGTGCCGGGTCTGCACCGGATCGAGGGCGGAGGCGCTTGCCTGGAGGGCGTCCCAGTCCGACCAGCGGTAGTCCTCAGGCAGCAGGCCGCCGTCCAGGCGCAGCGCGCTGCCGAAACCGAGGCGCCGCGCCATGCCTGCCACGGGGCGGATGGCGTCCAGCGCGTCCGGGTCGAGGGCGCGCACGCTTGGTACGCCGCCCTCGGGCCGGCCCAGCAGGCTGCGGTCGCTCAACTCGGCAAGCCAGGCGAACCAGGTATTCACGCTGTAGCTGAGCGCCTGGCCCAGGCCCAGGCGCCCGCCGTCGGCGCGCGCGCTGCCGGACTGCTCGCGAAAGTTGGTGATGTGGGCGCCATGGCCGCCTGCCGGATAAGTGGCGCTGGCGGCCCGGAATCCATAGCCGCGCCCCTGTGCCATCCGGTCGATGTCTTCCAGGGGCATGCCAGAGAGCAAGTCATCCAGGCGGGGATCCTCCTTCGCCGCCCTTTCGAGGCCGAGCGCGGTGATTACCTTGAAGGTGGAACCCGGCGCCCGGTGCGCCCCGCCGTCGTGCTGGAAGGCGGCGATACGCAGCGGGCTGCGGGCCGGGTCGGCCCGGTCGAAGTCGCGCAGCTCCGCCCAGCGCGCCGGATCGGCCTCCCCTGCGCCGCTGGAGGCCGCCGCCAGGATGTCGCCCCGCTCCGCATCCAGCAATACCAGGCCGGCCTGGCGCTCCACCGGCGGTGCCTGGCCGCCGGCGCAGGTCTTCCCGTCCCACCGGCCCTGGCGCATGCCGATGCAGTCGAGCGCCGCCTGGGCCAGCGCCTGCACGTCCAGGTCCAGGCTCAGCCGCGCCTCGTGCCCGGCACCGCCGAGCCGCGCCAGCATGCCGGCCACGCTCCCGGCGTGCTGGCGGTGTACGCCAAGCAGCGGACCCAGGCCGGCGTCCACCGCCGGCCTGCCGTCCGACCACAGCAAGGCGCCATGGCGGTCGCTCAGCCGCACGGGCGCGGCCGCGCCGGTTCCGACGGCAGCCGCGCGGGGCAGCGCCTTCCACACCAGCCGCCCGTCCTCGATCCGCAAGTGGCGGTAGGCGGCGTCCGCGCCCCCGCTCAGGCGCGACAGGTCGAGGGGTGCCACCTCCAGCCTGACGCTGGCGGCCCCGGGCTCCGGCGCCAGCACGAGGTGCTGGAC
>CAMPHU010000390.1 GCA_946886065.1 uncultured Massilia sp. | reverse complement strand
TCGCGCGGCAACGCCAACCTCGGCCAGATCAAGACCGAAGGCGTCGACGTCGAACTGCGCTACCGCCTGCCGCGCTTCTCGTGGGGCCAGGTTGCGCTGAAGAGCGAAACCACCTACCTGGACGAGTACTCGACCAAGTCCTCGGCGGCTTCGCGCTGGATCGATTTCTCGGGCGAGTACGACCTGCACCGCTGGAAGTCGAACTTCACCGCCGACTGGTCGCTGGGCAACTGGAGCGCCACCTGGGGCATGCGTTGGGTCAGCGCCGTGCTGGACCAGTGCCTGAACATCCCGAAAGGCTGGGAGTGCAACGCACCGACCACCTTCCGTCCGGGCGCGACCTCGGCCGGCGCGAACCGCCTGCCTTCGCTTACTTACCACGACATCAACGCGTCGTATAAGTTCCCGTGGAACGGCCGCGTGATGGTTGGCGTGAACAACGTGTTCGACAAGAAGCCGCGTTTCACCCTGCTGGGCGCCTCGTCGGCAACCACGGTCGACGCCGACCTGCCGATCGACCGCTTCTTCTACGTGCGCTACAACCAGTCGTTCTAAAGCCCCGCAGTCAAGCAATTTAATTGCTGAGAAAGCCCGTCCGGCGCAAGCCGGCCGGGCTTTTTTTTATTAGGACGACAATTGACTGTTCAGTCAATAATCTGTGAAAAGTCGGCAGGTAAATACGCATTTCCGCAACACATTCATATTTTCACAACATATGCATTGACAGTGCGGGGAGCCGAATGTTTTTATTGCTGGCTTGAAAGAGCCCCAAACCAAAAGTTGATGCTTTTTTCAGCGAGTCGCCTGGCGACATTTTTGGCGGCAGTGCTGATTTTCAGTGCCGCTGCGCTTACCCCTAGGAGTTTTGCAATATGATGGAAACACTCTTGTCCCGGTCGATCCGCGCGATCTGCCTGGGCGGCATGACCCTCGGCATGCACGCTGCAGTCGCTCAAGAAGCGGCCCAGCCGATGCAACGCGTCGAAGTTACCGGTTCCCGCATCCGCCAGGTTGACCTGGAAACGGCCCAGCCGATCCAGATCATGAGCCAGGAACAGATCCAGAAGACCGGTCTGGTTACCGTTGGCGACATCCTGAACAACCTGTCGTCGGCCGGCGCGCCTGACTTCAGCCGCAGCGGCTCGCTGACCTCGAACGCCGAAGCCGGCGGCCAGTACGTCAGCCTGCGCAACCTGGGCTCGAACCGCCTGCTGGTCCTGGTGGACGGCAAGCGCTGGACCCAGACCGTCGCCGGTTACACCGACCTGTCGACCATTCCGTCGTCGATGATCGAACGCCTCGAAATCCTGAAGGACGGCGCTTCGTCGATCTACGGCTCGGACGCGATCGCGGGCGTGGTCAACATCATCCTGAAGAAGACCATGCAGGGCGGCCAGGTCTCCCTGTACACCGGCCAGAACGAAAAGAACGACGGCAAGAACAAGGACTTCTCGCTGAGCTACGGCGCCGGCGACGACAAGGCCTCGCTGATGTTCGGCCTGTCGCACACCGAAGCAGGCGTGGTATGGCCGTCGACCCGCGCCATCACCTCGACCTCCTACGGTCCGGATCACCCGTTCGACGGCCTGGGCGCCTCGCCTTGGGGCCGCATCACCCCGGTCAGCGCCAGCGGCGGCTCGCTCACCAACGCAACGTTGGGCGGCTTCAACCGTATCCTGAACCACACCGGCACCTATGACGGTATCGGCGTCGGCCAGAACTCGCGCGACCCGAACAGCTACCACGCCTACACCGGCGCGGCTGAAGACAAGTACAACTCGAGCCAGGACATGCACCTCCTGTCGCCGAGCAAGCTCGACACCGTGTTCGTCAAGGGCGAAATCGCCCTGCCGAAAGACATGCGCGTGAAGACCACCGCCATGTACTCGCAGCGCCAGTCGACCCGCCAGATCGCCGGCTACCCGCTGTCGTCGACCAGCCAGGCCAAGTTCCCGGTCTACATCGACAAGGACAACTACTACAACCCGTACGGCAACCAGGTTGCCGGCGCGGGCAATGGCCAGGACCTGTTCTTCCAGCGCCGCACCATCGAAATGCCGCGTATCACCGACAACGAGAACAAGACCCTCCACCTGGATGCAACCCTGGAAGGCGAATTCTCGGTCCGTGACCTGGCATGGAACTGGGACGTGGGCTACAACTACAACAAGGTCTCGGGCACCCAGTCGGACACCGGCAACATCAACCTGCTGACCCTGAAGAAGGCCCTGGGCCCGTCGTTCCTGAACGCCAACGGCGTCGTCCAGTGCGGCACCCCGACCTCCCCGATCCCGTTCGCGGACTGCACCCCGTTCGACATCCTGGGCGGCCCGTCGGCCTCGACCGCGCAAGCGCTGGCCTACGTCAACACCATGGGCACCAAGACCTATGGCTCGACCATCAACAGCGCCACCGCCAACGTGGCAGGCGAACTGTTCCAGCTGCCGGCAGGCGCACTCGGCCTGGCAGTCGGCCTGGAGCACCGCGAAGTCCGCGGTTCGGACGTGCCTGACCAGTTCTCGCAGTCGGGCTACTCGACCAACCTGTCGGGCCTGCCGACCTTCGGCCGCTACACCGTGCGTGAAGCCTACGCCGAGCTGAACATCCCGGTCCTGAAGGCCCAGCCGTTCGCAGAACTGCTGAGCTTCAACCTGGCGACCCGTCACTCGGACTACAGCAACTTCGGCGTGACCAACAACAGCAAGGCCAGCTTCATGTACAAGCCGGTCAAGGACCTGCTGTTCCGCGGCACCTGGGCTGAAGGCTTCCGCGCACCGACCCTGGACGAC
>CAMPHU010000389.1 GCA_946886065.1 uncultured Massilia sp. | reverse complement strand
AGCCGTAGCCGTTCAGGTAAATGATGTCGATGTCGCTGGAGCGCTGGGCGATGCCTTCTTCAAGGATCTTCGCGCCCTCGTTGACCAGCGCATAAATGGTCCGCTCGATGATGTATTGCTCGTCCAGCGCCTTTCGCTCGATGCCCTTTTCCCGCGACGCAGCTTCCAGCATAGGCGCCAGCTCAGGGTTCTCCAGCGGCGTGCGGTTGCCCGGCTCGTAGCGGTAGTAGCCGGCGCCGGTCTTCTGCCCGAGCATGCCGGCGGCGCAGAGCTTGTCGGACACGGTCGGGAAATCCAGATGCGCCGGCAGCGTCGCGCGCTGGCGCTTGCGGATCGCCTGGCCGATGTCGAGGCCGGACAGGTCACGCATGGCGAAGGGCCCCATGGCCATGCCGAAGTTGCGTAGCGCGCCATCGACCTGCTGCGGCGTGGCGCCTTCCTCTAAGAGGAATTCCGCCTCGCGGCCGTACTGGAAGACCATACGGTTGCCGACGAAGCCATCGCAGACGCCGACCACCACCGAGACCTTCTTCAATTTCTTGCCGATGGCCATGGCGGTGGCGAGCACCTCGTGGCTGGTCTTCTCGCCGCGCACCACTTCCAGCAGCCGCATCACATTGGCCGGGCTGAAGAAGTGCAGGCCCACCACGTCTTCCGGGCGCTTGGTGAAGGCGGCGATGGCGTTCAGATCTAGGGATGACGTGTTGGACGCGAGGATCGCACCGGGCTTGCACACCGCGTCCAGCTGCTCGAACACCTGCTGCTTGACGCCCATTTCCTCGAATACTGCCTCGACCACCACGTCGACGTCAGCCAGCGCAGCGTATTCGGTGACGCCTTCGACCAGTTCGAGGCGCTGTTCCATCGCCCCCTCGGTCAGGCTGCCTCGCTTGACGCTGGCCGCGTAGGTATCACGGGCCCGTTGCAAGCCGCGCTGCAGCGCTTCTTGGTTGATTTCCAGCAGCTTCACCGGCACCCCGGCATTGGCGAAGCACAGGGCAATACCGACGCCCATGGTGCCGCCGCCGATCACCGCGGCGGCTTTGATTGCACGGGGCTTCACATCGGCCGGCAGGTCGTTGATCTTGCTCGCCTGGCGTTCGGCGAAGAAGGAATGAATCAGCGCGCCGCGTTGCGGCGAGTTCAGGCACTCGGCGAACAACTCACGCTCGCGCTTCAGGCCCTCGGCCAGCGGCAACTGGGTCGCTGCTTCGACTGCAGCGATGCAGCGCAGCGGTGAGAACAGCCCGGGCATGCGTTTGGCTACTTCGGCGTGTTTGGCGCGGATCAGCGCCTCGTTGTCGGCGCCTTCCAGACCGAACGTTTGCTCGCCGCTGCGACGCGGGCCGCGATCAGCATTGAGCAGACGGCGCGCAAAGCTGACGCCCGCTTCGGCCAGCTCGCCGTCGAACAGCTCGTCGACGATGTTGTGCTCGACGGCCTCAGCCGCGCCAATCGGCGTGCCGCTGACGATCATGTCCAGCGCCTTGGCGACGCCGGCCAACCGCGGCAGCCGCTGGGTACCGCCGGCGCCGGGCAGCAGGCCCAGCTTCACTTCCGGCAGCCCGACCTTGGCGTCTTTGCGGGCGATACGGTAATGGCAGCCCAGCGCGACTTCCAACCCGCCACCCAGCGCAGTGCCATGAATGACGGCGACGCTCGGCTTGCTGCCGCCCTCGATGACCTCGATCACCTCCGGCAGGCTCGGTGCCTGCGGCGGCTTGCCAAACTCCTTGATGTCGGCGCCGGCAATAAAGGTATTGCCCTCGCAGACCAACACCACGGCGCGCACCTGCGAATTCGCCTCGGCGCTCTGAAAGGCCTGCAGCAGGCCTTCGCGCACGGCATGGCCAAGTGCATTGACCGGTGGGTTGTTGACCGTGATCAGAGCGATCTCGCCCTGAAGTTCGAGCCGTACGACATCCGTCATGGCAGGCCTCCGCGTGTGAAATGATGATTGGATTTGTAATTTCACGGAACTATGTTTCGCACAGCAGAATAGTCGAGTCATTTCTGCATGTCGAGAGCGTTGCAACAATCACTTCGACTGACAACTGCCACAACGCTACATAGCGCACCGGGCGTCACCTCTTCGCCCATTTCCCAGCCAATCGACGCGTCCAGCGGGACTCACGCGCCAACTCGGTCTGTAATGACAGCAGACCGCGACGCGATTAGGCGGCGGCAGATCGGTTTATTGACCAGCGGGATAAGCCGCCATAAACGAAAAAGGAGCCAGCCCCGAACGGGAACTGGCTCCTTTTGGCACCGCGCGGCGTTTTACAACCCCAGGCAGAGGTACTTGATCTCCAGGTAATCCTCGATGCCGTACTTGGACCCTTCACGCCCCAGGCCGGAAGATTTCACGCCACCGAACGGTGCCACCTCGGTGGAGATCATCCCGGTGTTGATGCCGATCATCCCCGACTCGATGGCCTCGGCCACGCGGAACACGCGACCCAGGTCCCGCGCATAGAAGTACGCGGCCAGGCCGAACTCGGTGTCGTTGGCCAGGGCGATGCCCTCGGCTTCGTCTTCGAAGCGGAACAGCGGCGCCAGCGGACCGAAGGTCTCCTCCTTGGCCACCTTGGCGTTGTGCGGCACATTGACCATCAGCGTCGGCTCGAAATAGCTGCCGCCCATCTGGTGCGCCTTGCCGCCGGTGACCACTTGCGCGCCGTTGGCGACGGCATCTTCGATGTGCTCTCTGACCTTGGCCGCCGCGCGGTCGTCGATCAGCGGGCCGATGTCGGTGCCCTCTTCCAGGCCATTGCCGACTTTCAGCTTCTCCACCGCCGCCTGGAATTTC
>CAMPHU010000388.1 GCA_946886065.1 uncultured Massilia sp. | reverse complement strand
CGCCTGGTACGCCGGTCGCGGCCTGTCCGGACAGGCCGGGCAGCAGGGGGAACCGGTGGCGGAACCGCCGGCGCAGGTCGCGGAAAAGGCCGCCGAGCTCATCGGCGTCATCGACGGCATCGCTTTCCAGGCGCATATCCTGGCCCTGAATGCCGCGGTCGAGGCCGCCAAGACGGGCGAGCCGGGCGACTGCGCCCTGGCGGTCGCGGAGGTGCGCGATCTGGCACGGCGTTCGGCAACGGCCGCGCGCGACATCCGCGCGCTGGTGGGGCGCCCCGGCGCCTCCGGCCCCACGCCGGTACGGGAAGCCGGAGAAGTCGAGGTCTGAGCATCAGGGCTGCCGCGGCAGCCCTTGTTGTATGGCGCATCCCCGCTTAGGCGTCGACTGCCGCTTTATTGCAGTTTTGAACATCCACAAATATTTTCTTGAAAGTAGGGCTTGATCCGGGGCTAGAATTGCCGATAGGCATTTCATCAATCCTGGGAGCATTACCATGTTCAAGCCCCTGCTGTCGGCAGCCACCTTCGCGGCCACCCTGGCCGCCACACTCCCGCTCCACGCCGCCGAGCTGACCGCGCAGGAAAAGCGCTGGCTGCACGCCGCGGCCCCGGTGCTGAGCTATTCCCAGCAGCTAAAACTGCCGGTCGACATCATCGTCCAGCCCAAGGCCAAGGCCGGCGACGTGCCGCTGGCCATGGGCTTCGCCAACGGCCGCTGCAAGCTGGTGCTGTCGATGCGCGGCAACCCGGATGCGGAAAACGTGCTCGCCGGCGTGCCGGAAGCGGACCAGGACCTCCTGATCGAGGCCATGGCGGCGCACGAGCTGGCGCATTGCTGGCGCTATGCCGAAGGCGCCTGGCATGCGCTGCCGGCCGGCTTCGTCGAGGTGGGCGAGGAGACGGCGCAGGACGCCGAACTGCTGGCCGCATCGAAAGCCATGCGCGAAACCCGGCGCGAGGAAGGCTATGCCGACCTGGTGGCCCTGGCCTGGATCCAGCGCAGCCATCCGCAGGACTATGCGCGCGTGCATGGCTGGCTGGCGAAAGTCCGCGGCAATGTGGCGGTGCCGCGCAGCGGCCACGACACCCGCGTCTGGGTGAAGCTGGCGGAAAACGGAGAGCAGTTCGGCACCGCCGCCACGCCCTTCGAAGCGGCAAGCACCGTCTGGCGCGAAGGACTGCTGCGCGACGAATAAGCGCCGCGGGGCGGAGGCATACAGCCGGGTTCCGGCCAGCGTTCGCTGTCGCACAGAGGTCTCCCGGATGGAGGAGTGTAATGACACTTCCATAACAACCGACGGGAGACCCATCGTGAAAACCCTCATCGCTTCCCTGGTCGCGGCCAGCTTCGCCATCGCTCCGGCCTTCGCGGCCGACACCACGGCCTACGACAAGATGGTCGACAAGGCCAAGGCCGACTACCGTGCCGCCAGCAAGAAATGCGGCTCCCTGAAGGACAACGCGCGCGACGTCTGCCGCGAGGAAGCCAAGCTGGTGCGCGCCCGCGCCGAACTCGACGCCGCCACCAAGCACAATCCCGACCGCGTGAAGGCAGCCCGCCGCGGCGTGATCAATGCCGAGCACGAAGTATCCGAAGAGAAATGCGAAGTGCTGCGCGGCGAAGCCCAGGACGATTGCGAAGACAAGGCCGACGACGTGCGCGACAAGGCGCTCTCCGCCCTGGTCGATTAATGGGCCCAATCCAGCGTTGCGTCCATCGGACGCCGGCCGCCGCGTTTCGGCGACCAGCGTTCGGTGTCGCACAGATGCTACTTATGGTGGAGCGTTTAATGACGCTATCACAACAACTGAATGGTAGGGACCCCTCATGAAAACCCTCATCGCTTCCCTGATCGCGACCAGCTTCGCCATCGCCCCGGCACTTGCCGCAGACACCACGGCTTACGACAAGGCAGCCAGCAAGGCCCAAGCCGATTACCGCACCGCCAGCAACAAATGCGACACCCTGACCGGCAACAAGCGCGACGTCTGCCGTGAAGAAGCCAAGCTCAAGCGTGCCCGCGCCGAGCTCGCCGCCGCCACCAAGCACGACAAGGACCGCATGAGCGCGGCCCGCCGCAACGTGATCCAGGCCGAGCACGAAGTAGCCGAAGAGAAATGCGAAGTGCTCCAGGGCGAGGCCCAGGACGATTGCGAAGACAAGGCCGACGATGTGCGCGACAAGGCCCTGGCCAAGCTGGGCGACGGCGACATGAGCGCCGTCGGCGCCAGCGCAGCCGGCCAGACCGCCACCAGCGACGACCGCGCAGCCGCCAAGGCCATCGAGCGTTGCGAAAAGATGACCGGCGACGACAAGACCGCCTGCGTCATGGACAACAAGGGCAACATGACCGCCGGCGCAGCCGCCGGGGCCGGCGCCACCCTGGGCGAGCGTACCCGCGAAGCCCTGCACAACGTGAAGGAAAAAACCAAGGACGCCTTCGAGCGCGCCGGCGACAAGACCCGCGACGTCGCCGCCGGCACCGCCGACAAGACCGAGAATGCCGCAGACCGTGCCGGCCGCGCGACCTCGGACGCCGCCATCACCAGCAAGGTCAAGGCCAGCCTGGTGGCCGAGAAGGACCTGAGCGGCATGGAAATCAATGTCGATACCGAGAAAGGCGTCGTGATGCTGAGCGGCTTCGTCGAATCGAAAGCCGAGGCCGACAAGGCCGTGCGTGTCGCCAAGGGCGTCGAAGGCGTGACCAGCGTGAAAAGCGCGATCAAGGTCAAGTAAGCGCCAGCCCGGCGCAGGGCCCGCATGCTTGCATGCGGGCTTTTATTTTTGACAGATGTGGATCGCCTGCCACACCGCGGCGGCAGGAGAGGAAAG
>CAMPHU010000387.1 GCA_946886065.1 uncultured Massilia sp. | reverse complement strand
TAGTCGACCACGCGTTTGACGGGTACCAGGACTTTCATAGGGTGCCTTTAGAAAAATGGAATGGGTGACGGTCTAAAATGGCCTAGATTATAAGAGAAATTCAGGCTTCCAACTAAATTAAAGCACGATCGTGCGTTTTTTGGCTAGAGGTTTTCAACTAAAAAATGCTTAAGACAAAAGGCGGAGGCGACGGAGCGGCCTGGGAAGGCAGCCGCTCCGCATGGATGGCGCTTTATTTGCGGCGCATCAGGAAGGTGAACTCGCCGTTTTCGGCGGTGTGGGCCAGCAGCGCGTTGCCCGTTTGCTTGGCGAAAGCCTGGAAGTCACGTACGGACCCGGTGTCGGTGGCCACGATGCGCAGCACCTGGCCGCTCTCCATCTCGGCAAGCGCTTTCTTCGCTTTGAGGATGGGCAGTGGACAGTTCAGTCCGCGCGCATCCAGGTCTCTCTGGAATTCCATGGTATCGGTGTCGATAGTGGTGTCGCTCATCGCTTGCCTGCTTTGTTAGGTGGTCCAACTGAATCGCATACTACTCCAATTCGCGCAGTATGACGCAGCGCACCAAAATAGTCACACACTGTTGCGAGAGTGCAACCAAATGTGAAATATAACATGACAATTCAGCCAGAGCCAGAAACATACATTGTTGACAAGCACTGGCATGGTGCACCTGCAGCGCAGATGCGGTCCATTTTGGCGCGCTGCAAGGCGCGTGGGAAGTACCAAGAATACGTAGGTGGAAGGACAAGCTTGGCGTAACACTCACTCTGGGGCCGCACCCTCAAAACCGTCATCCTCGCGAAGGCGGGGATGACGGTTTTGAGGTGCGAGGTGAACGAATACAGTGCGGCCACGCGGCTACAAAACAAAAACGCCGCCCGAAGGCGGCGTTCTCACGCATCAGGCAGCGGCAATCAGGCGCGCTCGCCCACCCAGCCCGCCACGCCGGCCAGCGCTGCCGGCAGGCCCGAAGGATCGGTGCCGCCCGCCTGCGCCATGTCCGGACGGCCGCCGCCCTTGCCGCCCACCTGCTGGGCGACGAAGTTCACCAGCTCGCCGGCCTTGACCTTGCCGGTGGCGTCCTTGGTCACGCCCGCGATCAGGCTGACCTTGCCGTCCGCCACGCTGGCCAGCACGATGGCCGCGGTCTTGAGCTTGTCCTTCAGCTTGTCCATGGTCTCGCGCAGCGCGGTGACGTCGGCGCCTTCCATGGTCGCGGCCAGCACCTTGATGCCGTTCACGTCCACCGCCTTGGTCACCAGCTCGTCGCCCTGCCCTGCGGCCAGCTTCGACTTCAGCGCGGCGACTTCCTTCTCCAGCGCCTTGACCTGGTCCTGGACCTGGCCGATGCGGCTCGGCAGCTCGTCGGCGCTGGTCTTGAGCGCGCCCGCGGCTTCGTTCAGCTTGCGGGTGATGGACTGCACCAGCGCCAGCGCGCCCTCGCCCGTCACGGCTTCGATACGGCGGATGCCCGCCGCCACGCCGCCTTCCGAGACGATCTTGAACAGGCCGATGTCGCCGGTGCGGGTCACGTGCACGCCGCCGCACAGCTCTTTCGAGGAGCCGATGTCCAGCACGCGCACCGTGTCGCCGTACTTCTCGCCGAACAGCGCCATCGCGCCATGCTTGACGGCGTCGTCGAAGGACATGTGGTGCGACTGGGTGGCGTGGTTCTCGAGGATCTCGCGGTTGACGATGGCTTCGACCTTCGCGATTTCTTCCGCGGTCACCGCGGTCGGGTGGCTGAAGTCGAAGCGGGTCTTGTCGGCGTCGACCAGCGAACCCTTCTGCTGCACGTGGCTGCCCAGCACTTCGCGCAGGGCCTTGTGCATCAGGTGGGTCGCCGAGTGGTTGCGGATGGTGCGCGCGCGCTTGACGGTATCGACCTGCGCGTCGACGGTGTCGCCCACCCTGAGCGAACCTTCGCGCAGCACGCCGTGGTGGCCGAACACGTCGGCCTGGATCTTGAGGGTGTCCTCGACCTGGAACAGGCCGCCGGCAGTGCGGATCTCGCCCTGGTCGCCCACCTGGCCGCCCGACTCGGCGTAGAACGGTGTGGTGTCGAGCACCACGATGCCCGGCTGGCCGGCCTTCAGTTCCTGCACCGCCACGCCTTCGCTGTACAGCGCCAGCACATGGGTGTTGTGGGTCAGCGATTCATAGCCGACGAACTTGGTCTTCTCGCCCGCGTACTCGACGTTGGCGGCCATCTTGAACTTGCCGGCCGCGCGCGCGGTCTGCTTCTGCTGCTCCATGGCGGCGGTGAAGCCCGCTTCGTCCAGGGTCACGCCGCGCTCGCGGCAGATGTCCGCGGTCAGGTCCAGCGGGAAGCCGTAGGTGTCGTACAGGGTGAACGCGGTGGCGCCGTCCAGGTTCTTCGGGTCCTTGGCCAGCTGGGCTTCCAGGATCTTCATGCCGTTTTCCAGGGTCTCGCCGAAACGCTCTTCCTCGGCCTTCAGCACCTGGGCCACGCGCGCCGATGCTTCGCGCAGTTCCGGATAGGCTTCGCCCATTTCCAGGTCCAGGTCCGCCACCAGCTTGTGGAAGAAAGGCTTGGTCTGGCCCAGCTTGTGGCCGTGGCGCAGCGCGCGGCGGATGATGCGGCGCAGGACGTAGCCGTGGCCTTCGCTGCTCGGGATGATGCCGTCGACGATCAGGAAGGAAGCCGCGCGGATGTGGTCGGCGATGACCTTCAGCGAGTTGTTGTTCAGGTCGGAAGCAAAGGTTTCGCGGGCGGCGGCCTTGATCAGGGCCTGGAACAGGTCGATCTCGTAGTTGCTGTGCACGTGCTGCAGCACGGCGGCCAGGCGCTCCATGCCCATGCCGGTGTCGATCGACGGCTTCGGCAGCGG
>CAMPHU010000386.1 GCA_946886065.1 uncultured Massilia sp. | reverse complement strand
CAATAAAAAAGGCCGCGCACCGCGCGGCCTTTCTCATGCGTGCAGGACAATCAGAAATTGCCCTTGAACTGCATGCCCCACTGGCGCGGCTCGTTGGTGAAGCCGGTCAGGTTGTTGAAGTCGATGGCGCCGGTGATGCGGCGCTGGTCGAGGATATTGCGGCCGAAGGCGGCGACTTCATACTTGCCGTTGCCGAAGATGTAGCCTACCCGCAGGCCGCCTTCGGTCAGCGGCGCGCCCTTGAACTCAAGCGCTTCGTACAGGAAGAAGTTGATCTTGCTGCGGTAGGACCAGTCGGTGAACACGTACAGTTCGCCATCGCGGAAGGGCACGCCGTAGCGGGCGGTCGCGTTGACGCTCCAGCGCGGAGCCTGCGGCAGGGAATTGCCGTCGATGATCACGCGGCCGGCGGCGTTCAGCGGGTCGGTCACGGTGCACTGGGCGCACTTGTTCACCGACAGGCTGGCGTCGCGGATCTGGGTGTAGTTGTAGCTGGCGCCGGCGCTCACGCGCAGGGCGCTGGTGACGGCCGCTTCGAAGTCGAACTCGGCGCCCTTGCCCTTGGTCTTGTCGGCGTTGATCAGGCGGTTGACGTTCGAATTGCCGCCCACCACAGTCAGCTGCTGGTCCTTGACGGTGTAGTCATAGACCGAGAACGAGGTGCGCGCGCGGCGCTCGAACAGGTCGGCCTTCACGCCCAGTTCCACCGAGCTGATGGTTTCGGAATCGGCCACGGTGATCGGCACCGCTGCCGAGGCGGCGGCGATGCTCGGGGCGCGGAAGCCGGTGGCGGCGCGGCCATAGACGTTCACGTTGCCGGTGAGCTTGTAGGTGGCCGACAGGTCCCAGTTGACCTTGTCCTGGCTCGCCTCCACCGACGACGGGCCGATCTGCACGACGTTGGTGGCTTCGATGGTGCGGAATTCCTTCTCGTCCTTGGTGTAGCGCAGGCCGCCGCGCACGGTCCAGGCCGGGTTCAGGACGTAGGTGGCCGAGGCGAAGGCCGCCCAGGCTTCGTTCTTCTGGTTCGAGACCAGGCGCGAGGTGCGCGCGCCAGTGCTGCTGTTGAAGTTGTCCGAGCCGCCGGTGGCGTCTTCGTCGAAGAAATAGACGCCGGCCTGCCAGTTGAACGGGCCTTCGCTCCTGGATTCGACGCGGAATTCCTGGCTGTACTGGTCGAGGTTGCTGATGTAGCCGCCGGTTTCGACCTGGAAGGGGATGAAGCCCGGACCTTCCGGCGTGCCGCCGTCGATGTCGCCGCGGCTGAAGTAATCGCTGACGTGCTCGTAGCCGGTGACCGAGAACAGCTTCACCGCGCCCAGGTCCCAGCTCAGGCGCAGGTTGGCGCCGTTGGTGCGCAGGCGCTGGAAGTTCTGGGCGTTGCTGACCATCTTCTCGAGGTCGACGCCGTCATTGATGACGTTGCTGCCCTTCTTGATCAGGTTGGCGCGGAACAGGCGGGCGCTGCCGTTGGTGGTGCGCTGGTGCACGTTGGCCAGGGCGCTGAAGCGGCTGTCCGGCTGGTACAGCACCTGGACGCGCTCGGCATGCTCGTTGTAGCCGTCCAGCTCGCCGGTTTGGCGGGTCATGGCGACGTCGCTGAAGTTGGAGATGTAGTCGTCGCGGTGCTGGCCGGTGGCCGAGACGCGTACCGCCCACTGGTCCGCCACCGGGATGTTGACGGCGCCGTCGGCGTTCATCGTGTAGTGGGTGGCGGCGGAGGCGTTGTAGTAGCCCTCGACCTTGCCCAGCTTCGGCTTCTCGGATTCGAACTTCACGACGCCGGCCGGGGTGTTGCGGCCGAACAGGGTGCCCTGCGGACCGCGCAGCACTTCGACGCTGGCCAGGTCGAAGATCGGGAAACCTTTCAGGATCGGGTTTTCCTGCACCACGTCGTCGACCACCAGCGAGACCGGCTGCGAAGCGAAGGTGTTGAAGTCGGTGTTGCCGTAGCCGCGGATGTAGAAGCGCGGGAAGGTGCGGCCGTTCGAGGATTCCACGTTCAGGCTCGGCACCTTGCCGGCCAGCAAGCGGATGTCTTCGCCGCCCGAGACCAGGACGTCGAGCTTGTCGCCCTTCAGGGCGGTGACGGACACCGGCACTTCACGGATGTTCTCGGTACGGCGCTGGGCCGTCACGGTCACGGTCTGCAGCTCGGGGGTAGCCTGGGCGAACGCCGGTGCGGCCGGCAGTGCAGCGCTCAGGGCCAGCATAGCGCCATGCGCGCCGAGGACGCGCTTGTGCATCTTGGACAACTTCATCATGGAGGTTTCCTAACGAGTGAAAAAAGAACCGGTGTCTCCGTTCTTCTTGTCTCGACGCCGCCCGGGGCGGCGCGAGCGGCTATGGCCGCTCCCGGCAGCAGCATCTTGGCGATGTCTCAAGCTTGCCGGCTTTGCAAAGGCGGTATTCTCGGTGATGGGTATGTCGTACGGCAAGTAAATATCTTTCCCCGCTGCTTTGCTTACAACACATGCAGACGAAGGGCGCGGACGGGCGAAACGGCAGGTTTTAACTTTTTTTCGAAAAACCCTTGCGTACCCCGAATTCCAACCTCTATAATTCGGGCCTCTTCGGACGTGATGACAAACGTCAGACAGGAACCTCTGATAGAGAGTACGGGCGCTTAGCTCAGTTGGTAGAGCGGATCCCTTACAAGGATTAGGTCGGGAGTTCGAGCCTCTCAGCGCCCACCAGCATCAGATGGTTGATCGAAGTAATGAGCAAAGTAAAACGGAGCGGTAGTTCAGTTGGTTAGAATACCGGCCTGTCACGCCGGGGGTCGCGGGTTCGAGCCCCGTCCGCTCCGCCAGCATTAAAGAAAAAAGGTTCGCTTCGGCGGACCTTTTTTCTTTTCCG
>CAMPHU010000385.1 GCA_946886065.1 uncultured Massilia sp. | reverse complement strand
GCAGGGCGCAGTCGAGGGCGTGCTGGGCGGCTACGCTTCGGTCGTGCTGCTCGAGAAAGCCAAGGATGCCCCGGCGGCCTACCGCCTGGCGGAGAAGGAGCGCTATCGCCACTTCATCGTGCCGGACTGCGTCGATGCGCCGCAAGTGAAGGACGACAGCCTGCTGTCGGTGGTGAACTTCTCCAGCAAGGCGCCGGGCTGGCTGATCGACCAGCTGGCGCGCATCGAGCGCGTGGATTCGGTGGACGAGGGCTTCAAGACCCGCGCCGAGGAATGGATCACGCCGGACGCCTACCACCGCGAACGCCGCGGCGGCCGCTCGCTGTTCGTCGAACCGTCGCGCTACCGTTTCGGCGCTGCCGGCAAGACCCAGCGCCTGGAAGCGATCCAAAAAGCTTTGCCTAACCTGGAAGCGCAGGAAGACGCGCTGACCCTGGCCATCTCCAAGCTGGCCGCGGAAGTGGGCGGCCTGAAGGCGCGCCTGGCGGGCGTGGACGCGGCCAAGGAACTGACGGCGCGCCAGGCCGAGTTCGAGGAAGCCGCGCGTTCGGTGGCGCCGCTGCGCACCGAGCGCCTGGAAGTGGGCGCGCGCCTGGGCGAGCTGCAGACCCTGAGCAAGAACGCGACGGTGGCGCGCACCCGCGCCGACACCGTGTGGCAGAACGCGCGCATGGCGCTGTCGGAAGCGGAAGCGGGCATGCGCCTGAACCACCGCCGCCAGCTGGAACAGCGCACCGAGCACGCCAAGGCCCTGCTGGACATGCGACGCAGCTGGCGCCACGTGCCGGCCAACTGGAAGAACGCCAACTGGCGCGGCGACCTGGTCGCCAAGCACCAGAACGCCCACCAGGTCAACCTTCGCTTGCAGTCGCTGGAACACGCGCTGGCGCGCGACGACTGGGAACTCGATCCGACCGTGATCGACCAGTACCAGCGCCTGAACGACCAGCTGCAGAACCGCCAGAGCGAGACCGAGGAGCGCCGCTACCAGAACAACCGCGCGATCGAGGCCACGGGCAATGCGCGCGGGGCCTATATCGAGCGTTTGCGCTATACGATCAAGACCTATACGAAGAACATCAAGGAACTGGGCGAACTGGCCGGCATCGACGTGCAGGCCGACCCGGTGCGCCTGGAGAACGACGACGTGCAGTTGGCCCAGGCCGGCCTGCACGTACGCTTCAAGTTCGACGGCAAGGACCAGATCGGCATGAACGACGGCGAGGCGTCCGGCGGGCAGCAGGTGATGAAGTCGCTGGTGCTCCTGATCGGCCTGCTGAAGTCGGAGGAAGGCTCGGGCGGCTTCGTGTTCATCGACGAACCGTTTGCGCACCTCGATATCCGCAACATCCAGCTGGTGGGCGAGTTCCTGAAGAACACCGATGCGCAGTACCTGATGACCACGCCGCTGACGCACAATACGGACGTCTACGATCCTTCGGAACTGACGCTCATCACAAGCAAGAAGAAGAAGGATGTGCAGTGGGCGCAGCCGATTTTCGTGCTGCAGCGGAGGAAGGATGCGGCGAAGGCTGCTTGAATGAGAAGGGACCCGTGAGGGTCCCTTTTTTTATGTTCGCGGTGTGCCGGCAAACTTGGGTCCCCCTTGGCGGGGACCCAAGTTTGCAAGCGCAGTGTTACCTCACACCATATCGATCTCTTTGCGCACCCTACGACGCCAGCGCAGCAACCCCGCCGAATAGCACCCGAAATACCCCGCCGTCAGCCCCACGCACAGCATGGTCAGCGGCGAATCCGTCAAGCGCTCCGGCGTCACGCCCTTGCCCTGGTTCGAATAGATCTCCACGCCGATGTACAGGATGCGCGCCACGAAGATCATGGCCATCACGATCCCCAGCCGCGCATTCGGCGTGAAGTAGTAGCCCTGCGGCGTATCCTCGAAGCGCGACAGCTTCAAGCCCCACACGCCGTAGCCGATGCCGCCCGCCGCGCCCACCAGCAGCGCCGCCAGGTTGTAGGGATTGCCCAGCAACTGCGCCGCCGGCACCAGGATCATCGCGCCGAACACCAGGATCCCGGTGTAATGACGCGACACGATCGAGCGCTGGCGCGCCATGCGGTCCTTGATGCGGCGGTAGATGCGCCAGACGAGCAGGGGCGTCAGGACGAGCAGGGCCAGGGTGGTGATCGTGAGTTCCATGGTGCTTCAGCAGAGGTACGTTGATGAGGAATCCGGCATTGTAAGGCAAGCGCCGGCCCGGGGCCCGTCATGGTAAGGTGATCTTTCCGCTTGATTCGAGGAGATCCCGGCCATGTACACAGTTGTTCCCGTGCAAGCCCACCGCGCACCCGATCCGGTGCCGATCGAAGAACCGGCGCCCGAACCCTTCGACGCGCCGCATCCGCACCACCAGCCCGGCCACCATACCCCGCAGAACGAAGAGCCGATACCCGATCACAAGCCCAGTATCCTGCACTAGTCGAAGGTCCAGGAATACAGGATGTCCAGGGCGGTATTGGTGCCGGTCTGGAACTGCAAGGTGATGCGCGGGTTGAGCTTGTAGCGCAGGCGCACCAGGCTCGTGGCCGTGGTCGCGCCCTGCTCGAAGCTCAGGTAGGCGCGCGAGGAAATGCGCTTGCCCACCGTCACCACCGTCCCTTCCAGGCCATTCGCCTGGCCATTGGCCTGCTTCAGGCCCAGCTCGTCCACGTTGAGCGAATTCTTCAGCTTCGACGTAATCCCGCCGCTGCCGCCTTTGCCGCCGAGCAGGGCGCCGGCCGCGGCGGCCAGCACGTCCTTCTCGTTGCCGCTCGTGCCTTCCATGCCGTGGCCCAGCACCAGCCAGGACAGCTTTTCGCTGTCCGGCACGTTCGGCGTCGACACCAGCCGCGCCTGCGGCG
>CAMPHU010000384.1 GCA_946886065.1 uncultured Massilia sp. | reverse complement strand
ATCCGCCTGGCGATCTTCGACTTCGACGGCACCCTGGCCGATTCGTTTCCCTTCTTCATGAGCGTGTTCAACGAGCTCGCCGACCAGCACGGCTTCCGGCGCGTCGACGCGCAGCAGGCCGAGCGGCTGCGCCACTATGGCCCGCGCGACATCATGCGCCATGTCGGCATGCCGGCCTGGAAATTGCCGTTGGCCTCGCGCTCCTTCATCGAGCGCATGCGCGAAAACGCCGCACGCATTCCGCTGTTCGACGGGGTCGGCGAGATGCTGCGCGAGCTGGCGCGCAGCGGCCTCGAACTGGCGGTGGTGTCCTCGAATTCGGAACAGAACGTACGCCTGGTGCTGGGCCCGGACCTGGCGGCGCTGGTGCGCCAGTACGAATGCGGGATGTCGATCTTCGGCAAGGCCGCGCGCATCCGCAAGGTCCTGCAGGCGGCGGGAGTCGCGCCGGCCCAGGCCCTGTACGTGGGCGACCAGACTACCGACGCCGACGCCGCGCGCAAGGCCGGGGTGGGATTCGGGGCGGTCAGCTGGGGCTATGCCCCGATCGAGGCCCTGCGCCGCAGCGCGCCCCAGCGCGAGTTCGCCGCGCCGGGCGACCTGCTGTCGCTCGGGCGCGCCTGAACTGCAGGGCGGCCGAGGGCGGGCTCAGGCGCCGAAGCCGGTGTTGCGCTCCACGGCGCTGCGCACCGCGGTCACCAGGCCGGCATAGGTGGTGTCGCGGCACAGCGCCGCGTCCTCTCCCGTGCAGGGATCTCGCGTTTGGGTGTGCTCATGGCCGGCCTCCCCGGCAGGCGCCGGCTGCAGGGAAGGCGGCCCGCGGCGCATGCGTTCGGGGGCGGACGCGCGCCGCCCGCTGGTCAGGTTCTGCTCATCTTGCATGGCATTGCTCGCTTAAAAATCGCGGCGCCTTGTCGCGGCCGCGCGGTCGGAAAACCTCAGCCCTTCACGCACACCACCTGCTTCAGGGTATGGACCACCTCCACCAGGTCGCGCTGGGCGTCCATCACGGCGTCGATGTCCTTGTAGGCCATCGGGATCTCGTCGATCACGCCCTCGTCCTTGCGGCATTCCACGCCGGCGGTGGCGCGCTCCTGGTCGGCCAGGGTGAAGCGGCGCTTGGCTTCGGTGCGGCTCATCAGGCGGCCGGCGCCGTGGCTGCAGCTGTTGAAGCTCTCGGGATTGCCCTTGCCGCGCACGATGAAGCTGCGTGCCCCCATCGAGCCGGGGATGATGCCCAGCTCCCCCTCGCGCGCCGACACCGCGCCCTTGCGCGTGACCAGCACGTCCTTGCCGAAATGGCGCTCGCGCTGCACGTAGTTGTGGTGGCAGTTGACCGCCTCCACGTGGGTCTCGAAAGGCTTCCTGATCACGCTGCGCACCGCGTGGACCAGGTTGTGCATCATGACTTCGCGGTTGATGCGGGCGAATTTCTGCGCCCAGCCCACCGCCTCGACGTAGTCGTCGTAGTGCTGCGTGCCCTCTTCCAGGTAAGCGAGATCCTGGTCGGGCAGGTTGACCATGTGGCGCCGCATGTCCTGGCGCGCCAGTTCGATGAAATGGGTCCCGATCGCGTTGCCGACGCCGCGCGAGCCGGAGTGCAGCATCAGCCACACGAATTGATCCTCGTCCAGGCAGATCTCGACGAAGTGGTTGCCGCTGCCGAGGGTGCCCAGGTGCTTGTAGTTGTTGGTGCCGCGCAGCTTGGGATACTTGCGGCAGATCTCATCGAACTCGTCCTTGAGCTTCATCCAGCCGGCCTCGGCCGCGGGCGGCGGATTGTTCCACGAGCCCGCATCGCGTCCCTTGGCGTTGCGCGTCTTGGGCGACATGCCGTGCGGGATCGCCTGCTCGATGGCGCTGCGCAGCTTGCCGAGGTTGTCGGGCAGGTCGCCGGCGCGCAGCGTGGTCTTGGCCGCCATCATGCCGCAGCCGATGTCCACGCCCACCGCCGCCGGAATCACCGCACCCAGGGTCGGGATCACGCTGCCGATCGTCGATCCCTTGCCAACATGGACGTCCGGCATGACGGCGACATGGTGAAACACGAAGGGCAGCTGCGCCAGCTTGGACAGCTGTTCCTTCGCCTCGGGTTCGACCGGCACGCCGCGGGTCCACATCTTGACCGGGCGCCCCTTGGCGCCGCCGAGCAGTTCGTACGGATCCTGTTCCATGCGGGCTATCATCGCGTAATTCGAAAAATGGTGGAGTCCTGCTGAAACCCGGTCCGGCCGGCAGCCTGAGCTGTTGCAGATCAAACACGTCCTGTCCGCAAGTTCGACACTGAAAGAGATTTCGAACAACAGGGGCATCCATGCCGAGCTTGCTTTCCCGCATTGCGGCCTTGCCGCTGGTATCAGCCGCCGCCTGCCTGCCCGGCCCCGCCGGCGCCCAGGACGCGAGGTTCGTCACCTATGAGAACGACGAGTTCTTCAATACCGACCGCTACTATACCAACGGCATCCAGTTCACCGCCCGCCACGCGCAGGACGCGCGCGGCCCGGGCGAGCGCCGCTTCACCGGCGGCCTGTGCCGCTGGCTCGGCTGCGCCGGCGACCGCCTGCTGTTCACGCAAAACATCTTCGGGCAGCTGATGTACACACCCGGCAATATCAAGATCGCCACCTACCAGCGCCACGACCGCCCTTATGCCGGCTTGCTCTACCTGGAGCGCGACTACCTGTTCCTCTCGCCCGACGGCAAGGTGCTGACCACCCTGGCCGGCCAGGCCGGGCTCACCGGGCGCGCATCGCTGGCCGAACAGACGCAGAAGTTCGTGCACCGCGTGCTCGACCGCCCGGAACCGCGCGGCTGGGACCACCAGGTGGGCAACTCGCTGGCCTTCGTGGTGTCGGTGGAGCGGC
>CAMPHU010000383.1 GCA_946886065.1 uncultured Massilia sp. | reverse complement strand
AGGTGCCGAGGGAAGGGGATGACAGTTGACCTGAGTGTTGGACTTCGAACCGTCACCCCCGCGAAGGCGGGGGCCCAAGTTGATATGCGTAGCCACGTGCGATGTGTTGGCTACTCACCGAAACTTGGGTCCCGGCCTTCGCCGGGATGACGGTCTTGAGGTTGCGGGTCGAGTTATGCCGTAGTGAAGTGATCCCACCCCTTCAGCCCCAGATCGAGCGGCTTGCCTTCGGCATCCACCAGCCTCAACCCCGGCTCCGCCTCGATCCTGCCCACCCGCGTCACCGCCGTCCCGCTCTCCCGCCCGGCCTCCAGCACCGCCTCGCGGTTCTCCACCGGCGCCGTGAAGCACAGTTCGTAATCATCCCCGCCCGCCGCCGTGAAGCGCCGCCGCAGTGCGATCGCCTGGCGCGCCAGCACGGGTCCCGCCGGCAGCGCATCGGCATCCAGGGTCGCGCCCACCTGCGAGGCGGCCAGGATATGCCCCAGGTCCCCCACCAGCCCGTCCGAGATATCGAGCGCGGCATGCGCGATGGGCACGCGCGCCAGCGCCATGCCCAGTGCCACCCTCGGCGACGGCATGTGCATCCTCAGCGCCGCCCGCTCGTGCAAGGAAGGATCGAGCGCGAGCTCCTTCCAGTATCCCGCCAGCGCCAGCCGCGCATCGCCCAGGGTCCCAGAGATCCAGATGTCGTCGCCGGCACGCGCCGCCGCGCGCCGCAGCGCGTGTCCCGGCCTCAGCTCGCCGAACACCGTGATGCAGATATTCAGCGGCCCCTTGGTCGTATCCCCGCCGATCAGCTCGCAGTCATGCGCATCGGCCAGCGCGAACAGCCCGGACGAAAACCCTTCCAGCCACGCCGGATCGGCCCTGGGAAGCGACAGCGCCAGGGTAAAGGCGACGGGACGCGCTCCCATGGCCGCCAGGTCCGACAGGTTCACCGCCAGACTCTTGTGCCCGAGCATGCGCGGGTCGGCGCCGGCGAAGAAGTGCCGGTCTTCCACCAGCATGTCCGAGGAGATCGCGATCTGATGGCCTGGCGAAGGGGCGAGCAGGGCGCAGTCGTCGCCGATGCCCAGCACTGCGCGTCCCGGCCGCGGGCGCTGGAAATAAGTCTTGATGAGGTCGAATTCGGAAAGCATGGCCGCGATTGTACCGCCGCTGCAATCGGCACCCGGGATACCGGGACCGATATGGAACACGCACGCCAGGTAATCGCTGCATCGGATTTGCTGATGAGCAGTCTGAATTTATTTGCCAACGTTATGAATTCCGGCTTGACTTGTTGAAAATACGTAGCCCTTGACAACTGTGCCTCTGCTAGAATTGGAGGTTCCCCTCTAGTATCAGGAAGGCTGCCCAGCATGGACTCGTCATCGGACAAAAAAGAAGAATTACGTCAACAACTGCGTACGGCAGCACTCGAATATCACCAGATTCCCCGCCCCGGCAAGATCAGCGTGACCCCCACGAAGGGCCTGCTGAACCAGCGCGACCTGGCCCTGGCGTACTCGCCGGGGGTGGCCGCGCCTTGCGAAGAGATCGTCAAGGATCCGGCGAACTCCTATAAATACACCGCGCGCGGCAACCTGGTCGCCGTCATCTCCAACGGCACCGCCGTCCTCGGCCTGGGCAACATCGGCCCGCTGGCTTCCAAGCCGGTCATGGAAGGCAAGGGCGTGCTGTTCAAGAAATTCGCCGCCATCGATGTCTTCGACATCGAGATCAACGAAAACGACCCGGACAAGCTGGTCGACATCATCGCCTCGCTCGAGCCGACCTTCGGCGGCATCAACCTCGAGGACATCAAGGCGCCGGAGTGCTTCTACATCGAGCGCAAGCTGCGCGAGCGCATGAAGATCCCGGTCTTCCACGACGACCAGCACGGCACCGCGATCATCGTCGGCGCCGCGATCATCAACGGCCTGAAGGTCGTCGGCAAGAACATCAAGGAATGCAAGCTGGTCGTCTCGGGCGCCGGCGCGGCCGCGCTGGCCTGCCTGGACCTGATCGTCGACCTCGGCTTCCCGATCGAAAACATCTATGTCACCGACCTGGCCGGCGTGGTCTACAAGGGCCGCCTCGAATTGATGGACCCGGACAAGGAACGCTTCGCCCAGGACACGCCGCACCGTTCGCTGGCCGAAGTGATTCCGGGCGCCGACATCTTCCTCGGCCTGTCGGCCGGCGGCGTGCTGAAGCAGGACATGGTCGCGAACATGGCGCCGAACCCGCTGATCCTGGCCCTGGCCAACCCGAACCCGGAAATCCTGCCGGAAGACGTGAAGGCCGTGCGCAGCGACGCCATCATCGCCACCGGCCGTTCGGACTACCCGAACCAGGTCAACAACGTCCTGTGCTTCCCCTACATGTTCCGCGGCGCCCTGGACTGCGGCGCGACCACCATCACCCGTGAAATGGAAATCGCGGTGGTGCATGCGATCGCCGACCTGGCCCACGCCGAGCAGTCGGACATCGTGGCCTCGGCCTACGGCATCACCAACCTGTCCTTCGGGCCGGAATACCTGATCCCGATGCCCTTCGACCCGCGCCTGCTGACCCACATCGCCCCGGCCGTGGCCAAGGCGGCGATGGACGGCGGCGTCGCCACCCGCCCGATCGCGGACCTGGCGGCCTATGCCGACAGCCTGCAGCAGTTCGTGTACCGCAGCGGCACCTTCATGAAGCCGCTGTTCCAGATCGCCAAGAGCGCGCCGCCGGAACTCAAGCGCATCGTCTACGCCGAGGGCGAGGACGAGCGCGTGCTGCGCGCGGTGCAGGTGGTGGTGGACGAGAAGCTGGCGCGCCCGATCCTGGTCGGCCGTCCGGCGGTGCTGGAAAAGCGCATCGAGAAATTCGGCCTGCGCCTCAAGCTGGGCCAGCACGTCGACGTCATCAACCC
>CAMPHU010000382.1 GCA_946886065.1 uncultured Massilia sp. | reverse complement strand
GCACAGCTCGTAGTTGCGGGCGTCGGCGTGGAAGCCCAGCTGCAGGTTGGCCTCGACGGTGTCGGCGCCGGCTTCCTGCAGGCGGTAGGCGCGGATCTTGTTGACCAGGCCGATCCCGCGGCCTTCCTGGCGCAGGTAAAGCAGGATGCCGCGGCCTTCCTCGGCGATGCGCTGGAGCGCGCCTTCGAGCTGGGCGCCGCAGTCGCAGCGCTGCGAGAACATCACGTCGCCGGTCAGGCATTCGGAGTGCACGCGCGCCAGCACCGGCTCGCCGGTCGACAGGTCGCCCAGGGCCATCGCCAGGTGCTCCTTGCCGGTCGCCGGCTCGACCCAGGCGTGCAGCGTGAACTGGGCCCAGGGCGTGGGCAGGGTGCACGAAGTGGCGTAGTCGAGGAGGGGGGCGGTGGCGGTGGCTTGCATGACGGTGTTTCCCAATCGGTGACGTGAATCCATGTAACACGCAAGTTTAGCGGAAATCGGCTGTGGCCGTGCGGAATGCCGGGCTTTCCAGAGGCCGGATTCGGCCGTGCTTATCCGCCGCGGGTAAGCGCGTCCGCTACTCGCCGTTCGGCGCCGGCTTGCTGTGTTACGCTGTGGATTCCGCTTTTTTATGTGCGCAATGGCAACTTTTCGCTCCCTTGTCGAACCTCTGAAGCCGCGCGGCCTGGGAGCGTGGCTGGCGCTGGCGTTTTCCACCCTGACCGTCGTGCTGACCCTGCTGCTGGTCGAGGTCGTGGAAAGCGCCTCCACCGAGCAGGTCAAGAGCAGCATCGGCCACGGCCTGGGGGAACTGGCGATGCAGACCGCCGACAAGCTCGACCGCGGCATGTACGAGCGCTACCGCGAAGTCAACCTGATGGCGCGCCGCCGCGACCTGGTCGACTCCGCCACCAGCCAGGAGCAGCGCCGCAAGGTGCTGGCGGACATGCAGGAAACCTATTGGTACTACGAATGGATCGGCATGGCCGGCCTGGACGGCCAGGTGCTGGTCGAGGCGCGCGGCCTGCTGGAAGGCGCCAACGTGGCGCAGCGGCCCTGGTTCCGCGATGCGCTCAAGGGCGTCTACGTGGGCGACGTGCACGAGGCGGTGCTGCTGGCCAAGCTGCTGCCGGCGCCGGAAGGCGAGCCGCGCCGCTTCGTCGACGTGGCGTTTCCGTACATGGACACGCAGGGCCGGCCGGCCGGCGTGCTGGGCGTGCACCTGTCCTGGCAATGGGCGCGCGACGTCGAGCGCTCCATCATCGCGCCGGTGCAGGCGCGCGGCAAGGTGCAGGCGCTGATCGTCAGCACCGAGGGCGTGGTCCTGCTGGGCCCCGAAGACCTGCAGGGCAAGACCATCGACCAGCCCAGCCTGCGCGAAGCGCGCCAGCGCCGCACCGGCTACCTGGTGGAGGAGTGGCCGGACGGCCGCTCCTACCTGGTCGGCTACGGCGCGACCAAGGGGCGCGGCATCTACCCGGGCCTGGGCTGGAACGTGCTGGTGCGCCAGGACGTCGAAGACGCCTACCAGCCGGTGGCGCGCCTGCGCGAGCGCGCGCTGTGGAGCGGGGCGGCGCTGGCGGTGCTGTTCTCGCTGGCCGGGGTGATGGTGGCGCGCCGCATCACCCGTCCGCTGGGCGAACTGGCCGATTCGGCCGACCGCCTGCGCCGCGGCGACACCACCGAGCTGGTGCCGAGCCGCGACGGCTACGACGAAGTGCGCAAGCTCTCCGGCGCGCTGAACGCGCTGGTGGCCGACCTGGTGCAGCGCCGCGCCGAGCTGCAGGACCTGAACGCGACCCTCGAACGGCGGGTTGAGGAGCGTACGCGCGACCTCGAACGCGCGCTGGCCGCGGTGCGCGCCAGCGAGCAGCGCATCGGCGCCATCGTCGACGCCGCCCAGGATGCCTTCGTCGCGGTCGACCAGCGCGGCCTGATCGTCGACTGGAACGCCGCCGCCGAGCGCATGTTCGGCTGGCGCCGCCACGAAGCGGTGGGGTGGCCGCTGGCCGAACTGGTGGTACCGGAGCGCTACCGCGCCAGCGTCGCCAAGGCCCTGCACGCCTTCCGCCAGACCGGCCAACTGGGCGCGCTCGGGCGGCGCCTGGAGCGCACCGTGATCAACCGCCAGGGCGCCGAATTTCCCATCGAGATGACGGCCGGGCTGGCGGGCCAGGGCGAGGACGCCTTCTTCAGCGTGTTCCTGCACGATATCTCCGAGCGCAAGAAGATCGAGCGCATGAAGAACGAATTCATCTCGACCGTCTCGCACGAGCTGCGCACCCCGCTGACCTCGATCCGCGCGTCGCTGGCCATGCTGGACGAAGGCATGGCGGGCGAGCTGGCGCCGGACGTGGCGGGCCTGATCCGCATCGCCAGCCAGAGTGCGGAACGCCTGGTGCGGATGGTGAACGACCTGCTCGACATCCAGAAGATGGAGTCGGGGAAGATGGAATACCAGCGCGCGGCCCAGCCGCTGCTGCCGCTGGCCGAGCATGCGCTGGCGTCGATGCAGGCGCACGCGCAGCATGCCGGCGTGCTGCTGCGGCTGGACAGCCAGCAGGGCGCGGAGCATATCCGGGCCGAGGTCGACCACGACCGCATGGTGCAGGTGCTGGTCAATTTGCTGTCGAATGCGATCAAGTTCACGCCGCATGGCCGGACCGTGACCCTGGGGCTGGTCCAGAGCCAGGGCAAGGCGCGCCTGACCGTGACCGACGAAGGACCGGGGATTCCGCCGGGATTCCGCAGCCGGGTGTTCGAGCGCTTCGCGCAGGCGGATGCGGCGGATACCCGGCCCAAGGGCGGGACGGGGCTGGGCCTAAGCATCAGCCGCGCCATCGTCGAGGAGCATGGCGGGAGCATCGCGTTCGAGACGGAGATGGGGAAGGGGACGCGCTTCGTGGTGGAGTTGCCGTCGGTATGAGTTTGCT
>CAMPHU010000381.1 GCA_946886065.1 uncultured Massilia sp. | reverse complement strand
ATACACGAAGGGCTTGATCGCGGAACCCGGCTGGCGCCAGGCCTGGGTCACGTGGTTGAACTTCTGCAGGTTGTAGTCGAAGCCGCCCACCAGCGCGTGGTAGGCGCCGGTGTCGGCGTCGATGGCGACGAAGGCGGCCGCCACCAGCGGCACCTGGGTGATCGCCCAGTCGCCGCCCTTGCCCTTGTCGTCGGGCTTGGGCTTGTTGATGCGGATGATCGCGCCCGGCGTGATCCGGTGCGCGGGCGGGGCCTTGTCGGAAAGGCCGCGCGCGGCGAACTTCAGGCCGGCGTCCCGGATCACGATCTCCTCGCCTTCGAGGGTCTCGACGCGCACTTCCTTGGGACTGGCGGCCAGCACCACGGCCGGAATCAGGCCGTCGCTGGATGGGCGCTTCTGCAAGGCCTCGACGATGGCATCCTCGCGCTCTTCCGCGTCGGCAGGCAGCTCGATGCGCGCTTCCGGGCCGCGGTAGCCGTGGCGCTGGTCGTAGGCGATCACGTTGCGGCGCACCGACTCATAGGCCGCTTCCTGCTCGGCCGCGAGGATGGTCGTGGTGACCGTGATGCCGCGCGTGTAGGCTTCTTCCTTGAACTGCTCGTAGACCACCTGGCGCGCCAGCTCGGCCACGTAGTCGGCATGGGTGTCGTAGCGCTGGCCTGCGTCGCGCTTGATGCGCAGCGGCTCGGCCAGGGCCTGGCGGTACTGCGCGTCCGTGATCTGGCCCAGCTCGAGCAGGCGCTTGAGCACCGCGTGCTGGCGCTGCTCGGCGCGCTTGGGATTGGCCACCGGATTGTGGCGCGCCGGGTTCTGCGGGAGGCCGGCCAGCATCGCGATCTCGGCCAGCGAGAGCTGGTCGAGCGTCTTGCCGAAGTAGCTGCGCGCGGCGCTGGAGAAGCCGTAGGCGCGCTGTCCCAGGTAGATCTGGTTCATGTACAGCTCGAGGATCTGGTCCTTGGTGAGCGCGTCCTCGATCTTGTAGGCGAGGGCGATCTCGGTGAGCTTGCGCGAGATGACCTTTTCGCGCGTCAGGAAGAAGTTGCGCGCCACCTGCATGGTGATGGTCGAGGCGCCCTGGCGGAAACCCCCGCCCAGGTTGGACTTGGCCGCGCCCGCGGCGCGGATCCAGTCGATGCCGCCGTGTTCGTAGAAGCGCGTGTCCTCGATGGCGAGCAGGGCCTGCTTCATCAGCGGCGGGATCTTCGCGATCGGCACGAAGTCGCGGTGCTCGACGCCGAACTGGCCGATCAGGACCTTGTCGGCGGTATAAATACGCAGCGGGATCTTGGGCCGGTAGTCGGTGACCGCGTCGATCTCCGGCACGTTCGGCAGGATCGCCGTCATCAGGTAGGCCGCCGCGCCGCCGGCGGCCAGCAGCATGGCGCCCAGGGCGACGAGCAGGAACAGGCGGAGCTTGCGGATGCCGGGGCGGCCGGCCTTGCCGGGGCGCCGTTCTTGCGGCTTGTTAGGTGTCGTCACTACGGAACTCTCGAGGTGGGGCCGGACTGCAGGCCGTCAGCGGCGGATTATAATCCGCTTTCATTCCATAACGGCATGTGCGATATTCACGCTTTCAGGTTCGCCTAAGCAAGACATATTCAGAATAAGTAACAGGCGCACCGCAAGCCAAGAAGGAAACCCGCAGATGCCTTACGATCCGAATCCGCCAGGATTCAAGCCCTACATCCCGGCCACCGCCCGCCTGCCCGAAATGACCGTCCGCGCCCTGATCATGGGCGTGGTGCTGGGCATGGTGTTCGGCGCGTCCTCCCTGTACCTGGTGCTCAAGGTCGGCCTCACGGTCAGCGCCTCGATTCCGGTCGCGGTGATCGCGATTACCCTGTTCGGCATGGCGCGCAAGTTCGGCGCGCGCGAATCGACCATCCTGGAGAACAGCATCACCCAGACCGCCGGCTCGGCCGGCGAATCGCTGGCCTTCGGCCTGGGCGTGACCATGCCGGCGATCCTGATCCTCGGCTTCGACCTGGAAATCTCGCGCGTCATGCTGGTCGGGGTGCTGGGCGGCCTGCTGGGCATCCTCATGATGATCCCCATGCGCCGTACCATGATCGTCGACAAGCACGGCGAACTGAAATACCCGGAAGGCACGGCCTGCGCCGAGGTGCTCAAGGCCGCCGCCACCGACGTTTCGCGCGAGGCGGCGGGCGAAGCCCTGGAGTCCGATTCGGATGCCGTCAGGGACGCCAGGCGCCGCGCCGCCATCATCTTCGGCGGCTTCGGCGTGGGCCTGCTGTACAAGACCCTGAGCGTGTCGCTCAAGGGATGGAAGGACACTGTCAACTTCGAGTTCGGTGCGCCGCTCAAGGGCGGTTCCGCCGGCGCCGAAGTCTCGCCCGAGCTGCTCGGCGTGGGCTACATCATCGGTCCGCGCATCGCCTTCACGATGGCGGCCGGCGGGGTGCTGTCCTACCTGCTCCTGATCCCGATGATCAAGTTTTTCGGCGACCTGCTCACCGTGCCGCTGTCGCCGGGGACCACGCTGATCCGCGACATGTCGCCGGACGATATCCGCAACGCCTATGTGCTCTACATCGGCGCGGGCGCCGTGGCCGCGGCCGGCCTGATTTCGCTGGTGCGTTCGATGCCGATGATCTGGAAGAGCCTGAGCTCGGGCCTGTCGGGCATGGGTAAATCCAGTGCCGGAGACGCCTCCCTGCGCACCGACCGCGATATTCCGATGAAATGGGTCGTGATCGGCTGCCTGGCCATCATCGCGATCATCACCGTCGCCACGCCGTTGCACATGAACCTGCTGGGCGCGCTGCTGATCCTGGTGTTCGGCTTCCTGTTCGCCACCGTGTCTTCCCGCCTGACCGGCGAAGTGGGTTCGTCCTCGAACCCGATCTCGGGCATGGCGGTGGCGACCCTGCTGTTCACCTGCCTGATCTTCCTGG
>CAMPHU010000380.1 GCA_946886065.1 uncultured Massilia sp. | reverse complement strand
TCGCAGCCGTTCTCGCGTGGTGCGCAGCAGCCCGGCCTCAGGTAGCGCTACTGCCTGGCGCCTCTTTTTCCATGGAACGCACAGCCATGCTGTTTGCTGGATGTGTCGAGCCGGCCGGAAGCGCTCTCGATGGAGCAGCCGCCGGCAATTGCAAGCGGCAAGGCTCCCGCTGAACAGGCTCAGCCCGGTTTGCGTGGCGGCTTGTTGCCCGCGGCCTGGAGCGACGGACCCTGAACGTGGCCTTGCACGGAACCGTTGTCCGCCAGGCCCTCGAACTTCACGCCCGCGCCGGCGCCCGTGCTCGCGCTTGCCCGATCGGCGTGGGGCGCCGGGCCATCCGGGGCATGACCGTTGCCGCGCTCGGCATCGGTCGGGCTGAACGGATCGCGGAAGGTCTTCAGGACTTCCTTCTGCTGCTGCATGCTGCGCGCGTTTTCCTCGCTGGCGGCACGCGTTACCTCGTCCGCCAAGGCCTGGGCGGTACGCGCCGTTTCCGGCCCATGCTGCTGGTTGACGCGCGCCAGCTCCACCTGGACCTCGGCCGCCAGACGCGAAAGATGCTGCTGGTAGGCGCGCAGCTTGTCGGAGGCAGGCTGGGCGTGGGCCGAGGCCGCGCTCATGGCGTCGAGGGCACCCTCGCTCGACAGCATGCGCTGGCCGGCGTTGATGGTTTCCTCGATCATGCTCTGACCAAGCTTCAGGTTGGCTTCGCAGACGGCTTGGAACGATCCGGCCAAGGCCTGGTTCAGGTCGTGGAAGAAGGCCAACTGCGAATCCATGTGGGATCGCGCGGCGGGGTTGCTGGAGGGGGAATAAGTAAACATGGAATCCTTGTCAGTATCGAACCGCATGACAACGCCACCCACAGTGTGACTGGAGGCGATCAGGCCTTGGCGGGTCGTTGGGAATGCGGCGATATGCCGCGGAGGATGCAAATCCGGTGAAGGATCATGCGAACAAGGGCACTATGCGCCTGTTTGAGCGCGCACGGTACGAGTTGGCAAAGTTTGTTTGCGCGGCATGGCGCGGGGCAACATCGTCTTGTTGAGCAGCCGCACTTCCAGGAACTGAAGATCTCGTCCTTGAGATTCTTCGCACCGATGGGCACCGCATCCACCACACGGATGGCAAGTGGAAAACACAGTCGGCATCCGAGCGGCAATCCAGCGGACGGATGGCGCCCGCCTGGGCCCAGGACGCCGGCTCAGGCGCCTGACAAAACCTCCATGGCGGCGTTGCAGCGTCGTGCCCTGGAGGTTTTGTCAGGCGCTTTTATGCGCCGCTGGCGCGGGCGCGTACATGGGCAAGCAGCTCCATCTCGCGTCCTTCGCCGACCAGTTGGGCCGGCGTCTTGCCTTCGAATGCCGCCAGCGGCTGGTTCATCCAGGCGCTCGCCGCATCGTCGCCGGCGACCAGGCGGCGGGCTTCGTGCATGACGGTGTAATACGCCTGGGCCTTGCGCGACTGGTGCTGGAAGCGGTCCCGCAGGGCGGCCAGCGCGTCGGGAGTGAGTCGTTCGTCGTTTGCCATGGATGTCGTTTAGCGAGAAAAAACACATCATACCCGCGTCGCGGGCCATTCCCGCGCTCGCACCATGCCGTGGCGGGGCGCACTCAACGCAGCGCCGCCCGGATCTCGCGCGCCATCCTGGCCAGCACGGTGCGCAGCATCAGCCGGCCCATGGCGAAGGGCCGGCGCCGGTCCAGCCCGCGCCACGCCATGCGCTGCGGCAGGAAGAAGCGCGCGAAAGCCGACAGGCCGCCGGGCCGCAGCTCCCGGAAGCAGCCGCCCGCCCAGGTGGTGTCGAACCCGTCTTCCGCCTTCAGGAGGCCAAGCGCGGTGCCGGAACACATCGCCACGTCCGCCGGGCCGTCGCGCGCCAGCAGGCGCAAGCCGCTTTGGTAGGACAATTCCACCGTCTGCCGCGCGTCGGCCAGGTGGATCGCCAGCGGACGCAGCGCGCCTGCCGCCTCCAGCATGCGCGGCAACCCGTACAGGCCGGCGCCGGCGCGCGCGCGGTAGTGCTGGAAAGCCTTGCGCAGCTCCGCCACACCCGCCTGGAGCGGGCGCGGCAGGGGCGCAGGCGCCGCACGCCAGCAAGCGGTCCAGTGCGCCAGCGCCGCCGCGCTGTGCGCCTCCAGGCTGGCGGCACTGGCCTGCTCGAGGTCGATCGTGGTGCGGGGTGCGAGGAAGCGGATCAGCGGGCGCAGCGTTTCCAGCTGCGGCGCGTCGAGCACTCCGGCCGGGCTGCGCCGGCCATGGTTGAGCCAGGCGTTGTCGGCGCGCGCGAAACGGGCGAACGAGGCCACCGGCACCACCAGGCGCGGCCGGAACACCTCGGCCTGCAGCGCCAGCCGGGCAATCCCCTTCGCGGCCGCTTCCTCGCGCCGGGCGAACCGCTCCGGATTGCCGCGCCAGGCCATGTCGGCGAAGCCCGAGAGCAGCAAGTCGATGCGGGGTGCGCGCCGGCGCAGCTGCGCGGCGGCCCCGGCGCAGGCCGCGCGCGTGCCCAGGGCGCGCTCCCCGAGATGCAGGATGCTGCGGCGCCCGGCCTGGATCAGGCACCAGGAATCGGCCTCGCCGTTGGCGAAGGCGGTCAGGCGCAGGTCCTTGCCCAGCGCCACGGGCTGCCCGTCCCGGCACCCGGCGAGCGCGAGCCGGTGGCGACGCAGCTCGTCCGCCAGCCGCCAGTCGCGCCCCTGGCGGTACAGGAAGGTGGCGATGCCCCGGAACCCAGCCTTGAAACTGCGCAGGAAGGGCAGCGAGAGCCGGTCCGGCGTGGCGCGCGAGCACCACACGAACACCGGCAGGCCGCAGCCGTTGAGCTCGGCGATCAGGGCGCTGCTGCTGGTGGAAGGATCCAGCAGGCTCCAGGCCCCGCCCAGCACCGTGCCCTCCAGCCAGGGGTCGGCCAGCAGC
>CAMPHU010000379.1 GCA_946886065.1 uncultured Massilia sp. | reverse complement strand
CCACCTGGTAATCCTCGAAGCCCTTCGGGTAGGTGGCCTGCCCCGCGTTCAGGAAACGCATCGTGCACGCCTGGCCGCGCGCGCCCTGCAGGCGGAAATGGAACCATTGATGAATGTCGGCGTGGGAGTCCTTGCGCAGATTCAGTTCGATCTGCTTGGGGTGGTCGGCGCGGACGACGTCGATGGCGCCGGAGTCGAACATCTGGCTGATTTTGATGGGCATGGAGGATCCTTTCGTGGCCGGGTCAACAATACCGGCCATCATACCGGGCAAATGCGCGGATTGGCAGAGGGCGGCCGCCGGACCGGCCCTGCCGTCCGGCGCTTCGCCTGGTCCAGCTTACTGGGCCTCGAGGTCGATCAGGTCCTTGGTGTACATGACCATGATCTGGCGCATCAGTTCGACGTTGCCGCGGTCGAGCACCACGGTCAGGTCTTGCTTGCTGTCGAGGACGAAGTGCATGCGGATCGCGCCCGGCAGTTCCTTGCAGTTCACGTATTGGACGCGCGGCGTGTACGGATTATCCCAGTCATGCTGCGTGATCGCCGGGCCCGGGGGCGGCGGGGCCAGCTTGGGATCGCGGTTCACCGGCAGATGCTTGAGCAGCCAGAACACGACGTTCGCCGGAACGTGGATGGCGAGGTCGTTGGCGCCCTGGGTGGAGAACTTGGTCAGCAACAGGTTGCCGACGCGGTCGCACGACATGGACAGGCTTTTGACTTGACGGATAACCGCTGGTTTCACGACGTTGTTCCTTAGGGAAGGTTGAAAAAGGCGCAGCGATTCTACCGCATCCCATCGGCGTTTTGTGTGGTCAGAAAGCCAATGTCGAACGAGAATGTAGCAAAGGGAAGGCCAAATACAACATGGGAGCCATGAAGGCTCCCGTTGGAATGCTGGCGTCAGCCTGCCGGCGCCGGCTGGCAGGCTGCTTGATCGGCATATGCTGCCGGCTTGCTCTGCCGGCTTGCCCTGCCGGCTTACTCTTTCGAACCGCCGCGGTTGCCGCTCGACGAGCTTTGGCGGTTGCCGCCGCTCTTGCTGCTGGTACGGGAAGCGCCGCCGGCGCTGGCGCTGGCCGACTGGCGGTTGCCGTGGCTCATGCTGCCGGCACGGCGTGCTTCTTCCGAAGTGAATTCGTGTGCCGTTCCTTTCGCATGGGCGGCCTTGCCGCCCTGGCTGGCGATCTCGCGCTGGCGTGCCGGATCCATCGAAGCGAACCCGCGATTGCGGGTACCGCTGCTTTGGCTGCTGCCGCCCTGATTGCCGCCCTGTTTACTACCTTGATTGCTTGAGGCCATGATGGTCTTCTCCCTGTTCGCTTTTAGAAACCGCCGCGTCCTGCGGCAGGCTTAACCCAGCTTGCGGCAAGCGCCGATGAGCGAGGGTCGAAGTCATCTTAGGCACGCGTGATGGATGAGGGTATAGGACGTTTTCAGATGACTTTGTAGGACTACGCGCGACAGAAAATGCAGTTGCGAAAATGTACTTCCAGTCGTCAATAAACTTTGCGCCAACTGGTCAGAAGCAGTCCTACACAGCCCCCCTACGTCTTCCTATACTGTAAGGAGGGAGGGACGAGCATCATGGCAATATCAGGCGGTGCACGTGTCGCGCTGCCAACCATTCCAACAGGAGGCCAAGATGGATGCCAACCAACGCAGCGAAACCAATAACCAGACCAACAATGGCGCCAATGAGAAATGGACCCCGGGATCGAAAGCTAATACCACGAGCGGGCCGAATGATCATACCTACCCGAATGGCGCCACCATGCAGCAGGGGCAGCCGGGTACGGGGCCGGCCGGCACGCAGCAGGCGGATGTGAACCAGGGTGCGTCGGAACAGAATTGGTTCAACCGTGACGACAGCAAGTTCCCCGTCACCGGCGGCGATCTGCACGGCGGCTCGATGCAGAGCCAGCAGACGGGCGGCTCGGGTCCGCAGCAAGGCATCACCGACAGCCACCAGCGCCAGATGGAGATCCATTCGGAAGCCTGGGGCCTGCTGGAACAGCCGGTCGGCCGCCGCGCCAGGAACACCGGGGTGGACGTCCACCCGCATACGGGCAACAGCCAGGCCGCGCATGACATGAATCCGCAGAACGCCGCCCAGCCGGAGCTGCAGGGTGGCTCGCTGGGGCACCATCACCAGCACTACGATGCACCGCAGGTCGTCGGCGAATCGCCGCTGCGCACCTCGGAGGCCGACCTGTCGGCCACGCCGCATGAAGAACTCTATGGACGGGACCAGCCAGGTGTGCATGCGCCGCGCAATGCGATGCAGGCCGGGCCGCAGAACAGGCAATCCGGCGAGGCGGAACAGCAGCCGCGTCAGTCTCAACAGTCGAGCGGCATGCAGTCCGGTGGCACGCAGTCCGGCAGCATGCAATCCGGCAGCGCAGCGTCGGGCAGTGCGCCGTCAGGCAGCGCTCCATCGGGCAGCGCGCCGTCGGGTAGCGTCCAGTCGGGCAGCATGCAATCGGGTGGCGTACGGTCGGGCACCGCACAGCCCGGCAATATGCAGTCGGGTAACGCTCAGTCGGGCAAGGTGCAATCCAGCAGCGTTCAAACCGCCAGCGGCCAGCCCGCCCAGGCGGAAGGCGCCAACGAGCAACGAAGCGGCGGCCACTCGCAATACAGTGCCGACCGCGACGGCTCCCAGACTGGCGAACACGCCCGCGACAAGGGCACCGAAGATGTCCATCTGTCGAACGATGTGTCGGGTGGCCTGCCGCGCAGCCCGGGCAACAGCGGTCCGCGCAACGACAACCCCGGCTGGAAGCCAGGCGGCAGCATGCAGCGCGATCCTGCGGTCCATGAGTCCAACGACACCATCGGCGGCTTGCCGCGCAGCCCTGCCGGCGCCAACAAGCTGGCCGGCGACCGCAAGATGGACGACGACACCGGCTTCTCGCGCAAATA
>CAMPHU010000378.1 GCA_946886065.1 uncultured Massilia sp. | reverse complement strand
GCGCATCACGTCGCGCATCACGTCGACGATGAGCCACCGGAGCCCGAACGCGAAACCCCGCCTGCCGAGACGCCGGCGGAAGAACCCGAGCGTCCGGCGGAGCCAGGTATTCCCGAGACGCCCGAGACACCCGCGTCCGAGCCCGCCCCGGTCGAGACCGCCGTTGCGGCGGCGCCGCTCGCCGCGCAGGCGGCCGCCGAGGCCGACGGCGGCGACACGGCCGTGCTCGACCTGCCGGTGGACGAAGAACTGGAGGCCGCGCCGCCGCCGGACGTCCACGAAGAACCCGTCGAGGCGCCCAAGCCGGCGCGCCGCGCCCCTGCGCCCGACGCGCCGCCCCTGCTGCTGCGCGAATCCTCCGGCGGCCAGGCGCCGATCCAGCCGCCGCCGCCGCCGCCCAAGACCCCGCGCGCCCGCGCCGCCGAGAGCCGCGCGCGCCGTTCCAAGCTCACGCCGACCAAGATCGAGCCGCCCAAGCTGCGGGTACCCGAGTCCGACGAGCCGGAATTCGTGCGCCGCAGCCGCCAGCGCGCCCAGTCCGGCAAGGCCGTGCGCATCGCCATGGCGGCGGGCAGCGCCCTCCTGCTGCTGGCGCTGGCCACGCAGGCCGCCTATTCCTTCCGCGACACGCTGGCGGCCCGCTATCCGGGCATGCGCCCCGCCCTCACCTCGCTCTGCGGCGTGCTGGGCTGCCGTGTCGGCCTGCCGGCCAACATCGAGAAGCTCGTCATCGAGACGGGCGAACTGACCACCCTGGGCGGCAACGCCTACAGCTACACCACCCTGCTGCGCAACGAAGGCGCGCTGGTGCAGGCCTGGCCGAGCATCGAGCTGACCCTGTCAAGCGCGGACGACAAGCCGCTGGTGCGGCGCGTATTCGGCCCCAAGGACTATCTGCCGGCCAGCGTGCCGCAGGCGGCCGGCATCGCCGCGCGCGCCGAGCAGCCGGTCAGGCTCCACTTCCGGCTGGAGGGCGTGGAGCCGTCCGGCTACCATATCGCCGTTTTCTACCCCTGAAAGTCTTCACACCATGACTCACACCGCCCTGATCTGCGGATCGATCGCGTTCGACAAGATCATGCAGTACCACGGCCGTTTCGCCGAAACCCTGCTGGCCGACCAGCTGCACCGCGTGAACGTTTCCTTCCTGGTGCCGACCCTGCGCACCGAATACGGCGGCTGCTCGGTCAATATCGCCTACACACTCAAGCTGCTGGGCGGCGACCCGCTGATCATGGGCACCATCGGCCAGGACGGCGGCGACTACCTCGAGCGCCTGGGCAAGCAGGGCATCGCCACCCGCGGCATCCGCACCATCGCCGACGCCTACACCGCGCAGTGCTTCGTGACCGCCGACCAGGACAACAACCAGATCAACGCCTTCCACCCGGGCGCGATGCAGTTCTCGCACGAGAACAGCGTAGCCGAGCAGGGCCCGCTGCGCGTGGCGATCATCTCGCCGGACGGCCGCGACGGCATGATCAAGCACGCCGCGGATTGCGCCTCGCTGGGCGTGCCCTTCATGTTCGATCCGGGCCAGCAGCTGCCGATGTTCTCGGGCGAAGAGCTGATCCGTTTCATCGACCAGGCCAGCTACCTGGCGTGCAACGACTACGAATTCGAGATGGTGATGGACCGCACCGGCATGACCCTGGCGGACATCGCGGCGCGCCTGGACGCCTTGATCGTCACGCGCGGCGGCGAAGGTTCGGACATCTACGCGGGCGGCGAGCACCACCGCATTCCAGCGGTGCCGGCGGCCGAGGTGCTGGATCCGACCGGCTGCGGCGACGCCTACCGCGCGGGGCTGCTGTACGGGATCGTCAATGGCCTGGATTGGCCGACCAGCGGGCGCATCGCCAGCCTGCTGGGTTCGATCAAGATCGCGCGCCAGGGGGCGCAGAACCACAGCTTTACGAAGGAAGAGTTCGATCAGCAGTTTGAAGCGGCGTTTGGCTATAAGTTCCGCTGATCTGTTTGGCGCGCGCTGCGCTTGCGGCGCGCGTGATCGCTGTTCATAAAAACTTGGGTTCCCGCCTTCGCGGGAATGACGTGCTAAAGATGCGGGCCAGTAGAGATTGCGATGGCCTGCAACTTAAAAACGTCATTCCCGCGAAGGCGGGAACCCAAGTTACTTTGCGCTCCCGCGCAGCCTACATGAACACCTGGCGCAAAATGAACTGAATAATCTGGATCAGCACCAGCGCCACCAGCACCGACAGATCGATCCCCCCGATCGGCGGCACCACACGCCGGATCGGCCGCAGGATCGGCGTATTCAGCGCGTGCACGAACGGCGCCAGCGGCGCATTCGGATTCACCCAGCTGAAGATCGCATCGATGATCAAGAGCGCCATGAAGCCGTACAGGATCCAGTTCAGGAAGCGGTAGAGCGCCCCCAGCAGCACCATCTCACCCGTCGCCCCCGCCAGCAGCATCACCGAGCTCGCGATCAGCACCATCAGGAAGGCCCCGATCAGGCTGGCCCAGTCATACCCGCCCATCCCCGGCACCAGGCGCCGCAGCGGCAATACCAGCCAGTCGGTCAGGGTGAAGGTGAACTGGCCGATCTGCATCGGCGGACGCACGCGGATCGCCTGCATCCAGAAACGCAGCAGCAGCAGTCCGCCGAGCAGACCGGCGGCGGTATCGACGAGAAACTGAAGAATAGACAGCACAAACACTCCTCAAAAAAAAACCGCTGTGCGAACGATCACACAGCGGTATTTTGCCTGAACCAGGCAGGACTGGCTATGACGCGCGGAACAGCCTGGCTGCCACGCGCCTCATGCCGGCCGGCCTTACGGACGGCTGCTGGTCGGGAACGGCCATGCGGCCGGAGCCAGCACGGTCTTCGCGGCCGGAGCTGCCGGCTTCGACTCTGCCTTGCTTTCAGCTTTGCCGTCGGTCTTCGCTTCCGGCTTGGCTTCTGCCTTGGCTTCCGGCTTGGCTTCTGCCTTGGCTTCCGACTTGGCTTCTGCCTTCACTTCCGGCTTGGCTTCAGCTTTCTTGGCGGCCGGCTTGACTGCAGGCTTGGC
>CAMPHU010000377.1 GCA_946886065.1 uncultured Massilia sp. | reverse complement strand
GGCGCCCTCGATGACGCGCAGGACGAGCCGCTCCTTCGCGAAACGCGCGGCCAGGCGCTGCGTGCTCGCGGGCGGGATCACCTCGTCGTGTTGAGCGGCGACGATCAGGGTAGGCGCCTGGACCTTGGCGACATAGCGCCAGGACTCGTACTTATCCAGCAGCAGCCAGCGCACCGGCACCCAGGGAAACTGGGCGGCCGCGAGCGTGGCCAGGCTGTCGTAAGGCGTGACCAGCACCAGCTTGCCGACCTCGCGCAGGCTCGCCACCTGGAGCGCGACACCGGAGCCTAGGCTGCGCCCGACCACGACGACGTCCGGGTGGTCGGCCACCGCCTTGTCGAACAGGGCCAGGGCGTCGCTGACCAGGGCCGTCTCGGACGGGCTGCCCGAGCTGCCCGCATAGCCGCGGTAGTGCAGCAGGTAGAGCGCGCGGTCGGGGAAGGCTTGCGCCAGCTGCGGCAGGCTGGTGGAGACGTCCTCGGCGTTCCCGCCCAAATAGATCAGGGCCTTCGGACCCGGCAGCGCACGTTGCGACACCTTCAGGAGCGCACCCGGCACGGCCAGGGTCGTCACCTGGGGTGCCCGGAGCGCGGCGTGCTGCGGCGGGAAATAGATGAGGGAGCGCTGCTTGAAGAACAGCAGTGCACAGATGCCGGCATAGGCGGCGAGGAGGATGCACAGGATGGTGGCGAGGGTCCTGGTCATTGGCTTATCGTAGCGCCGCGATTGATCGAGGGCAGGCAGGCCTGTATCCCGATTCGCATGAGGATCTTCCCGTGCGCATCTGCGCGCGTCTAGCGAGGTGAATAATCCTGAAGTGTAGCCGAACCGGGACCGTTCCGAAGCAGGCTGTTGCCGAAAACCCAGGGTGCATGCGGCGCAAGTGCCTGGTCCGGGCCGGATCTATTCGATCGACCAGACGTACTGCAGTTTTGTCCAGCTGCCGACCGGCAGGTCCCCCTGCATGGCAGGCCGGAAGCTGCAGGCGCTCAGGGTGGTGATGACTTCGTTGTCCAGGGCCGGATGTCCACTCGAGCGCAAGGTCTTCACGCGCAGCGGCTTGCCGGTGGCATCGATGTAGTAGGCCAGCTCGACGGTGCCTTGCGCTTCGGTGTCGAGCGCCAGCGCCGGATAGTCGGGACGCCTGCAGGAATCGAAATCGATCCGGGCGTCGGTGCGTCCGCTGACGCGTGCGCCGGCCTGGGCCACAGGCGGGAGCGTCGCGTCGACGCTCGCCGCCGCCGCCGCGTTGGCGGCGATGGCGTCCGCCGCGACGCGGTAATGCTGGCCGCCGAACGCCTTGTCGTTCGCCAGCCGATCATAGCCGCGTGCCGTTTCCGCCGGGGCCGGAGACCAGAAATGCGCGGCGACCAGCGCAGACACGGCCTCGTCGGTCTTTCCCTGCACCTGCAGCGCAACGGCCAGGTGGTTCCAGAAGTCCGGATAGGTCGGCAGGGTCGCAAGCGCTGACCGCAACAGCTGTTCTGCTTCGTGGTGGCGGCCGGCCTTGAGGTGGGAGAGCGCGAGCTGGCGGCGTTCCTCGGCGCTTGCGCGGTAGATGCCGGGACGGCCCGGCGGCCGGCCCGCGATGGACTTCAGGCGCGCGATCGTCTGGTACTGCTCGATGTCCTTGCCGGCGCGCGCCGCTGCCAAGATATCCTGCACGCAAGCCTCCGCGGTAGCGCAGGCGGGACGCGCCTGCGCAGCCGTGCTCCCGGCGGCGATGGCGATGGCGAGTGCGAGCAGGGACAGGGGCTGGCGGGATGCGGCGTGAAGATGGGAGATCAACATGGGCGGTCGGCGTCAATATGGGATGGCGCGCAGTATATCCGCAGTCCCCGTCCCCGATTCTCCCGAAAATCCACGCTGCCGGCCCTCCTGTCGATGATGCCTCAGCGGGTGGCGCAGAAGCCCGCATCGCTGTTGGTCGCGCCGGCCGCCAGGTCGCGGTCCAGTCTCGGCCCGACAGGCTCATGACGCTTCCGCCCATACTGTGCTTGCCGTTCCAGCTCCATGCCCGGCTTGTTGCGCGGCACGCCGGCGTGGACGTATTTCTGCGTATTTCTGAATGGTGCCGGCGATCGACATCGGGTGCGGCGGGCTGTGAAATTGTCATGCCCCCACACCCAGGGAGGAGCGGGGCGGGGGCGCCAGGCGCTGCCGGCCATGCACGGTAAATTCTTTCTGTGTTGCCGGGCTGCGGATGGATTGCCGGGCTTCATTCTGTGGCAATATTGCCCGCCTTCGTCATCCGACCCGAGCATGTCATTCTTTAACGCTTCTTTTACCGCCTCGTCCAGACCGCCGCGTCTCTTCCGCTTGCTGCGCACCGCCATTGCTCTCTGCAGCTTATGGAGCGGCAGCGCCGGCGCCTGCAATCCGGCCGAGACGGCGGCCGGCGTCGCCGAGGGCTTCGACGCCGGCCGCCTGTGCCAGGTGCTGACCGAGTTCCAGGCGGGCGAGGCCAACCTGCACGGGCTGGTCATCCAGCGCCACGGCAGGCTGGTCGCGGAACGCTACCGCACCGGCAGGGACCGCTCGGTGTACTCCGTGTTCACCCGGACGGTCGAGTTCGATGCGGGCAGCCGCCACGATCTGCGCTCCGTCAGCAAATCGGTGGTCGGCCTGCTGTGGGGGATCGCCCAGGCGGAAGGCAAGACGCCGCCGCTCGACGCCCGGGTCCTGGACCTGTTTCCGGAGCTGGCGGAATTCAAGCGGGAAGGGCGCGAAGCGATCACGGTCGCGCACCTGTTGAGCATGAGCAGCGGGCTGGAATGGAAGGAACCCTATCAGTACGGCCTGGGTAATGACGAGCTGGCGCTGTACTGGCGTGCTTCGCAGGAAAAGGTGGTGCTCGCGCGCCCGATGCTGCACCCGGCCGGCACCCGGTTTCACTATACCGGCGGCGCCACGGCGGTCCTGGCCACGCTGCTGGCGCGGGGCGTGGGCATGCCGCTGCCGGACTATGCGCGCGAACGCCTGTTCGCGCCGCTGGGGATCCATGACTGGGAATGGATGTCCGACCTGCGCGGCCGTCCGCTGGCCTTCGCGGGCTTGCGCATGCGGCCCTAC
>CAMPHU010000376.1 GCA_946886065.1 uncultured Massilia sp. | reverse complement strand
CACCAACCTGCGCGGCGCCTTCTTTGTCGCCCAGCAGACCGCCAAGCGCATGATCGCGCGCGCCAAGGGCGACCCGCGCAAGCAGCACCGGATCGTCAACATCGCTTCGGTGGCGGGTCTGCGCGTACTGCCGCAAATCGGCGTGTACTGCATGAGCAAGGCCGCGGTGGTGCAGATGACCAAGGCGATGGCGGTCGAGTGGGGCAAGTATGGGATCAATGTGAATGCGATCTGTCCCGGCTACATCTCGACCGAAATGAACGAGGATTATTTCGATACCGAACAGGGCCGCAAACTGATCGACGCATTGCCGCGCAAGCGCCCCGGGAAGCCGGAAGATCTCGACGGGCTGCTGCTGCTCCTGGCGGCGGAGGAAGCCCATTTTATCAATGGCGCCATCATCACGGCCGATGACGGGATGACGGCGCAGTAGCGGACGCAGTCAGCAAAAGGAAGCAATGAGCGGTAAGAAGTTCGTGCATGCGATGCGCATGCCTATCCGTTGGGGTGACATGGATGCCATGGGTCACGTCAACAACACCAACTATTTCCGGTATATCGAATCGGCCCGGATCGCGTGGCTGGAAAGCGTGGGCGGCCTGCCCGATCCGCGCGGGGAAGGGCCGGTGATCGTCAATGCCTCGATGAATTTCCTGAAGCAGCTCACCTATCCAGGCGAGATCGAGGTGCGCACCTTCGTGGCGCCGCCCGGCCGATCGAGCGTGGAGGTGTCGCACGAGATTCGCCTGGTAGGGGCCGATGGCCAGGCCGGGGACCTGCATGCCGAAGGACTGGCCAAGGTGGTGTGGGTCGATTTCGCGCAGCAGAAGTCGGCGCCCCTGCCGGACGTATTGAGGGCGCAGTTGCCCGCGGTCGAATGAGGCTTCCTGGCTGATCGCGGCTCCTCGCCGCAGCCGCTACCTCGCGACCCCCACCAGCTTGTGCACCAGCTCCGAGGACGTCGACGCGGAAAACTTGCGCATCAGGCTGGCCCGGTGCATCTCCACCGTGCGCGGCGACAGGTCGGTCTCGCGCGCAATGATCTTGCTGGTCTTGCCTTCGACCAATAGCGCCGCGATTTCGCGCTCGCGCGGGGTCAGCTCCGCCGTCACCGGGCGCTTCTCGCTGACGTCCTCGAAGGTCCAGACCCCGGCGCCCAGCGGCTGGGCCGGATCGAGCGCCCGCCCCGTCACATGGCACCAGAACAGCTCGCCACTGGCGCGGCGCATGATGCGCTCGTCCGAATAGCGGCCTTTGGCATTCATGATCGGGATGATGCGGTCGCCGGTGCGCAGGAACTCGTCCATGGTCGGGTAGAGGACGCTGAACGATTGCCGGTCCAGCTGCCCGCGCGCATAGCCGAACATCGAGGCCAGGGCTTCGTTGCAGGACTGGATCACGCGGTCGACCGAGACGCACATGCCGACCGGCGCATGCTGGAAGATCATCTCGTAGTCGATGGCGTAAGATGCGTTTGTCTGAGGCAGGTCGACTGCAGTATTCATGGGGCCTGGGCCGTATTTCTACGGTATTGAACTTCGGTGCCGGCTATTTTATGCTGAGATTCTACTCTTGCAGTATAGAAGAGCTGTTCGGCTTAATTTATAAAAGGGACGGGTATGAACAAAGTGTATCCTGATGCGAAGTCGGCCCTGGCCGGTATCGTTCAAGACGGCCAGACCATCGCGGTCGGCGGCTTCGGCCTGTGCGGCATTCCGGAAGCGCTGATCGAAGCGCTGCGCGACTCCGGCGTGAAGAACCTCACCGCAATTTCCAACAACGCCGGCGTGGACGGCTTCGGCCTGGGCCAGCTGCTGGAAACGCGTCAGATCAAGAAGATGATCGCGTCCTATGTGGGCGAGAACAAGGAATTCGCCCGCCAGTTCCTGGCCGGCGAACTGGAACTCGAATTCACCCCGCAAGGCACGCTGGCCGAGAAGCTGCGCGCCGGCGGCGCGGGCATCCCGGCCTTCTACACCAAGACCGGCTACGGCACCATCGTCGCCGACGGCAAGGAAACCCGCGAATTCGACGGCGAGCACTACGTGATGGAGCGGTCGCTGGTGCCGGACGTGTCCCTGGTGAAGGCTTACATGGCCGACAAGGCGGGCAACCTGGTGTTCCGCAAGACCGCGCGCAACTTCAACCCCAACGTGGCCACCGCAGGCAAGATCTGCATCGTGGAAGTCGAGAAGCTGGTCGAGATCGGCGAGATCGATCCGGACCAGGTGCACACCCCGAGCATCTTCGTGCACCGCATCGTCCACAACCCGACGCCGGAAAAGCGCATCGAACAGCGCACCGTGCGCGCGAACTAAGATCACCTTCGGAGACAGAACATGGCATGGACTCGTGATGAAATGGCCGCCCGCGCGGCGCAAGAGCTGCAGGACGGCTTCTACGTGAACCTGGGGATCGGCCTGCCGACCCTGGTCGCCAACTACGTACCGAAGGATATCGAGGTCTTCCTGCAGTCGGAAAACGGCCTGCTCGGCATTGGTCCCTTCCCGACCGAAGCCGAGGTTGACGCCGACCTGATCAACGCAGGCAAGCAGACCGTGACCGCACTCCCGGGCGCGGCCTACTTCAGCTCCGCCGATTCCTTCGGCATGATCCGCGGCGGCAAGATCAACCTGGCGATCCTGGGTGCGATGCAGGTGTCCGAGCGCGGCGACCTGGCCAACTGGATGATTCCAGGCAAAATGGTCAAGGGCATGGGCGGCGCGATGGACCTGGTGGCCGGCGTCAAGCGCGTGGTCGTGGTGATGGAACATGTCGCCACCGCCAAGGATGGCTCGACCTCGCACAAGATCCTGAAGAAATGCGACCTGCCGCTGACCGGCGTGGGCGTGGTGGACCGCATCATCACCGACCTGGGCGTGCTCGACGTGACCGACACCGGCCTCAAGCTGGTCGAGCTGGCGCCAGGCGTGAGCAAGGACCAGGTCTTGTCGGCGACCGGCTGCGAGCTGGACGTCTCGGCGGTCTGAGCAAACAGGCAGGCGGCCCGCCCGCCTTCCCGCAAGCCGGCGCGTGATGCGCCGGTTTTTTTAGGCGCTGTCACCGTTGAGTGTTGAATCTTCCTTGGCTGCTGAGGTCTAACGA
>CAMPHU010000375.1 GCA_946886065.1 uncultured Massilia sp. | reverse complement strand
TGACCGACGGCCAGGGCCGCACCGTGGACTTCAAGAACACGGTGATCGTGATGACCTCGAACCTGGGTTCGCACAAGATCCAGTCGATGGACAGCGACGACCCGGCGGTGGTCAAGCTGGCCGTGATGGCCGAGGTGCGCGGCCACTTCCGTCCGGAGTTCATCAACCGGATCGACGAGATCGTGGTGTTCCACGCGCTCGACGAGCGGAACATCGGTGCGATCGCCAAGATCCAGCTGCACCACCTGGAACAGCGCCTGGCGAAAATGGAGATGACGCTCGACATCGACGACGAGGCCCTGCAGAAGATCGCGGAAGCGGGCTACGACCCGGTGTACGGCGCGCGTCCGCTCAAGCGCGCGATCCAGCAGCAGATCGAGAACCCGCTGTCCAAGGCCATCCTGGGCGGCAGGTTCGGGCCCAAGGACACCATTCCCGTGCGGGTGCGCGGCGGGCAGCTGGTGTTCGGGGAGCAGCCGGCGGTCGAGCTGGCCAAGTAAGAAAGGCGCCGCAAGGCGCCTTTTTCATTGCGCGGGTCCGGCTCCGGCCCGGCTCACACCTTGCCCTGCTTGCGGCGGCGCGCCATGAAGCCCAGCAGCGCCAGGCCGCCGCCCAGCATCGCATAGGTCTGCGGCTCCGGCACCGGCGCGATCGCCTGCGACAGCAGGCTGCCCACCTTGCGCTCGCCGTCGCCGAAGAAGTTCACCTTCAGGTGCGGCGATTCCAGGTTGGTGGCGCCGTTGAATGTAAACTGAAATACCATGTCGTCGCCCAGCGCGATGCGCTCGCCCGAATAGCACAGCCCGAAGCCGGCGTGGCCGCCGCCCGCGCAGCCATTGGCATTCAGCTCGTTCGACGACAGGGTCCAGTCGCCCGCCGCGCCCGGGGCGGAGGTCAGGCTCACGTCCGAGAAGCTGCCGATGTCCTTCAGCTGCAGCGCGCCGAGCGAAGTCGCGCCGGCCCAGTCGCCGGTCGGGTTGGCGGCGTCGATTTCCAGGGTCAGCACATTGCCGGTCCAGGAAGACGTGAAGGTGACGCCCTGGTAGGTGAGGGATCCGGCGCTGGCCGGCAGGATGGCGCCTGCGGCCAGCAGGACGGCAGCTGCTTTGATGAGTGTGGTTTTCAACTTGCTCTCCTCGTAAAGGTGACAGCCCCCGCCTTCGCGTCCTGCGAACGGCGTGGACCGGCGCACTGTTGAGTACGCTGGACTCAGCCTATTGCGTTTGGGAAGGGGGTTCTGTTAGCTGAATCACGAATGGCTCAGGTTGGCAGGGTCAAATGGATGCGCCCGTCAAAAAGAATAGACGAGCGGAAATTCAGCGGGAGAGCAGGGGGAGAAAGAAAAAACGGGCCCATCGGGCCCGCTCTCGAGGGAGGCAGCGCAGGCGCGCTGCGGGCTTATGCGCCCGGGTGCTTGCGCGCGCGCTGGCGGCGCAGTGCAACACCGAGGGCGCCAAGGCCGCCGGCCAGCAGCAGCAGCGACTGCGGCTCCGGGACTTCGGCCGGCTGTCCAGCCTGCTCGCCACCGGCCTGTTCGCCAGCTGTTTGTTCGCCGCCGGCCTTGCCGCTATCCGTCTTGCCGCCGCTGACGAGCAGGGTTTCCGCCGTATACGTGAAGTCGCGCGACAGGAGCGTGTCGGACTTCCCGCCCTGTTCGTTCAGCATCATGACTTTCAGGTGGGGGGTCTGGAGCTTGACCGTGCCGTCGAAGGTGAACTTGAAGACGAGGTCGTCGCTCAGGGGGACCTGGGCGCCGGTAAAGCACACGCTGTCGGCCTTGCCCGCGCCGTTGGCATTGCAACCCTGACCGCTCAGTTCGGACGCAGCCTGCATGGTCCACGAACCTTCCTTGGCGGAGGTCGTCATCGTCACGGTCGTGAAATCCCCGGGGGTCTTGATGGAGAAACCATCGAGATAAAACGCATTTTCCCAGCCATCCTTGCGGTCCTTGGCGTCGACCTCGACGGTCAGCACATTGCCGGTGTAGCTGCTGGTGAAGGTCACGCCGTTTTCATGGATGACCCCTGCCGATGCGCTGGTGGCGCCGGCTGCGAGGAGAAGAGGGAGCGCCATCCGGCGCACGGTCGAATACATGATGTCCTTTGCTTGGCCCGATGAGCCTTTGATATGAAGAGTGCGGACGGATGCTGAGGGTTTAAATGTATTCAGTCAACATAAAGTGCGTTAATACAACATTTGTAAATTCCGATCACAATAACTGGGAGTATTAATGTCATAAATTTATTTCCCTGAGGTATTAAATCCGGTGTTTTTCGCCATGCGAAACGCGTGTGCCGGAATGTGAAACATGGGCGTTTCCCAGGCCGGTTTCCATTCTCATCGTAAGAAATTTCGTTCCGCATCATGCAAAATTGAGAATAAGTGCTTGATTTTAAAAGAGAAAAAATTATCGCTGTGTCTTATATAAGAGTGATTGTGCTGCGCACAAACTGATCTATGATTTCTCCAACGGACTCACATTCACAAACCGCTCGGTTTTATCTCTAGGAGAATCAGCATGGCAACCCGTGAACAACAGATCAGCCAATTGCAGCAGGACTGGGACAGCAATCCGCGCTGGAAAGGCCTCACCCGCAATTACACGGCCGCCGATGTCGTCCGCCTGCGCGGCTCGGTCCAGATCGAACACACCCTGGCCAGGCGGGGCGCGGAAAAGCTCTGGGACCTGGTCAACAACGAAGCCTATGTCCACGCCCTGGGCGCCCTGACCGGCAACCAGGCGATGCAGCAGGTGAAAGCCGGCCTGAAAGCCATCTACCTGTCCGGCTGGCAGGTGGCCGGCGACGCCAACCTGGCCGGCGAAATGTACCCGGACCAGTCGCTGTACCCGGCCAACTCGGTGCCGACCGTGGTCCGCCGCATCAACAACACCTTCCAGCGCGCCGACCAGATCCAGTGGTCCGAGGGCAAGGACGACATCGATTACTTCGCCCCCATCGTGGCCGACGCCGAAGCCGGCTTCGGCGGCGTGCTGAACGCCTTCGAGCTGATGAAGTCCATGATCGAGGCGGGCGCCGCCGGCGTGCACTTCGAAGACCAGCTGGCCTCGGTCAAGAAATGCGGCCACATGGGCGGCAAGGTGCTGGTGCCGACCCGCGA
>CAMPHU010000374.1 GCA_946886065.1 uncultured Massilia sp. | reverse complement strand
GGAAAGATCGCGGCGGCGTAGAACAGGGCGCCGTGGTGCTTGCGGCAATCGAGGCAATGGCACAGGCCCACCCGGTAGGGACGTCCCGTTGCCACCAGGCGCACGTCGCCGCACAGGCAGCCGCCAGTCAATTGGTCCATGCAATGTCTCCTTGCTTCCTTTTCATGTGTCCCCAGCACTGGGATGTCATTGGAAGCTGCATCCTGGATAATGAATTGTCTCAGCCGCGACCGGCGCCTGCCTGGCGCCGACATCAGGACGTTCTTGACAATAGCATTCACCCGCGATGTGCGGGAGCAAGCTGGCGGACGGCATCGTCTGCTGGACGGTGAGCTTCAGCCTTCCCGGCACATTCGGGCTGGCGGCGCTGCGTTGAACGAAGCCGGTGGTATGCTTCGTCCATGACTACCGATTCCGACATTGAACTCTCCGGCGCCTTCCAGGCCCGGGACAGCAGCGGCCGTACCCTCGACGTCAAGGCGATTCGCATTTTCGACGAGGGCTACGGGATCATCGACGTGTACGTGGAGTTCGCGAAAAAGCTCGAGCCCGGCGCCTACAAGGACACGGTGCTGGTGCGGCAGATCATCGACCGCCTGCGTGCGGTCGGGTACAAGGGCCCGGACTTCGGGCACAGCGACCCGGGCCTGCAGGAAAGCCGCCTGATCGTACTCGAGGCGCCCGAGGAATTCGCCGCCTTCGCCAAGAGCCGGGGCTGGAAGAACCTTGCGGAAGACTTCGACGAATAAGCATTCCAGCCGCGCTCGGCCATGCCGGAAAGTTTCTTTCCTAAATGTAAACGTCACCGGCCGCCCAACTCATTTCGTGCGGCTATGAGGTTTGCCGGTTCGAGACAGTTTCGTGATGCACCTGCCCGCACCCCTTGTCCTGGCCGGACGCTGACCTAGACTGAAATATCCGCAAGCGCAGTGCCGGCTTGCGGCATCCGACGCCCGCCCCGAGGCTGATCCGGCGTGACGCCTGTCCAAAGGTTTCTGCTTTGTGAAGGAACGATCATGCGACCCCTATCCCTCCTGATTCCCGCATCCCTGCTGGTGCTTGCCGCCAGCGCGGGTGCGCAGACCCAAACCTACCCCCGGCCCGATACGGCGCCGATCACGACCGTGACGGTGACGGCCCCTGCCAAGGAGATCCGGCTCAGGACCGACGAACTCAAGCAGATTGCCGGCTCCTATGCCATGCAGAACGGATGGCAGCTCGATGTGCGCGGCTATCCGCAATACATCGATGCGACCATCGACAACGAAAAGCCGATCCGGCTGCGCGCCGTTTCGAAGAACAAATTCGTTTCCGGCGATGGCAACGTGGTCATGGAGTTCAACCAGGGCACGGGCGATGACATGAAGCTGAGTTATGTCCCCGACCCCAGCAAGCCCTCGATGGTGTCGATCCCCGCGCAGAGAACCAAGCGCTGAGCGCCGGGCGCCGAAGCCCGAACGCCAACCGCCGGGTTGGCGTTTTTTTGGATGACCCGCTTGTCCCGCTCCTGCCGCGCTTGTTCGGCTGAGTAAGTGGGCGGTCTAACGTTCTTTTAAGTCAATCCGTGTAAGCTGAAGTTTCTCTCTGCTCGCGGGGTCCATCATGCTCATCAAACGCAATCCGAACGGGATCGATCTCCCGTTCCCTTCCGAGATCACGCCCCGCGAGGTCTACGAAGAACGGCGGCGCTTCATCGCCCGCATCGCGGCCACGGCCGCCGTCGGCTCCGGCATCTGGGAAATGGCCAACCGCGAAGCCTTCGCCCAGAACGCGGCCCAGCGCCTGGCCGCCGCGGCCAATCCGGCGCTGTCGACCAAGGAGCCGCAGACCTCGTTCAAGGACGCCACCCACTACAACAACTTCTACGAGTTCGGCACCGACAAGTCCGACCCGGCCGAGAACGCGCACACCCTGCGCCCGCGGCCCTGGACGGTCACCATCGACGGCGAAGTCAGGAAGCCGCTGACGCTCGACATCGACCGCCTGCTCAAGCTGGCGCCGCTGGAAGAGCGCGTCTACCGCCTGCGCTGCGTGGAAGGCTGGTCGATGGTCATCCCCTGGGTCGGCTATTCGCTGTCGAACCTGCTCAAGCAGGTCGAACCGACCGGCAATGCGCGCTACGTCGAATTCACCAGCCTGGCCGACCGCAGCCAGATGCCGGGCCTGCGCAGCCCCGTGCTCGACTGGCCCTATGTCGAAGGCTTGCGCATGGACGAGGCCATGCATCCGCTGGCCCTGCTCACCCTGGGCATGTACGGCCAGGTGCTGCCGAACCAGAACGGCGCGCCGGTGCGCCTGGTCGTGCCCTGGAAGTACGGCTTCAAGTCGGCCAAGTCGATCGTGCGCATCCGCCTGACCAGCAGGCAGCCGCGCACCGCCTGGAACGATTCGGCGCCGGACGAATACGGTTTCTATTCGAACGTGAACCCGAACGTGGACCACCCGCGCTGGTCGCAGGCCAGCGAGCGGCGCATCGGCGAGGACGGTTTCTTCAAGCCCAAGCGCAAGACCCTGATGTTCAACGGCTACGACCAGGTGGCCTCGCTGTACACGGGCATGGACCTGAAGAAGTTCTTCTGACGATGGCCTTCAATCCTAGCCCGAAGCAGCTGAGCGCCATCAAGGTGGCGCTGTTCCTGGCGAGCCTGCTGCCCTTCGCGAACATGGCCTGGCTGACGGTGCAGGGCGCGCTCACCGAGCCGCTCGAGTACATCACCCACCAGACCGGCGACTGGGCGCTGTACTTCCTGTGCATCACGCTGGCGGTGACGCCCCTGCGCCGCTTCACCGGCTGGAACTGGGTGATCCGCCTGCGCCGCATGCTGGGGCTGTTCTGCTTCTTCTACGCGCTGCTGCACTTCACCACCTTCCTCTGGTTCGACCATTTCTTCGACTGGAGCGCGATGTGGAAGGACGTGCTCAAGCGGCCCTTCATCACGGTGGGCTTCATCGCCTTCCTGATGCTGGTGCCGCTGGCGGCGACCAGCACCAACGGCATGGTCAAGCGCCTGGGCGGCAAGCGCTGGCGCTGGCTGCACCGCCTGATCTACGTGATCGCCCCGCTGGCGATCCTGCATTTCTGGTGGATGAAGGCGGGGAAGAACGATTTCGCCGAGCCGATCCTGTTCGG
>CAMPHU010000373.1 GCA_946886065.1 uncultured Massilia sp. | reverse complement strand
TAGTGGCCGGTCGCGATCAGGTCGGCGCCCAGCTTCATCGCATGGTCGAGGAAGGCCTTGAACTTGATCTCGGCGTTGCACAGCACGTCCGGGTTCGGCGTGCGGCCGGCCTGGTACTCGCGCAGGAATTCCGCGAACACGCGGTCCTTGTACTCGGCGGCGAAGTTGACGGCCTCGATGTCCACGCCGACCACGTCGGCCACGCTGGCCGCGTCGATCCAGTCCTGGCGCGTCGAGCAGTATTCCGAATCGTCGTCGTCTTCCCAGTTCTTCATGAACAGGCCGATGACTTCAAAGCCCTGTTCCTTCAGCATCCACGCCGCGACCGAGGAGTCGACGCCTCCCGACATCCCGATCACGACTTTTTTCTTGCTCATTTCTATTTCCGTATTCTTTAGATACCGCCCTCGAACACCGACGGGTGGGTGTACAGCAGGTGCAGGGGCGTGCGGTGGCCGGCCAGGTAGTCGTCGACGCATTGCAGCACGATCGGGCTGCGGTGGCGCTCGGCGGTGGCGGCGATTTCGTCGCGGGTCATCCACAAGGTGCGCAGGATGCCCTCGTCCAGCGGCTGGTCGAGCTCGCGTCCGGCCTCGCCGCAGAAGGTGAAGCGCAGGTAAGTCACATCGGTCCCGCGCGACCTAGAGTGATAGCGCGACATGTACATGCCCACCAGCGCGCGCGGAATGAACTCGTGCGCGGTTTCCTCCAGCGCTTCGCGCACCACGGCCTGCTCGAGCGACTCGTGCGGGTCCAGGTGGCCGGCCGGCTGGTTCAGCTTGATGCCCTCACTGGTCTCTTCCTCGATCAACAGGAAACGGCCATCGCGTTCGATGATCGCGGCCACGGTAACCGATGGTTTGAAGATATCGCTCATGCCTGTCCTTGAAAATGAGCCGACATTCTACCTTGACCAATGCCCGGTCTGCTCAGCCATGCCCACTCCAGTGCGCTTGCTTGTCGTTAATTTGGGTTGATTTACCACAAACTCCACGGCAATTCGCCTGAATCACGAACAACATCCTGCGAGAATTTCATTGTTGATCAAAGAATATTTATTCTGGAGCAAGTCACGTCATTACGTGATAGATTGTCAGTTCAGAAACCTCGGGGATGTGTCTCAGCAGGTGTCCGAGGTTTCCTTCGGTTTATTTAAAGCTTGGAGGGATTCATGAGGATAGGCATACCGGCCGAGACACGGCCGGGCGAGACCCGCGTCGCGGCAACCCCCGAAACCGTCAAGAAGCTCGCTGCGAAGCACCAGGTCCTGGTGCAGAGCGGCGCCGGCGTCCACGCTTCCGTGCCGGATGCGGCCTATGAAGCGGCCGGCGCGAGCATCGTCGATGCGGCCACGGCGTTTCAGGCGGACATGGTGCTCAAGGTACGCAGCCCCAACGCGGACGAGCGCGGGCTGATGAAACAGGGCACGGTCCTCGTCGGCATGCTCAATCCCTTCGACGCCGACAACCTGGGGCTGCTGGCCGCCGGCGGCCTGACCGCCTTCGCGCTGGAGGCGGCGCCGCGCATCACGCGGGCGCAGTCGATGGATGTGCTCTCGTCCCAGGCCAATATCGCCGGCTACAAGGCGGTGATGCTGGCCGCGAACACCTACGGGCGCTTCATGCCCATGCTGATGACCGCCGCCGGCACCGTCAAGGCGGCGCGCGTGCTGATCATGGGCGTGGGCGTGGCCGGGCTGCAGGCCATCGCCACGGCCAAGCGCCTGGGGGCCGTGATCGAGGCCTCGGACGTGCGCCCGCCCGTGAAGGAACAGGTGGAGTCGCTGGGCGCCAAGTTCATCGACGTGCCTTATCTCACCGACGAGGAACGCGAGATCGCCAAGGGCGAGGGCGGCTATGCGCGTCCGATGCCGGCCGACTGGATGCGGCGCCAGGCCGAGCTGGTGCACGAGCGCGCCAAGCTGGCCGACATCATCATCACCACCGCGTTGATCCCGGGCCGCAAGGCGCCGGTATTGATTTCCGAAGATACGGTGAAAGCCATGAAACCGGGCTCGGTGATCGTCGACATGGCGGTCGAGCAGGGCGGCAACTGTCCGCTCACGGAGCTGAACAAGACGGTGATCAAGCACGGCGTGCACATCATCGGCGAGCCGAACCTGGCGGCCATGGTGGCGGCCGACGCCTCGGCCCTGTACGCCCGCAACGTGCTGGATTTCCTCAAGCTCGTGATCGACAAGGACGACAAGTTCTTCATCGACCGCGAAGACGAGATCGTGCGCGCCACGCTGATGTGCGCGGGCGGCGAAGTGCTGCGCAAATAAAGGACAAGAGGGAAGCATGGAAATCGACCATACCATCATCAACCTGATCATCTTCGTGCTGGCGATCTACGTCGGCTACCACGTGGTCTGGACCGTCACCCCAGCGCTGCACACGCCGCTGATGGCGGTCACCAACGCGATCTCGGCCATCATCATCGTCGGCGCCATGCTGGCGGCGGGGCTCACCGAGGGCGTCACCGGCCAGGTCGCGGGCACGGTCGCCGTGGCGCTGGCCGCGGTCAACGTGTTCGGCGGCTTCATGGTCACGCAGCGCATGCTCGAGATGTTCAAGAAGAAGGAAAAGAGCGTCAAGAAGGAGGGCGCATAATGAACTTCATCAGCATGAATGTCGTCACCTTGCTCTACCTGGTCGCCTCGGTGTGCTTCATCCAGGCGCTCAAGGGCCTGTCCTCCCCTAGCAGCGCGCGCATGGGCAATACCTTCGGCATCGTCGGCATGGCGATCGCCGCGTTCACCACGGTGGCCCTGATCTTCAAGCTGCAGGCCGAACTGGAAGGCAGCCGGGGCATGGGCTTGCCGCTGGTGCTGCTGGGCGTGGTGGTGGGCGGCGCGATCGGCGCCATCGCCGCCAAGCGGGTCGAGATGACCAAGATGCCGGAACTGGTGGCGGCCATGCACTCGCTGATTGGCCTGGCGGCCGTGTGCATCGCGGTGGCGGCCGTGTCCGAGCCCTGGGCCTTCAACATCGCCACCCGCACCACGCCGCTGCCCTTCGGGAACCGGCTGGAGCTGTTCATCGGCACCTTCGTGGGCGCGGTGACCTTCTCGGGCTCGGTGATCGCCTTCGGCAAGCTGTCGGGCAAATACAAGTTCCGCCTGTTCCAGGGCGCGCCGGTGCGCTTCGCCGG
>CAMPHU010000372.1 GCA_946886065.1 uncultured Massilia sp. | reverse complement strand
GCTCGCGCAGGTGCGCGCCCATCGGCTTGATGTCGCCGACCTGGCGCTTGCCGAGGTGGTGGTGGCCGACGTGGATCAGGACCTTCGCATCCGGATCCCGGGCGAAGATCCGGTCGTGGATGTTGCGTGCCTGGCTGCGCTCCCTGAACGCGATGCGCTCGCGCGGGCTCATCGCCGGGTCTTCCTCCTCGATGTCGTAGCCGACCAGGGTGAAGCCGCTGCTTTGCAGGCTGCGGACCAGGCCTGCGAACACCGGGTCGCGGGTGTAGTAGCCGTCGCGCCAGCTCAGGTAGCGGCCGTTCGACAGGACCGGCGCGTTGAAGGCCTCGGCCGCGAAATAGCGGTAGCCGATCTTGCGCAGTGCGAGCGCCAGCTTCTGGGTGAATGCGCGGTGCATGGCGACCGTGTGGTCCTCGTTGATCAGGACCGCGCGCTTGCTCCTGGCCGCGGCGACGATCATGCGGATCGCATCGTCGGCCTGCACGCTGTCCAGGGCGCGGCGGTCCGCGTCCGACGGTGCAGGCGCACCGGCAGGGCGCATGCGCTTGCGGTCCATGGTGGCCAGGGCGCCGGCGGTATCGCCCGCGAAGATCTGCGCATTGGCCAGGTCGGCCAGGGCGCCGGCGTCGGCGGACCGCGCATCGGCGGCGGCCCGCGCTTCATGCAAGGCATCGAGCTGCGCGAGCGGGGGCGCCGCGCCGGCGGCGCCGGCCACGGACAGGATGGCGATCGTGAGCAGTGCGCGCAGCCTCATCTGGGACAGTCCGGGAATGGTCGTGTCCCAGTGTAGCGTTTCAAGCTGGCGCCAACAAGGCTCAGCGCAGCTGCTGGATGCGCAGCATGTTCCCGGCCGGATCGCGCACCGCGCAGTCGCGCACGCCATACGGCTGCTCGGTCGGTTCCTGGACGATGTCGGCCTCGCGCGCCTGCAGGCGCTGGAAGACGCCGTCCAGGTCGCGGGTGGCGAACAGCAGCATCGCGTAGGTGCCCTTGGCCATCATCTCGGCGATGGTGCGGCGCTCCTCGTCGGTGACGCCGGGCGCGACGCCCGCGGGCGAGAGCACGATCGAGGTGCCGGGCTGGTTGACGGGGCCGACCGTGATCCAGCGCATTGGGCCGTAGGCCACGTCCTTGCGGACTTCGAAGCCGAGGACGTCGCGGTAGAAGGCCAGGGATTCCTCCGCGTCCTGGTGCGGCAGGAAGGTCGAGTGGATGCTGATGTCCATGTGTTTGCCTCTCTTTCAGGTGATGGGAGCGCCAGCTTAGCGGGACGCGTCCGGCGGCGCTTCTCGATTCCTGATCGGTCGCGTCACCTGTTTCGCGACACAGGGCGGAATGCCGTCGGTGGCCTGGGCGGCGCGGGACCGGTAGACGCTGGGCGGCACGCCAACCAGCTCCGTGAAGCGGGTGCTGAAGGTGCCCAGCGAGGAGCAGCCGACCTCGAAGCAGACCTCGGTCACGCTCATGCCGCCACGCCGCAGCAGGGCCATGGCGCGCTCGATGCGCCGGGTCATCAGGTAAGAATAAGGCGATTCGCCATAGGCCAGCCTGAACTGGCGGCTGAGGTGGCCGGCCGACATGTGGACGCCGCGCGCCAGCTCCTCGACCTTGAGCGGCTGCATGTAGTCGCGGTCGATGCGGTCGCGCACGCGCCGCAGGCGCGCCAGGTCGCGCAGGCGCTGGGCGAAGGCGGGATCCTGGCTCATGCCGCGCGGGTCATGGCCGGCAGCCGGCCGAACCAGGGCTGGGCCTGTTCCAGCTGGCCTGCCAGCTGCAGCAGGCTGTCCTCGCGGCCGAAAGGCGCGACGAACTGCACGCCCAGCGGCAAGCCGTCCGCCGTCCAGTACAGCGGTACCGACATCGAGGGCGTGCCGGTGAGGTTCGACAGCTGGGTGAAGGGCACGTAGCGCAGGTTGTCGCGCGCGATGCGGTCGACCGTGGCGTCCAGCAGGCCGAGCCGGGCCAGCAGTCCCAGCAAGCCGCTGCGCTGCAGGAAGCCCAGCAGCGCCTGCTGGGAGGCCGGCACATCGCCTTCGCCGTGGCGGATCGGCGGATGCGCGAGGGTGGGCGTGAGCAGCATGTCGTAGCGCTGGTGGAAGCGCCCGAGGGCCCGCGCATAGGTGTTCCATTGCGCCAGCTGCTCGGTCAGCGAGGGCGCGCCGGTCGCGGCGCCGAGCGTCAGGAGCAGGCGCGTCATCAGCTCGACCTCGCCGCCGTCCGCGCCCAGCGCCTTGTTGCGCGCGACGATGGCCGGCACCTGGCCGAAATAGATGTGCAGGTAGCTCGTGGCCAGCGCCGCGCCGTCGATCCGGGGCGCGGCTTCCTCGACCTCGTGGCCCAGGCTGGCGAGCAGCGCCGCCGCGTGCCTGACCGCGGCCACCGCTTCCGGATGGACCTCGGAGCCGATCGGCGAGGCGGCGGAGAAGCCGATGCGCAGGCGGCCCCGCGTGTCGCCCGGCGGGCGCCGCATCAGTTCCGCATACGGCGCGGCGGGCGGCGCGATGACGAAGGGATCGCCCGGCTCGGCGCCCTGCAGCAGGTCGAGGGCGCGCGCCGTGTCGCGCACGCTGCGCGACAGCACCCCTTCGCTGGAGGCGCCGAACCAGATCTCGCCCGCATGCGGTCCGGCCGACACGCGCCCGCGCGAAGGGCGCAGGCCGAACAGGCCGCAGCAGGCGGCGGGAATCCGGATCGAGCCGCCGCCGTCGTTCCCTGCCGCCATCGGCACGATGCCGGCCGCCACCGCCGCGGCCGCGCCGCCGCTCGATCCGCCCGGCGTATGGTCCAGGTTCCAGGGATTGCTGGTGCGTCCGAACAGGGCCGGATCGGTGACGCCCTTGAGCGCGAACTCCGGCAGGTTGGTCTTGCCGAACACGACCAGGCCGGCCTCGAGGTAGCGCCGCACCACGGCGGCGTGCTCGCGCGGCACATGGCCGCGCATCGAGCGGCTGCCGTTGGTGGTCGGCAGGCCCGCGTAATCCTGCAGGCCGTCCTTGATCAGGAAGGGCACGCCGGCGAAGGGACCGGCCAGCGGGCGCGCGAGCCGGGCGCGCGCCTCCTCCTCCATCAGGCGGCAGACGGCGTTGACCTGGCCATGGACTTGCGCGTGGCGCGCCCGCGCCGTCTCGAGCAGCGCCTGCGGCGTGACTTCCCCGCTGGCGAGG
>CAMPHU010000371.1 GCA_946886065.1 uncultured Massilia sp. | reverse complement strand
GTGTCGTAGTGCTGGATCGCGTGTTCGGGTCGCGCGGGCGAGATCAGCTTGATGCCGCACTTGCTCACCAGCTCGATGCGGTCGCGCAGCGAGGGCTGGGCGCGCAGGGCTTCGCCGAACAGGCCTTCGACGCCGTAGCCGCCGTAGATGTCGGCATGGTCGAAGCTGGTGACGCCCATGGCGATGCACTGCTCGATGAATGCCACGCGCTGCTCGACCGTCATGCCCCATTCGGTCATGCGCCACATGCCGGCCACGATGCGCGACAGTTCCGGGCCGCCTTCGCGGGTGGCGATGCGGGGGCAGTGCAGGTCGGCGGGAAGCGGGTGGGTCATGGGGGGCTTTCTTGTTGACGTGGTGGCATCATTATAGCGGCCGGAGCAAGAGGCGTCGGCGCGCGACGAACTTGGGCGGAACGACGTTGTTTGAGTTTACCTGTAGCCCAAAGACCGTCATCCCCGCGAAGGCGGGGACCCAAGTCCGCCGCACAGCCACCAAAACAAAAAGCCCGCCCGGCTTTCGCTCGGACGGGCTTTTCGCCACGCATGACAGAAGATTACTGCAGCCAGAGCCGCATCGAATCCCACGCACGGCCAAAGATGCTCGCTTCGCCCACTTCTTCCAGCGCCACCACCGGCAGCACCAGCAGCGGCTTCCCGTCCGCCATCATCTTGAGCGTGCCCACCTGGCCATTCAGCGCCAGCGGCGCAACCAGCGGATCCTTACGCTCCAGCACCGGCTTGAGCTTGCCCGCCACGCCCTTCGGCACGGTCACCAGTACGTCGCGGGTGAAGCCGATCTTCACGTTCGACTGCGAACCCTTCCACACTTCCGGCGTCGCGATGGCCTGGCCCTTCGCGTACAGCTTGACGGTGTCGAAGTTCTGGAAGCCCCAGTTCAGCAGTTTCTGGCTCTCCGCGGTACGCACGGCGTCCGAGCTGGCGCCCAGCACGACCGAGATCAGGCGGCGCTGGCCGGTGGTGCCGTTCGGGCGGCGCGCCGAGGCGATCATGCTGTAGCCCGAAGAGTTGGTATGGCCGGTCTTCATGCCGTCCACGGTCGAGTCCAGCCACAGCAGGCGGTTGCGGTTCTGCTGGGTGATCTTGTTATAGGTGAACTGCTTGACCGAGTCGATCTTGTAGAACTCGGGGAAATCGCGGATCACGTTCGCGGCCAGGGTGGCCAGGTCTTGCGCGGTCGAGTAGTTGTTCGCGTCCGGCAGGCCGTGCGGATTGGCGAAACGGGTGCCCTTCAGGCCCATGCGCTGTGCCTCGCGATTCATCAGGGTGACGAAGGTGCCTTCGTCGCCGGCCACGGCTTCCGCCAGCGCCACCGCCGCGTCGTTGCCCGACTGGACCATCAGGCCGTGCAGCAGGTCGTTCACCGACACCGGGGTGGCCGGATCGATGAACATCTTCGAGCTCGAGCCGTCGACTTTCCAGGCGCGCGTCGAGACGGTCACCATCTGGTTCAGCGCCAGGCGTTTGTCGCGGATGGCGGCGAAGGTCACGTAGGCCGTCATGATCTTGGTCAGCGAGGCGGGCTCGATGCGCGCGGCGTGATCCTGCGAGGCGATGACCTGGCCGCTCGTTGCGTCGAGCAGCAGCCACGATTTGGCGGCGATGGCCGGGGCCGGCACGGTTTGCGCGCTGGCCGAGACCATCACCAGGCTGGCGGCAAAGGCCGCGAACAGTTTTTTCATGGGAGTGTGTCAGTCAATCAGTAGTGGTGGAGCGCAAGGCAATGCCGCAAAGCATTGCCTCAAGAGAAGTCCAACATTATAGGACAGTGTTACGCCGAAATGTTCACCGGCGCCACATTTGTGCAACGAGATTTTTGATGTGCCCGAGCTTGCGGTGGAAGAAATGGTCGGCGCCCGGGATGACAATGACCGGAATATCAAGAGGACGCGCCCAGTCATAGACTTCCTGCAGCGTGATCGTATCGTCAAGTTCGCCGTGGATCAGGATGCTGTCTTGCGGCACCGGCGGCATCGGCCATTTGCCGGCGGCGGTGCCGACCAGCACCAGGCGCTCGGCCGGGCGGCCTTCCGCGATGAGGCGCTGCTGGAACTGGGCCTGCACGAAGGTGCCGAAGGAGAAGCCGGTCAGGGTCACCGGCAGGTCCGGATAGCGCGCGCGCATGTGTTCGTACATGATGGCCATGTCGTCCACTTCGCCCTTGCCGTCGTCATGCACGCCTTCGGATTCGCCCACGCCGCGGAAGTTGAAGCGCGCGGCGGCGTAACCCATGTTGACGAAGGTGCGCGCCAGGGTCTGGGCCACCTTGTTTTCCATGGTGCCGCCGTACAGCGGGTGAGGGTGGGCGACGAGCGCGATGCCGCGCGGTTCGCTATCGGGCAGGTCCAGCAGGCATTGCATCTTGCCGGCATGGCCATCCAGGGTGAACTTGTGCGAATGGATATTCATTGTCCTTCTTGGTATTAGATCTTCAAACGTTCCACCGGCTTGCCGCCGATGAGGTGCTGGTCGATGATGTCGTCGATATCGGCCGTGTCCACGTAGGTGTACCAGGTGCCCTCGGGGTAGACCACGACCACCGGGCCTTCCTCGCAGCGGTCGAGGCAGCCGGACTGGTTGATGCGCACCTTGCCCTGGCCGCTCAGGTTCAGTTCCTTGATGCGCTTCTTGGCGTGCTTCTGCGCCTTCTCGGCGCCGCACTTGCCGCAGCTCTGGCGCGCGTCCTTGCCTTCCCGCTCGTTCATGCAGAAAAACACGTGGTATTGATAAAACGGTGCGTCCTTGGTGTCGTTCATGTCGTTCTCGTCGAAAAGATGGCGGCGCCAAAGCGCAATGATACGCGTTCTTTACTGCCGATTGAGCTTGTGCGATGGCAGCAGCAGGAACCAGAGCGCGAAAAACGGCCACATCAGGGACAGGAACTGGGCCGCGCCGTTGAAATTCAGGAATTTACCCTGCACCCAGCCTTGCAGGGTCGAGGAGAAATACGGATTCACCGGAATCGTATTGACGACGATAAGGCTGAGCACCAGGGTGACCACCGCCAGGCGCCGCTGGGCCACCTGGGGCGCGAACACCAGGCCGGACAGCATGATCAGGCCGATCAGGAAGCCCCCTTCGGCGCCGGGCGTCACCCACACGAAGGCGTTATCGGGCCGGAACAGCAGCGAACTGGCCAGGGCCTTGACCACCAGCGCCG
>CAMPHU010000370.1 GCA_946886065.1 uncultured Massilia sp. | reverse complement strand
GGGCGCGGTCGAAGACATTGCTCCAGACAGTGAAGAAGGTTTCCGGCAAGCTGGCCGCTTCCAGCGGCGTGAGGCCGGGCGGCAACGGCAGGCACTGTTCGAGCGGCGCGGCGCAGTATTCGGCATAGCCGCCACCCTGCACCAGGGCGCAGACCATGTCGCCCTTCCTGAAGCCGCTGTCGCCGAGTTCGCCGTCGACGATCTCGCCGGCCACTTCCAGGCCAGGCAGATCGGAGGCGCCGGGCGGCACCGGATAGTGGCCGAGGCGCTGCAGCACGTCGGGACGGTTGATGCCGGCGGCATGCACCTTGATCAGGACTTCGCCTTCCTTCAGCTGCGGCAGCGGGCGCTCGCACAGCTGCAGGACTTCCGGCTTGCCGGGCTGCGTGATTTCAATGGCGCGCATGGATGGCTCCGTGTTGAAAAAAGCGCAATTGTACGGCACCCGCGCCCAAGGCGTCGCAGCCTCCGGCGTTTCGCCAGGCGGATCACCCTTCCATCAAACTACATAACATTTACGTTGAGCAATAGCCGTGCTTTAATTGCAAAAAATACCTGTTCATGCCTTCACAATCACTGCAAAGGACGCCATGAAGATCGACTCGACAAATTGGCTTGCAGCGGCAACGCTCGCCGCGATAGCGGTGTTCCCGCTTGCGGCATCATCGTCCGCGCATGCGAAAGCGTCGATTTTCTCCCCGGGCGACAATTCGTTTAGCGTGAGCTTTCCGGGTAAGCCAACATGCGTGCAACAGGAAGCGGGGGCGCCGGGCGCGCTCTTCACTGTCCATACCTGCGCCTATTCACAGGCTCCGGCACGGCTTCTCTACAGCGTGACGTTTTTTAAGATCCCACCGACCAAGGTTCCGCTGGATAACAGGCGGCTTCTGCAAGTCGCCATGGATGGCCAGGCGGCGGCAGCGAACAGCAGGGTCCTTGAGGTCAAGGATGTCAGCGTCGGGAGTTATCCGGGTTTGCAAGGCGTGATACAGGATCCGGACGGATCGATCACGAGTTCGCAAGCCATTGTTGCAGAGGGCCAATTGATTACCTTGGTGATTGGGGACGGCAAAAAGCGCGTCGCCCCTGAAGTGGCAAGCAATTTCTTTAGTTCCCTTAAAGTGAATCGACCCGATTCCCGGAAGCGCCCGTAGAGCGGCAAGCCCGTTCGGAACCGCGACGCTGAACTCAATCTAATTACTGTTGAGTTCTTTCTCAGCCGGCGCATAATTGCCCTACCCGCCCGTTTCCTCCGAGGACGATGATGGCCACTCCAGCTTCCGCGCAGGCGTCGCGCCGCGCCGGTCCCCTCCCCAGCCTGGCCGGCGCACTGTTCGCGGCCGCCCTGGCCGCGTGCGGCGGCGGCGGCGACAGCGCCCCGGCGCCGGCGCCGGCCCCTCAGCCGCCGCCGGTCGCCACCTTGCCGGGCAGCTACGCCGATCCGGTCCTCTATTCCGGCGCGGCCACCGCGTCGCTGGCGGGCGCGGAGGAGCACGCCGCCACGGTCCCGGCGAGCATCACCCTCGACGGCCGCCCGCTCGCCTACACCGCCACCACCGGCCACCTGACGGCCACCGACCTGGCCACCGGACAACCGGCGGCGTCCTTCTTCTACGTCGCCTACACCGCCGGCGCTCAGCCGGCGGCGCAGCGGCCGCTCACCTTCTTCTACAACGGCGGGCCGGGTTCGGCCTCGATCTGGCTGCACCTGGGGTCCTTCGGACCGCGCAGGCTGGCCACCGGGTTCCCGTCCACCGAGCCGCCCGCCACCCCGCCGCAGCTGGTCGACAACCAGGAAACGCTGCTGGACCATTCGGACCTGGTCTTCGTCGACGCCATCGGCACCGGTTACTCGCAGGCGATCTCGCCGCGCACCAATGCCCAGTTCTGGGGCGTCGACCAGGACGCGGCGGCCTTCCGCGACTTCGTGCGCCGCTATCTCGCCGCGAATAACCGGCAGGCCTCGCCGGTCTACCTGTTCGGCGAATCCTACGGTGCGCCGCGCACGGCGGTGCTGTCCAACCTGCTCGAAAGCGCCGGCGTGCGCGTGACCGGCGTCGTGCTGCAGTCGGCCGCCATGAACTACAACTCCAACTGCGGCGTGTTCGATCCCGGCCAGGTCAGCTGCGAAGGCTATCTCCCGAGCTATGCGGCCGTCTCGGCCTACCACCAGAGCGGCAGCCTGCCGACCGACTTTTCGTCGGTGCTGCAGCACGTACGCGACTTCGCCGCCGGCGCCTACCGCAGCGAAGTCGGCGCCTTCCTCGCCAGCGGCACGCCGCCAAGCGATGCCACGGTGAACCAGCTGGCCGCCTATACCGGACTGTCGGCGCCAACCTGGCGCCAGGATTTGTCGATGATGCCGGGCGGCTACCGCGCGCGCCTGCTGCCGGGACAGGTGATCGGGCGCTACGATGCCCGGGTGAAGGCGCCCAGCGGCAGTGCGCTGGCGGCCGGCGGCGACCCGTCGATCAACCTGGTGGGCAATGCCTTCGCCGGCACCATCGGCAGCTATCTCAAGAACGAATTGCGCTATACCGCGGCGACGTCCTACCTGAGTTCCAACAATGTCCTCAACCTCTGGAACTTCAGCCACGACGGCAAGCCGCTGCCGGACACGATCCCGGACCTGGCCGCGGCAATGACCCTCAATCCCTCGTTGAAAGTGATGGCCATGAGCGGCTATCATGACCTGGCGACGCCGTTCTACCAGACGGAGCTGGATCTGGCGCGCCTGGGCGCCGGCGCCGGCATTCAGATTCGCAACTACAACAGCGGGCACATGAGCTACCTCGACGACAACGTGCGCCGCCTCCAGAAGGCCGACCTGCGCGCCTTCTACAACAGCGTATCGGTGGCACAATGAAGACCATGCACCTCTTTCTCCTGCTTGTGAGTGCGGCGGGCGCGGCTGCCGCGCAGGCGCCGCTCGGCAACGACGCCCAGGTTCCGCCGGCGCTGCGGGTCCGTCCGGCCGAGCCGCCGGCGGCGGGCGCGGCGCTGCGCGCCCAGGCGCTGGCCAAGCTGAAGGCGCAGTTCAAGGCGGCCGACCGGGACGGCAACGGCAGCCTGAGCGCCGAGGAAGCGAAGCATTTCGGCTTCGTCGCCAGCCATTTCGACGACATCGACGAGAAACGCCGCGGCGCCATCAGCTTCGACGACCTGCGCGCCTACCTGGAGCG
>CAMPHU010000369.1 GCA_946886065.1 uncultured Massilia sp. | reverse complement strand
CTGAAAGCCCGGACCGGGCGGCAAGCTCAGATCTCGACTTCGCCTTCGAACACGGTGACCGCGGGGCCGCTGAGATAGACCGGCTGGCCCGGTCCCGCCCAGGCGATGCTCAGCTCGCCGCCGCGTGCGGAGACGCGTACCGGCGAATCGAGCAGGCCGCGGCGGATGCCCGCCACCACTGCCGCGCAGGCGCCGGTGCCGCAGGCCAGGGTCTCGCCCGCGCCGCGTTCGTAGACGCGCAGGCGGATGTGGTGGCGGTCCACCACCTGCATGTAGCCGGCATTGACCCGCTTCGGGAAGCGCGCATGCGACTCGATCAGCGGGCCGGTCTGGGCCACCGGGGCGCTGTCGACATCGTCGACCACCTGCACCGCGTGCGGGTTGCCCATCGAAACCACCGACACGAACACGGTCTTGCCCGCGACAGGCAGGGGCCACAGGGTATCGTCGCCTTCGGCCCGGCCGCCCAGGCCGGCGGCGTCGAAGGGCAGCTCGGACGGTTCGAGGCGCGGCGCGCCCATGTCCACGGTGATGCTGCCGTCCTTTTCCATGCGCGGATTGATGATGCCTGACATGGTCTGCACGCGGATGCTGCGTTCCTTGCTCAATCCCTTGTCGACCACGAAGCGGACAAAGGCGCGCGAGCCATTGCCGCACTGCTCGACTTCGCCGCCGTCGTTGTTGAAGATGCGGTAGCGGAAATCCACCCCCGGCTCGGTCGGGCGCTCGACGATCAGGATCTGGTCGGCGCCGATGCCGAAACGGCGGTCGGCCAGGCGCTGCCACTGTTCGGTGCTCAGGGAGACATCCTGGTTGATGGCGTCGACCACGATGAAATCGTTGCCGGCGCCGTGCATCTTGGTGAATTTCAGTTTCATGGCAGTGTGGGATCCAGGGTTCAATACAGCGAAGGCTCGCCCGGAGGACGGGTCTTGAAGCGCTTGTGGGTCCAGAAATACTGTTCCGGCGCTTCGCGCACGCGGTCCTCGATGAAGGCATTCATGCGGCGGGTCGCCTCGGTCATGTCGTCACCGGGGTAATTCTCCCACGCCGGATAAAACACCACACGCCAGCCCTTGTAGTTCGGCAGGTAGGTGGCAATCACCGGGATCACCTTGGCGCCCGTGGTCGCCGCGATGCGGCCCAGGGCGGTCAGGGTCGCGGCCGGCACGCCGAAGAAGGGCACGAACTCGGCATCCTTCTCGCCGAAATCCATGTCCGGCAGCATGAAGTAAGGCAGGCCGTCGCGCAGGGCGCGCAGGATGGGCTTGATGCCTTCCTTGCGCGTCACCAGGCGCACCGGGCCGTAGCGCTCGCGTCCGTGGCGCAGCAGCTTGTCGAAGGCCTCGTTCTTTTGCGGCACGTACATGCTGCAGACCGGGATCACGCGCGAGGCCACGCCCGCCACGTCCAGGCACACGAAGTGCGGGCACAGCAGGATGGTGGGGCCGGCTTCCATCTCGGCCTGCGGCACCGCCGGCTCGACGTGGATCAGGCTGCGCACCCGTTCTTCCGGCGCCCACCACAGGATGGAGCGCTCGAAGATGCTGCGCGCGTAGGCGCGGAAATGGCGGCGCGCGATGTCGCGGCGAGCGGCCTCGTCCAGCTCCGGCATGCACAGGCGCAAATTGGTCAGCGCGATGTGGCGGCGCTTGCCCAGGACCAGGAACATCAGGCTGCCGACCGCTTCGCCCAGGCGGCCCAGAATGGGCAGCGGCAGGAAGTGCAGCAGCCACATGACGAACAGCAGGGCCCTCATGCTTCCACCTCGCTGCCTGGCGCCGCCACGCCGTCCGGCTGCTTGTAGCGGTTATAGCTCCAGAAATACTGGGCCGGGGCGCGGGCGATCAGCTGCTCCATCGCACGGTTGATGGCGGCGGCCTGGTCGGCCGCGCTGCCGGACAAATCGCCCTCGAAGGGCACGAAGCGCACGGTGTAGCCGGCGCCGCGCGGACGGCGCTCGGCGTAGACCAGCAGGATGTCGGCCTTGCCCAGCTGGGCCAGCTTGGCCGGCAGGGTCATGGTGTAGGCGCTGCGGCCGAACCAGGGCGCCCAGGTGCCTTCGCCTTCCTGCGGCACCTGGTCCGGCAGGATGCCGATCGGCTGGCCGCTTTTCAGGGTCTTGGCCAGGATGCGCACGCCGGCCAGGGTGGCCGGCGCCAGGTGCAGGTTGTGGCGCGCGCGGGCGCCCTCGACCAGGGGCTTGAGCGCGTTCTTGCGCGGCGGCCGGTACATGACGGTGAGGGCGGTGTGCAGCGCGATCTGCTGCGCCGTCATTTCGAAACAGCCGAGGTGTGGCGTCAAAAAGACAATCCCGCGGCCCGCGTCGAGCTTGCTTTGCACCAGCTCCCAGTTCTCGACGCTGGCATGGCGCGCGACACGCTCCGGCTTGGCGCACCAGACGAAGGCCAGCTCGACGATGGCCTTGCCGGCTTCGGAAACGGCCGCGCGCCAGTGGGCGTCGTAGCCGGCCTGGCGCAGGTTGGCGCGCAGGCGGCGGCGGTAGGAGGGCGACAGGGAATAGACGAGCCAGCCCAGCGCCGCTCCCAGTGCATGCAAGACTGGCAACGGAAATACGGACAGGACGCGGAAGAGGACGACTAGCATTCGATTGATCTGGGTTGAGCGGCGCGTGAGTTTCCACACCAAAATTCACAAGGAGCGTAAAATACCACTTTATGCAGGATCCGCCGAGTTAATGACAACTTGCGAAGCGGAATATAAATGTCGCTAAAGCGTCGCAGGCACGAGTTGCTGCGGCAGTTTATTGAACAGTAACTTTGGAGCCTCAATGTCCAACGACTATCTTTTTACTTCCGAATCCGTCTCGGAAGGCCACCCCGACAAGGTCGCTGACCAGATTTCCGACGCCATCCTCGACGCCATCCTGGAACAGGATCCGCGCGCGCGCGTCGCTGCCGAAACCCTGTGCAACACCGGTCTGGTGGTGCTGGCCGGCGAAATCACCACGCACGCCAACGTCGATTATATTCAGGTCGCGCGCAACACCATCAAGCGCATCGGCTACGACAACACCGAGTTCGGCATCGACTACAAGGGTTGCGCGGTGCTGGTCGCCTACGACAAGCAGTCGCCCGACATCGCCCAGGGCGTCGACGAAGGCGCGGGCCTCGACCTCGACCAGGGCGCGGGCGACCAGGGCCTGATGTTCGGCTATGCCTGCGACGAGA
>CAMPHU010000368.1 GCA_946886065.1 uncultured Massilia sp. | reverse complement strand
TGAGCGTAACGTCTTGCATGATGGCCTCCATCCAAAAATGAAAACACCCTACAAGTTTAGTAACTTGTAGGGTGGAGGATGACCATCTCATTAAGCGCCCGAAGGCGCTTTTTTACCGCTGGCAGCAGCGTTTAGAACTGCTCAACCTCCAGCGCCAGCACACCCGCCGCGCCTTCCACGATCGCCGTACGCAGGCCACCAGCCCCCGACAGCACGTGATCCGCAAAGAAGCGCGCCGTAGCGATCTTGGCCTTGAAGAAGGCCACATCGCCCTCGCCGCTCTGCAGCTTCTGCTGCGCCACCAGCGCCGCGCGGCCCATCTGCCAGCCGCCCAGCACGATGCCGGCCAGCTTCAGGTACAGCACGCTGCCCGCGAACACCGCGCGCACATCCGACTTGGTATTCGCCACAACGTAGTCCACCACCTGCTCCAGCGCATCCGCGCCTTCCACGAGGCGGCGCGACACGGCCGCCAGGTCGCCCTGCACTTCCGCCAGCTGGGCAGCCGTCGCGCGCACCTGGGCAATCAGGCCCTTGGCCACGGCGCCGCCGTCGCGCACGGTCTTGCGGCCCACCAGGTCGTTGGCCTGGATCGCGGTGGTGCCTTCATAAATGGTCAGGATCTTCGAATCGCGGTAGTGCTGGGCCGCGCCGGTCTCCTCGATGAAGCCCATGCCGCCGTGCACCTGCACGCCGTCGCGGGTGACGTTCTCGCTCATCTCGGTCGACCAGCCCTTGATGATCGGGACCAGGTACTCGTACACGGCCAGGTTGGCCTTGCGGGTTGCTTCATCGGCGTGGTGGTGGGCGATGTCCGACAGCCCCGCGCCGACGTAGGCCAGCGCACGCGCCGCCTCGGTCTGCGAGCGCATCGACATCAGCATGCGGCGCACGTCCGGGTGGTTGATGATGGCCACCGGGCCCGGCGAGCCGGCCACTTCGCGCGACTGCACGCGGTCCTTGGCGAAGGCCACCGCCTGCTGGTAGGCGCGCTCGGCCACGCTGACGCCCTGGATGCCGACGCCGAAGCGGGCCGCGTTCATCATGATGAACATGTATTCCAGGCCACGGTTCTCTTCGCCCACCAGCGTGCCGATGGCGCCGCCGTGGTCGCCGAACTGCAGCACGGCGGTCGGCGATGCCTTGATGCCCAGCTTGTGCTCGATCGAGACGCAGTGCGCGTCGTTGCGCGCGCCCAGCGAGCCGTCGGCGTTGACCAGGAACTTCGGCACGACGAACAGCGAGATGCCCTTCACGCCCGCCGGCGCGTCCGGGGTACGCGCCAGCACCAGGTGGATGATGTTCTCCGCCATGTCGTGCTCGCCGTAGGTGATGAAGATCTTGGTCCCGAAGATCTTGTAGGTGCCGTCGCCCTGCGGCTCGGCGCGGGTGCGCACGGCGGCCAGGTCGGAACCGGCCTGCGGCTCGGTCAGGTTCATGGTGCCGGTCCACTTGCCGCTGATGAGCGGCTCGAGGAACAGCGCCTTCTGCTCATCGGAACCGGCGGTCAGCAGCGCCTCGATGGCGCCGTCGGACAGCATCGGCGCCAGCGCGAAGGACAGGTTGGCGGCATGGAGCATCTCCATGCACGGGGTGGCCACCAGCTTGGGCAGGCCCTGGCCGCCGAATTCGGACGGGTGCTGCACGCCCTGCCAGCCGCCTTCGACAAAGGCGCGGAAGGCCTCCTTGAAGCCCTTCGAGGTGGTGACGCTGCCGTCACGCCAAGAGCTCGGTTCTTTGTCGCCAGAGTGGTTCAGCGGGGCGACGACTTCGCCGCAGAACTTCGCGCTCTCTTCCAGGACCGCGGCGACGGTGTCGGCGGTCGCGTCCTCGCAGCCGGGCAGCTGGTTGATCTGTTCCAGGTTCGCCAGTTCGTTGAGGACGAACTGCATGTCTTTCAGCGGGGCTTGGTAGCTCACCTTTGTCTCCTGATGTATCTCTTCAACGCGTAACGCTACAGGTAACGCACGCTATAAGTAAAAACGTCGTTCCAGCGAAGGCCGGAACGACGTGCATAAGCAGGTAGCCGGTGGAGGCAGAAGCACTGCGCCCACCGCTCACGGGAATTAACCCAGTTCCTTGACCAGCTGCGGAACGACTTCGAACAGGTCGCCCACCAGGCCGTAGTCGGCCACCGAGAAGATCGGCGCTTCCGGATCCTTGTTGATCGCGACGATGGTCTTCGAGTCCTTCATGCCGGCCAGGTGCTGGATCGCGCCCGAGATGCCGACGGCGATGTACAGGGTCGGGGCGACGATCTTGCCGGTCTGGCCAACCTGCCAGTCGTTCGGCACGAAGCCCGCATCCACGGCGGCGCGCGAGGCGCCCATGGCGGCGCCCAGCTTGTCGGCCAGCGGCTCCAGGATCTTGAAGTTCTCTGCCGAGCCGATACCGCGGCCGCCCGAGACGATGATCTTGGCTGCGGTCAGTTCCGGACGGTCCGACTTGGCCAGTTCGCGGCCGACGAAGGACGACTTGCCCGAGTCGCCGACTGCGGCGATCTGCTCGACGGCAGCCGAACCACCAAGAGCGGCGCTGTCGAAAGCGGTGCCGCGCACGGTGATGACCTTGACCGAGTCGGACGACTGGACAGTGGCGATGGCGTTGCCGGCGTAGATCGGACGCTCGAAGGTATCCGGCGAATCGACCTTGGTGATTTCCGAGATCTGGGCCACGTCGAGCTTGGCGGCCACGCGCGGCAGGATGTTCTTGCCGTAGGCGGTAGCCGGAGCCAGGATGTGCGAGTAGCTGCCGGCGATCGCCAGCACCTGCTCGGCGACGTTTTCGGCCAGGCCGTCGGCGAAGTGCGGCGCGTCGGCGACCAGCACCTTGGCTACACCCGAGATCTGGGCGGCGGCTTCGGCGGCGGCGCCGCAGTTCGCGCCGGCGACCAGGATGTGGACCTCATTTGCACCACCTGCGCCGCACTGGGCGGCCGCGGTGACAGTGTGGTGGGTAGCGCCCTTCAGGGAGCCGTTGTCGTGTTCAGCAATAACGAGTGCGACCATGATGATTCCTATGAATTTTTTTTAGGGGCGGCCGATTAGATGACTTTGGCCTCAAGGCGCAGCTTCTGCACCAACGTCGCCACATCCGGCACCTTGACGCCAGCCGAGCGCTTCGCCGGCTCGACCACTTTCAGGGTCTTCAGGCGCGGGGTCACATCGACGCCCAGGTCTTCCGGCTTGACGGTCTCGAGCGGCTTCTTCTTCGCCTTCATGATGTTCGGCAGCGTCACGTAGCGCGGCTCGTTCAGGCGCAGGTCGG
>CAMPHU010000367.1 GCA_946886065.1 uncultured Massilia sp. | reverse complement strand
CAAGTGTAGAGAGAAGGACACATGCAGACTTGAGCTGTGTCAAACACCCGGGCGGGAACAAAATGAGTTCATGCCACTGCACGGGCGTCTTCGGCCAGGGCCCCGGCCAGCAGGGCGCCGAAGGCGGCGGGCTCGAGGTGGCCGACGCCGAGCTGCGGGCATCCATGCCAGCGCGCGCAGCGCCGCAGCGCCCCGGCCACGTCGAGCGCGAAGCGCGCGCTCAGGCGCACGCCGGGCTCCAGGACGACGCTCTTGAGCTCGAAGATCCCGGCCTTCCGGTGCGCCTTGGCGTCGATGCGGCCCACCAGCGCCCCGCGCCGCAGCAGCGGCAGGGTGAAGTAGCCGTAGCGGCGCCTGGCGGCCGGGGTATAGCATTCGAGGCGGTAGTCGAAGCCGAACAATTCCAGCGCGCGGCGCCGGTCCCACACCACCGGGTCGAAGGGCGACAGCAAGGTGGTCAGGCTCGGGTTCAGGGCGCCCCCGGCCGCAAGCCGGGCGCGCTCCAGATGATCGGGATGCAGGTAGACCGGCTCGCGCCAGCCGTCCACCCGGGCCCGCACCAGCAGGCCTTCGTCGGCCAGCCGGGCCGGGTCGACGTGGGGACGGCGGGTGCGGTGGTAGTCGGGGATCCAGGCGGCCTTGGCCAGGCCCAGGGCGCGCACCGTGCGCAGGGCGAATTCACGGCGCACCGCGTCTTCATCCGGCAGCCGCCGGTCGTCCCATTCCGGATGCACGCGCTCGGCCAGGTCGTAGACCCGGTGGAAGTTCTGGCGCCGCGCGATCATCAGGCGCCCCGCCGTGAACAGGACTTCCAGCGCGCGTTTCTCGGGCTTCCACTCCCACCAGCCGCCGCCCTTCCCGTCCTTGCGCTCGAACTCGGCCGAGCGCACCGGGCCGTGCTCGCGCACATGGGACAGCAGGCGTTCGACCACGTCGGCGTGCTCGCGCATCCAGCGCGCCGAATACTTCCAGCCCATCCGCTCCGGGTCGAGCATGCGGTGCCGGTACAGGCCGTAGTCCTCGATCGGGAGGAAGCAGGCTTCATGGGCCCAGTATTCGAACAGGCTGCCTTCGGCCAGCAGCTGGTCCAGCCAGGCGGGGTCGTAGTCGCCGAGCCGGCTCCACAGCACCAGGTAGGGGCTGCGCGCCACCACGCTGATGGTGTCGATCTGGAGCATCTCCATGCGCCGGATCGCGTCCAGCACGTCCGCCTTGACGGCGCGGCGGCGCCGCGCAACATCCAGGCCCTGGGCCGCCAGGTGCAGGGCGCGCGCGGCGCCGCTCGAAAGAATGAGTTCGCTCATGCGGCCATTGTAGTGAAGTTTCGACAATGGCTGTCGAAGCCGGGGGCGTTCGGGGAGCCAATGCGTTATAGTTGGCGCCGACCAGACTTTGCTTTTTCGACCCCATGCGGCTGCTGCACACTTCCGACTGGCACCTCGGCCAGACCCTGCACAATTTCGACCGGATCTACGAACACCAGTGCTTCCTCGACTGGCTGGTGGATACGCTCGTCGCCGAGCGCATCGACGCGCTCCTGATCGCGGGAGACGTGTTCGACAACGCCAATCCGTCGGCCTTCGCGCACCGCCAGCTGTACCGCTTCCTGCAGCGCGCCAAGGCCGCCGTGCCGCACCTGCAGGTGGTGGTCATCGCCGGCAACCACGATTCGCCGGGCCGGCTGGAGGCGCCGACCCCGCTGCTGGAAGCCTACGGCATCTTCGTGGTCGGCCACGTGGTGCGCGGCAGCGACGGCGAGATCGACGTCGGGCGCCTGGTGCTGCCGCTGCGCGACAGCGAAGGGCAAACCCGCGCCTGGTGCCTGGCCGTGCCCTTCCTGCGCCCGGGCGACGTGCCGCGCGAAGCGCGCCAAGCCGAAGGAGAGGCGCCTCTCGACCCCTACCTGCACGGCACCACCCTGCTCTACCGCCAGGCCTACGCGCTGGCGAAGGAACGCTGCGGCGAGGGCCAGGCGATCGTCGCCATGGGCCACTGCCACATGGTGGACGGCCAGTCCTCGCAGGATTCCGAGCGCCGCATCGTGATCGGCGGCACCGAGGCCCTGCCGGCGAGCATGTTCGATCCGGACCTGGCCTACGTGGCCCTGGGCCACCTGCACCTGGCCCAGCGCGTGGGCAAGCAGGAGCACGTGCGCTATTGCGGCAGCCCGCTGCCGCTGTCGTTCTCGGAAGTCGGCTACCAGCACCAGGTGCTGTGCATCGACCTGGAGGGCGGCGCCGCGCGGTCGGTAACGCCGGTCCACGTGCCGCGTCCGGTGCAGCTGCTGCGCGTGCCCGCCACGCCGGCCCCGCTGGACGAGGTGCTGGCCGCGCTCGAAGCGCTGGAACTGGACCACCTGCCGCCGCAGGCCCATCCTTATTTGGAGGTGCGGGTGCTGCTCGACGGCCCCGAGCCGGGCCTGCGCGCGCGCGTCGAGGCGGCGCTGGAAGGCAAGCCGGTGCGCCTCGCCAAGATCGAACCCACCAGGAGAATGAGCACCGTCAGCGAGGGCGCCGACGCGCTCACCCTCGACCAGCTGGCGCGCCTGCAGCCGGACGACATCTTCCGCCGCCTGTGGCAGCAGCGCTTCGGCGCCGAGGCCCCGCCCGACCTGATGGCCGCTTTCTCGGAACTGGCCAACGCGGTGGACGGCGAATGAGGATCCTGCGCATCAGCGGCAAGAACCTGGCTTCGCTGGCCCAGGCCTTCGCGGTCGATTTCGAGCAGGAGCCGCTCGCATCCAGCGGCCTGTTCGCCATCAGCGGCCCCACCGGGGCCGGCAAGAGCACCCTGCTGGACGCCCTCTGCCTGGCCCTCTACGACGCCACCCCGCGCCTGCTCAAGCGCGCCGGCAGCCAGCTGCCCGACGTGGGCGGCGACACGGTCTCGGCGCTCGACCCGCGCACCCTGCTGCGGCGCGGCGCGGCCGAGGCCTGGTCCGAGGTCGATTTCGTCGGCAGCGACGAGGGCCGCTACCGCGCCCGCTGGAGCGTGCGGCGCGCCTACGGCAAGCCGGGCGGCGCGCTGCAGCCGTCCAGGATGAGCCTGCACCGGCTTCCCGACCTGGCGGCCATTGGCGGCACCAAGACCGAGGTCGCAGCCGAGATCGTGCAGCGCATTGGCCTGTCCTTCGAGCAGTTCACGCGCGCCGTGCTGCTGGCCCAGAACGAGTTCTCGGCCTTCCTCAAGACGGACGAGAACGAGCGCGGCGAGCTGCTGGAAACCCTGACCGGCACCACGATCTACAGCGAGATCTCGCGCCGCGCCTTCGAGCGCGCCAAGCTCGAACAGGCGCGCACC
>CAMPHU010000366.1 GCA_946886065.1 uncultured Massilia sp. | reverse complement strand
AGCGCCGGCCGTCGCCAGCGCCGATGCCGGCAAGAACACCTACAACGCCGCCTGCGTCGCCTGCCACGGCGCCGGTATCGCTGGTGCGCCGAAGCTCGGCGATAAGACGGCCTGGGCCGCACGCATCAAGCAAGGCGACGCCGTGCTCTACGACCATGCCATCAAAGGCTTCCAGGGCAAGGCCGGCGTCATGCCGCCGAAGGGCGGCTCGACCGCCTCGGACACGGACGTCAAGGCAGCCGTCGATTACATGGTGGCGGCAGCAAAGTAATTCTTTGTCACCACAAAAGCCCGCCGCAAGGCGGGTTTTTTTTCGCCCTACCTAATAAACAAGCAAGAGAAAATTGTCAAGCAATCGATTTACAGACAAATAATATTCGTTAAAAACCTCATAATTTTGCGTTGTATTTGGGCGAAATATTGAACACAAATGTTGATTCCAGTAGGAATCTTCTCTGCTTTAGCTTAACCTTCAGTTTCTTTCGTGGCGGAAAATCTTTAGCCACAGCAACTAGTGAAGAGACCTTTGAGATGAAATCGCAACTGAAAACCCTGGTAGCACGCACCCTGTCCACCACCATCTGCGGCGCCGTCCTTGTGGCGTGCGGCGGCGGTGACAGCCAAGATTCCATGGCGTCGAGCGACGACCGCTCCGCTTCCACTATTTACTCGGGCCGCTCGGTGGGGGCTACTTCGCCCACCACTTCGCCGACCACGACCTCCCCGAGCACCGTGACCCCGCCGGCGACCACGGCCAGCGCGATCACCAACGTCCGCCTGGAGAACACCAGCGCCACCGTCGCACAGAGCAATGTCCCGTTCACTTTCGGCCAAGTGTTCACTCCTGGTCACCTGGCCAAGGGCGCCAGCCTGGTCGGCCGCCTGAGCAATGGCACCACCCTGCCGCTGCAGATCGACGTGAAAGCCTCGCACCCGGATGGCTCGGTTCGCCACGCCGTGATTTCGGGCGTTCTCCCGAGCCTTGCAGCAGGCACCACCGCCACCCTGGACCTGGTGCCGGGCAGCGCGATTGCTTCCTCGACCGCCTCCAGCACCACCGATCTGCTGAACAGCGGCTTTACCGCGACGGCAAACGCCACGATCGCCGGCACCCGCTACTCCGCCTCCGCTGCCGATCTGATCAAGAGCGGCAAGTTCACCACCTGGCTGAGCGGCAGCACCGCCACCGAATGGCATGTGTCGGCTCCGCTCAAGAACGCCAGCGGCGCCAGCCATCCTCACCTGAGCGCCCGCTTCGCCGTGCGCTGGTACCCGGCCATCAAGAAGGCCCGTGTGGATGTGACGATTGAAAACAACTGGGCCTACGAGCCGTCGCCGCAGAACTTCACCTACGATGCCGAAGTGGTCGTAGGCGGCAAGGTCGTGTACTCGAAGCCGGCGATGGTGCACTTCCATCACGCCCGCTGGCGCAAGCTGTTCTGGAACGACGGCGCGACCGATCGCGTGAACGTCAAGCACAACACCGCGTATCTGATCGACACCAAGGCCCTGCCGAACTTCGACCGTTCGCTGGTGGTGCCCGAGACCGCATTGGCAGCCCTGAAGACGAAGTGGACCGGTACCAAGACCGAGCCGATGGGCGTAGGCATGGCGCTTCCCTACATGCCGAACACCGGCGGCCGCGACGATATCGGTCTGCTCCCGGCATGGGCGACAGTCTATCTGCTCAGCATGGACAACCGTGCCAAGCAGGTCACCATGGGTACCGCGGACCTGGCCGGCAGCTGGTCCATGCACTATCGCGACAAGCTGACCGACCGTCCGATCAGCGTGATGAACTATCCGTACATGACCATCCTGGGCCGTACCGCGGACGCCTACAATCCGGTGACCAAGAAATCGGAAGCCTTCCCGGCTTGCCCGACCACCGATGCATGCGCGACGCCGAACAAGCACGACTCCTCGCACCAGCCTGCATTCGCCTACTTCCCGTACATGGTGACCGGCGATTACTTCTACCTGGAAGAGCTGCAGTTCTGGACCATGTGGAACGTGTTCTCGTCCAATCCGAACTACCGCCAGACCAGCAAGGGCCTGCTGGCTACCGACCAGGTCCGTGGCCAGGCATGGAGCATGCGTTCGCTCGCGGAAGCCGCTTACATCACCCCGGATACGGATGTGCTGAAGTCGCATTTCACGACCCTGATGGCGAATAACCTGACCTGGTACAACACCAACTACACGGACAATGCTTCGGCCAATGTGTTCCATGCGCTGACCAACGGCGCCATGGTCTACAACAGCGGCACCGCCCTCGCGCCGTGGCAGGATGACTTCTTCACTTCCGCCATCGGCCACGCCGTGGACCTCGGGTTCACCGATGCGAAGCGTCTGCTGACCTACAAGGCGAAGTTCCCGGTCATGCGCATGACCGATCCGGGCATCTGCTGGATCGACGGCGCCCTGTACTCGATGACGGTTCGCACCAGCTCCACCAGCCCGTTCTTCACGACCATGAAGCAGGCCGCGGATCTGAGCCAGTCCCAGACCTTCCGTTCGCTGGCTTGCGGCAGCGCCGAGCAGGCTGCCTTCCTGAAGCTGAAAGTTGGCGAAATGACGGGTTTTTCCTCGTCGGCGATGGGTTACCCGTCGAACATGCAGCCTGCCCTGGCCTATGCGGTCGGCGTGAGCGGCACCAGCGGCCAAGCGGCATGGAGCAAGTTCATGAGCCGTTCGGTCAAGCCTGACTATCGCCCGGCACCGCAATTCGCGATCCTGCCGCGCTAATCGCACGCTGCTAAAAAACGGGACCTTTCGAGGTCCCGTTTTTTTTGGACCCTGCCCTTGGCCATGGAAGGCAAGTCGGCCTGGCCGGTTCGGCAGGAGGATGGAAGCGGGTCGGCGGGTGCACCGGCCCTGAATGGACAACAGTGCCGGCATGTGTATTCCGCAGGTGGCGACAGGCAGGGGGCGCACGTACGCGGGGCCCTGCCCGCTGCGTGCAACGCGCCGGAAGCGGCGTGCACGCCACGCCGGAGCCTGTTACGCGAGCCTTCCTCTTGGCGCCCCGCTTGTAACCAAAAGCTTGGGCGACAAGGGCCTGTTTCGCCGCCGTAAACCGAAGAAGCGATGTTTTTCGACGACAAGTTACACGCAGTTCGAAAAAAATTTCCAAGCGCCACTTCCCTATGGAAACGCCCGAATTGTTACAAGAAAACACGGCGCCTGTTACAACTCGTTACGTATTTTCCGGTGAGCAGGAGTTATGCTGGGTAAATGTTTCGCAGGAAATTTCCTCAAGACACACTTTTCAGCTCAAAGGAAACCCCATGCACTTCGCTCTGCGCACCACCCTCGCCCTCCTGTCCGCCG
>CAMPHU010000365.1 GCA_946886065.1 uncultured Massilia sp. | reverse complement strand
GATGACGTGCGAAGGGGGCGGGCGAATAGTGGTGCGACCACTATTTCTCGCACCTTGTAAACGTCATCCCCGCGAAGGCGGGGACCCAAGTCCGTTCCGCCATCCGTAACCCGAAACGCCAGCCCCAATACCCCCAGGCACCACTTGTCTATAGTGGCAATTTGCCAACCTCCAGCCTGCCAAACAAGCATTCCCCGCCAGTTAACCGCCGTTTTCGGTTAAAATTGCCGATTCGGCGCTCGCGCCGCGCGTTGCCACGCCTGCCGTGGCTGCGTTGTTGCTCTCACTAAAATCCAACATCCAACCGCTGTCGCCCATGCCGAACTGGCTACTGCCTGAGAATATTGCCGATGTCTTGCCGTCCGAAGCGCGCAAGATCGAGGAACTACGCCGTCTGATGCTGGACAACTTCCGGCTGTATGGTTACGAGCTGGTAATGCCGCCGCTGCTCGAGTACACCGACTCGCTGCTGGCCGGCGCCGGCGAAGACACCGACCTCAAGACCTTCAAGGTCGTCGACCCGATGTCCGGCCGCCTGCTCGGCCTGCGCGCCGACATGACCACCCAGGTCGCCCGCATCGACGCCCACCTGCTGAACCGCGATTCCGTCACCCGCCTGTGCTACGCCGGCTCGGTGCTGCACACCCGTCCCTCGGGCCTGCACGCGACCCGCGAACCGGTGCAGATCGGCGCCGAGATCTACGGCCACGCCGGCCTCGAGGCCGACGCCGAGATCCAGGAACTGGCCCTCGGCTCGCTGGCCCTGGCCGGCTTCACCGATGTGCGCCTCGATTTGTCGCATGTCGGCGTGCTGCGCGCACTCCTGAACGAGGACCCGGCCGCGCGCCGCGACGAAGGCCAGATCTACTGCCTGCTGCGCGCCAAGGATGCGGCCAGCCTGGATGAGATCTCGAAGAACTACTACCCGCAAACGCGCCAGGCCCTGCTGGCCCTGCCGCAGCTGTACGGCGACATCGACGTGCTGTCGCGCGCCAAGGAAATGCTGCCGCAGCTCCCGGGCATCACCCGTGCGCTGGCCGAACTGGCCGCGCTGGCGGGTTCCGCCATCGGCCGCGCCGACGTGGCGATCGACCTGGCCGACCTGCGCGGCTACCAGTACGAAAGCGGCGCCATGTTCGCGCTCTACGTGCCGGGCCTGCCGAACGCGGTGGCGCGCGGCGGCCGCTACGACCACGTGGGCGAGGCCTTCGGCCGCGCCCGCCCGGCAACCGGCTTCTCGCTCGACCTGCGCGAGCTGGCGCGCCTGCTGCCGACCGCCGAGCGCAAGCATTCCATCCGCGCGCCCTGGGGCAATGCCCCGGAATTGCGGGAAAAAATCGCTGACCTGCGCAAGGCAGGCGAAGTCGTGATCCAGAGCATGCCGGGTCACGAGAATGTTCAGGACGAGTTCGAGTGCGACCGCGTGCTCGTCCTCGAAAACGGAAATTGGATTCTCAAAAACTTAGGTTAAGTGATGTCAAATACTAACGTGGCAAAGAACGTCGTCGTCATCGGCACCCAATGGGGCGACGAAGGCAAGGGTAAGATCGTCGACTGGCTGACCGACCATGCCGCCGGCGTGGTGCGCTTCCAGGGCGGCCATAACGCCGGTCACACCCTGGTGATCAAGGGCCAGAAGACCGCGCTGCAGCTGATCCCGTCGGGCATCATGCGCGAAGGCGTGGCCTGCTACATCGGCAACGGCGTCGTGGTCTCGGTGCCGGACGTCATGCGCGAAATCGACAAGCTGCAAGCCGCCGGCGTCGAAGTGGCCTCGCGCCTGAAGATCTCGGAAGCCTGCCCGGTCATCCTGCCTTACCACGTCGCCATCGACAAGGCGCGCGAAGCCAGGCGCGGCGAGAACAAGATCGGCACCACCTGCAAGGGCATCGGCCCGGCCTACGAAGACAAGGTGGCGCGCCGCGCGATCCGCATCGCCGACATGCTCAACGAAGAGCGCTTCGCCGAGAAGCTGAAGGAAAACCTCGAGTACCACAACTTCGTCCTGGTCAACTACCTGGGCGGCGAGGCGATCGACTTCCAGCAGACCTTCGACGACGCGATGGCCCTGGTGCCGCGCCTGCGTCCGATGGTCGGCGACGTGTCATCAAGCCTGTACGCTGCGCACAAAGCCGGCGGCAACCTGCTGTTCGAAGGCGCCCAGGGCTCGCTGCTGGACGTCGACCACGGCACCTACCCGTTCGTCACCTCGTCGAACTGCGTGGCCGGCAATGCCGCCGCCGGCGCCGGCGTGGGCCCGGGCATGCTGCACTACATCATGGGCATCACCAAGGCCTACACCACCCGCGTGGGTTCGGGTCCGTTCCCGGCCGAGCTGCCGACCGACCAGGGCGTCGGCGAGCACCTCTCGCGCGTGGGCCACGAGTTCGGCACCGTGACCGGCCGTGCACGCCGCTGCGGCTGGTTCGACGCCGCGCTGCTGCGCCGCTCGGTCCAGATCAATGGCGTGTCGGGCATGTGCCTGACCAAGCTGGACGTGCTGGACGGCCTGGAGTCGCTCAAGCTGTGCACCGGCTACAAGATCGACGGCCGCGACGTGGACATCTTCCCGGTCGGCGCCGAAGAAGCCGCACTGTGCCAGCCGGTGTATGAAGAAATGCCGGGCTGGACCGAAAGCACCGTCGGCGCCAAGTCGATGGACGAGCTGCCGGCCGCCGCACGCGCCTACATCAAGCGCATCGAAGAGCTGGTCGGCATCCCGATCGACATGGTGTCGACCGGTCCGGACCGCGAAGAAACCATCGTGCTGCGCCATCCGTTCGCCGCATAAGTACCAACATAAAAATAGGAATAACCTGAAATGAACACCCCTGTATCGACCGACAAGGACCTCTGGGTATCCTGGGACGAGTACAACCGTCTGGTCGAGCGCCTTGCGCTGCAAGTCTACGAATCGAACTGGAAGTTCGACATGGTGCTGTGCCTGGCGCGCGGCGGCGTGCGTCCCGGCGACGTGATCTCGCGCATCTTCGACGTGCCGCTGGCGATCCTGTCGACCAGCTCCTACCGCGAGGAAGCCGGCACCAAGCAGGGCAACCTGGACATCGCCAAGTACATGACGATGACCAAGGGCCCGCTGGCCGGCCGCATCCTGCTGGTCGATGACCTGGCCGATTCCGGCGTGACCCTGCAACGTGTGCGCGAGCACCTGCAGACCAACTACCCGGACGTCAGCGAAGTCAAATCGGCCGTCATCTGGGTCAAGGGCACGTCAAGCTTCAAGCCGGACTACCACCTGGAAGACCTGCCGCACAACCCGTGGATCCACCAACCGTTCGAGGACTACGACGGCCTGCGTCCGCACCAGCTGGCGGC
>CAMPHU010000364.1 GCA_946886065.1 uncultured Massilia sp. | reverse complement strand
AGGAATACATCGTCAAGGATGGCGACGTGCTGAACTTCCTGTTCAACGTCTAAGCAAGAGTCTCGATTCCAAGGGATCAATGGACAGCAAATCCCCGGCTTCTTCCAGGAGCCGGGCTTTCGCTTATCTCGCGTACTGGGGAGCAGGGCATTGCCGAGCAACCATCAGAACCCGGACTAAGGGAAATTATTTCGGACTAAGGTTGCTCATACCGGCACTGCTCATCCTGATCCTAATGCTAGCGTCATGCGAATAGGAAACATGACCGCGGCGGAAATCAGGCATGGCCGATCCCCGCGCTGCTGTACATCCGCTCGAATTCCGAAATGGGAAGCGGCCGGCCCAGCAGGTAGCCCTGGAGTGCACCGCAGCCGCCTTCGATGAGGAAGCGGCGTTGCGCCTCGTGTTCCACCCCCTCGGCGACAATGTCGAGCTTCAGCGTGCGGGCAAGGGCGATGATCGCCCTGACGATCGGTGCGGCTTCCGGGTCGAGATGCACGTCATGCACGAACGAACGGTCTATCTTCAAGGCGGTCAGCGGGAAGCGGCGCAGGTAGGCCAGCGAGGAATAGCCAGTACCAAAGTCATCCAGCGAAAGATGGACGCCCTGACCAGTCAGCTCGTGCATGAGCTCGACGGTTTCCGCGGTATTTTCCGCCAACACGCTTTCCGTCAACTCCAGGCATAGCTTGCCCGCCGGCGCGCCGGTGTGCTGGAGAATATTGGCGACGATTGCACTGAAATCGGCGCCGCGCAACTGGTGCGCACTGATGTTGACGGCGAGCTTGAGCGTGCCGAGCGTACGGTCGCTGCGCCAGCGCGCCAGGGCGCGGCAGCTCTCCTCGAGCACGTACTGCCCCAAGGGCCCAATCATGCCCGAACTCTCGGCCAGGCCGATGAACTCGTCAGGGCCAAGCAACTGCCCATCGGCGCGGCGCCAGCGTACCAGCACCTCCGCGCCGACCAGGCGCCCCCGGGCGCAGAACTGCGGCTGGCAATACAGCACGAACTGGTGTGCCGACAGGCCCTCGCGCAATGCATGCTCGAGCGCAGCCTGGTGCTCGGCCGAGGCCTGCATGTCGGGATCGAAGAAACGCGCCGTATTGCGCCCGTCGGCCTTGGCTCGGTACATGGCCAGATCGGCCTGCTTGAGGAGCGTCTCGATGTCGTGTGAGATGCCGTCGAATACCGTGACCCCCATGCTCGGGGTACTCATGAACAGGCGATTGTTCAGGTAGTACGGCTGGCCCAGGGAGGATTGCAGCTTCTCCAGGACATGGTTGGCCTCGATCACCGCTTCGTGCACGTCGTCGCCGAGGTCCTCCAGTACCAGCACGAATTCGTCGCCGCCCAAACGGGCGAGCTGGTCGCAATGGCGCAGGGTGTGGCGCAGGCGCTCGGCTACCTGACGCAGCAGCATGTCGCCGAAATCATGGCCCATCGTATCGTTCAGGAGCTTGAAGTTGTCCAGGTCGAGGAAGATCACCGCTCCCAGGCGCCGCGAGCGCTGGCTGCGCGCGAGCGCCTTGTCCAGCTCCTCGGCCAGCAGGCGCCGGTTCGGCAGGCCCGTCAGATGATCGTAATAGGCCAGTTCATAGATGCGCCGCTCCGCGAGCTTGCGTTCGGTCAGGTCGGTATTGGTCCCGGAGACACGCACGGCCCTGCCGTCGGTATCGCGCGTGATCAGCCCGCGCGACAGGACAGGGACGTAGTGGCCCAGGCGGTGATGCAGGCGCCATTCGGCGCTGAAGGTGGCGCTTTGGCCGCCGAGGAGCTCCTGCCAGGTATTCAGGATGCGCTGCTTGTCATCCGGGTGGGTCAGCGCCAGCCAGAGACCGGTGTCCTGCCCCAGTTCCCCCGGCTGATAGCCGAGCATGCTCCACCAGCGGTCGGAATAATAGATTTCGTTCGTTACCAGGTCGAAGTCCCAGGGGGCATCGGTCGAGCCTTGCAGGACCAGCCGGAGCCGCTCTTCGGATTTTTGCAGGGATTGCTCAGCTTGTTTCAGGGCGGTGCAATCGGTGAAGCACACGACGACCCGGCACAGCACGCCTTTGCTGTCGAACTCCGGATAGGCATTACAGATCAGCCAGCGTACCGTACCGGCCGGCCCGCCCGGCGTACCGAGGATGATCTGGGAAAGTGGACAGCCGGTACGCAATACGACATTGACGGGGAAGTGCTCGGGCGGCATCGCACTGCCGTCGGCGGACAGGTAATGCACACCCTTGCCGCTGAAGTCTACGGCGCGAAGCTGGTCGAGGCTGAGTCCGAGCAGTTCACGGGCCAGACGATTGGCGTGGAGGACCCGGCCGTCTACGCCATGGACCACCACGCCCGCCGGCAAATGATTGAGCAGGTCGTCAAGCCGGCGCTGTAGATCCGCGGCAGAGCTGGAAGTCATGGCGAAACCCCATGGCGAAGTATCGTATTTACAGGCGATGGTAGCATGGCGCATCCATGCCGCCGTTCTGTTGGCCACAATAAAAAGGCTTCCTGGGAAGCCTTTGGCGCGGGACGGATCCATAGAGTGACATGCAGGCCGACTCGTTTAGCCCGTCAGGCCAAAGCCCTGACGCTACCGGTGGTAGACTGCGCCGACGATTAACCGTCGCGCGTGATGCAATGACGAAGGCCCCGCACTGTGGGGCCTTTGCTTTTCCTGCCGCCGGTTTACGAGGCCGACAGTTCGTCCAGCGCGTCCTTGATCGCCTTCTCGTTGTAGCCGTCTAAGCGGCGGCCGCCGATCAGGATCAGCGGCACCACCTGGCCGCCCAGGGCCGTAAAGTCGCTGCGGCCTTTCGCGGCGTCGTTCACGTCGAAGTCGACGAAGGAGATCTTGCGCTGCTTGAAGTAGGCGCGCGCCTCGGCGCAGTAGGGGCAGTTGCCGGCGCCGTAGACGACCACCCTGGTCCGGGCGTCCGGATAGAAGGCCTTGAAGTCGCCGGCAACGTATTCCGGCTTGAACAGCGGCCCGTCTTCCGGCAAGACAGAGCTGGCGCCCAGGACGAGAGCAAGCATCATCCCAACCCTCGCCATCGTGTCGCCGGACTTTTGCATGATCTGCCTCTCACGTATTCATATTTGCGGAGGTGCTATTAAGTCATGCCAGGGTGAGCGGCAAACAGCCCCCGGGATGGGGGAAAAGGGTGGGGCATGCATGGTAAAGTGTAAGCTCGGCCGCTGCGGAACGAGACCCGGCGGTCAGTTTCCAAGAGGTCCTTGTTCGCCTGAGCGAGGTTAATGTCATGATGAAGAAATGGATGCAGGCCCTGATCGCCGGCCTGGCGGCGGCTTGCGTGGTTCCGGCCTTTGCCGGCGATGCGGTCAAGTGCTCGATGTGCGAGGAGTGGAA
>CAMPHU010000363.1 GCA_946886065.1 uncultured Massilia sp. | reverse complement strand
TGCGCGCCGCCGGGCGCCAGTACGTGGAAGTGGAACGCAACTGGTCGGTCAGCGTCTCGCGCTACAAGCAGATCTACGGCCGCCTGACCCAAGCCCGGGCGGCATGAAGCCATCCACGGCCGCGCATTCCTTTCATGTAGCACCAGACCGGCTTCGCATGCCGGTCGGGCCAGCACGGGCGAACGCCTCTTCGCCCGCGTCCGGCCCATCGGCCATGGCCGCCAGGGAGGCGGCCGGGACACCCATCAACCGCGCAACGCTGAGTGACTGAACGATCATGGAAACGATACTTTGGGCAGTGAATCTCCTGCTGGTCACTGGCTTGTGCCTGTGGGCTCTTCGGGAAGAAAAAAAAGAGACGGACAGCAAGAAGATCCGGGAAAGGTAACCCATGCGTGACTTGTTATTGCTTGGCCTCTTGCCGGTCATGCTGTATGCCATGGCGCAGCGCCCCTTCGTCGCGGTAGGCATGTGGCTGTGGACGGCCCTGTTCTTTCCAAACGGATGGGTGTACGGCATCGCCTCCGGCCTGCGCTACAACCTGATCTTCACCGCGGTCGCCATCCTCGGCTACTTGGCCATGAAGAACAAGCCCAAGGTCAAATTCCAGGGCCTGGGCCTGCTGATCCTGGCTTTCTACCTCTGGACCACCATCGGGGTCACGATGACGCTCGGGAACCCGGTGGTGAGCTGGGACATCTGGGCCCGCTTCAGCAAGATCATCCTGCTGTTCGTGTTCGTGGTCCTGGTCGCCGAAAAAAAGCTGCATATCGACTTCATCCTGTGGTGCGTCGTGTTCTCGGTCGGCTTTTATGCCTGCGTGGAAGGCCTGAAGTTCCTGGCGACCGGCGGCCACCACCGGATCGCGGGCATGGAAGGACACGTCCTGGGAGACCGCAACGAGCTCTCCATCGCCTTCGTGATGACGCTGCCGATCTGCTACTACCTGCTCGGGGAGTACGGGGCCAGGTCGAAACTGATCAAGCTGGGCCTGCTGGGCACCATCGCCATGCTCGTCATTTCGGTGATCGGCACCCAGTCGCGCGGCGGCTTCATCGCGCTCCTTGCGCTGGGCGCCTACATGTTCATCAAATCCGACCGCAAGCTCATCATGGGCCTGGCCATCGTTATCCTGGCCGTCTTCGTGGCCCAGCTGGCCTCGAACGAATGGATGGCGCGGATCAATTCGATCGAATCGGCCGACCAGGACAACTCCTTCATGGGCCGGGTCGTGGCCTGGAAACTCAGTTTCATCATGGCCATGCAACACCCCATGTTCGGAGGAAGCTTCAAGTCCCTCGAATATCTCCCCAACTGGCTCGAGCTGTCGCGTCATTTCGGTTCCTATTCCTGGTTCTACACGGGGGATGCGGTCCCCGCCACCAACTATGCGCGCGCCGCGCACAGCGTCTATTTCCAGGTCCTGGGGGAACACGGATTTGTCGGCCTGCTCATGTACGTGTCCATCCTGTTCATCGCTTTCCGCAAGGCGAGCCGGATCAGCCGCCTGGCCCGCGCGATGAACGCGCCATCCTGGCTGCCGACCCTGGCCACCATGCTCCAGCTGAGCATCTTCGTCTTCGCGCTCGGTGGCGCGGCGCTCAGCTTCGCTTACTTCGACCTGATTTTTGCGATCATCGGCCTGGTTCTGGTGCTCGAGACACGTGTGTTCCCCGCCACCTGCGCCGCATCCCCGCAACCCGGCCCTGTGCCGATGCAGCAATCGAAACGGATGGTACATGGGGCATATTAGGCGTATCACGCATACTACCGAATTCCTCCTGAACGCCTGGGGCCGCGCGTTCGAGTGCTCCATGCAGCCGGCGAACCGGTTTTTCATCGTCAATTACCATCGCGTTCTCGCGGCGCCCAACCCCCTGCTGGCCTCGGAGCCGGACCTCGAGACCTTCCGCTGGCAAATGGAATTGCTTGCCCGCTGTTTCAAGGTCCTTCCGCTGCAGGAGGCGCTGGCGGCAAGCGCAGCCGGGCGCGTGCCGCCGCGCGCGGTCTGCATCACCTTCGACGACGGCTACCGGTCCGTGTACGACCTGGCCTTGCCGGTGCTGCGCGAATACGGCCTGCCCGCCACCGTGTTCGTGACCAGCGGCTACATCGGCAGCGGCAATATGTGGAACGACCGGATCATGGAGGCCATGCAATCGCTTCCCGGGACGTCCCTCAACCTGAACGAGCTGGGGCTGGGCACCTATTCGCTGCGCAATCCGGACGAGCGCAGGCAGTCGGTCGACCGCCTGACGGAGCGCAGCAAATACCTGTCTCCCGAGGCGCGCCACAGCGTGGTCGAACACCTCGAGACCCTGGTCGGCGACGAGCACCGGGACAGCCTCATGCTGACCTCGGACATGGTGCGCGAGCTGGACCGCCAGGGCATGGAGATCGGTGCGCACACCGTATCGCATCCGATCCTGACCAGCCTGGACGACGACAGCGCGCGGATCGAAATCAGCGCCAGCAAGCAGCAGCTCGAAGCCATCCTCGGCAAGCCGGTACGCCTGTTCGCTTATCCGAACGGAAAAGTGGGCAAGGACTACGACCAGCGCCATGTGGCCATGGTCCGCGAGGCCGGATTCAGCGCCGCGTTCACCACGGCGATCGGGGCGGTCGGCCCGGTCCACGATGCCTTCCAGCTGCCGCGCAGCCGGCCATGGGATGCCAGTCCCTTCTGGTTCGGCGCGCGCCTGATGCGCTGGCTTGCCAGGGATCCGTCTTGAACCAGGATATGCAACGCCCGCTACCCGGGCCAACACCACAACGGGCATCGCTGCCCGCCAGTATTGGAAATACCACAATGAGTAAACGCGCCCTATTAATTGCCTTTCATTTCCCCCCGCAGGCGGCAAGCAGCGGTATCCAGCGTACCCTGAGCTTCTCCAAACACCTGCGCGGCTACGATTGGGAGCCAATGGTGCTGTCGGCCCATCCGCGCGCGTATGCCCAGCAGAATGCCTCGCAGCTGGCCAGCGTTCCGCCCGACCTCGTGGTGAAGCGGGTCTTCGCGCTCGACAGCAAGCGCCACATCGGCTTCCAGGGGCGTTATCCCGAAATCCTGGCCTTGCCGGACCGCTGGATCTCCTGGTGGTTCGGCGCGATCCCCGCCGGGCTGTCGCTGATCCGGCGCTACAAACCGGAAGTGATCTGGTCGACCTTCCCGATCGCCACCTCCCACCTGATCGGGCTGACCCTGCATCGCCTGACGGGCTTGCCGTGGGTGGCGGATTTCCGCGATCCGATGCTGCAGAAATCCTATCCAAGCTCCAAGCTGCAGCGCAAGTTCTATGGATGGATCGAGCGCCAGACGATCGAGCGCTGCCATACCGCCGTATTCACGACGCAC
>CAMPHU010000362.1 GCA_946886065.1 uncultured Massilia sp. | reverse complement strand
ACGGCATCGCCTTCCAGACCAACATCCTGGCGCTGAACGCCGCGGTGGAAGCGGCACGTGCCGGCGAACAGGGCCGCGGCTTCGCGGTGGTCGCTTCGGAAGTGCGCAACCTGGCGCAGCGTTCGGCAGCGGCGGCGAAAGAGATCAAGACCCTGATCGGCGACTCCGTCGAGAAGGTCGAGCGCGGCACCAAGCTGGTCGGCCAGGCCGGCGTGACGATGGACGAAGTGGTGGCCAGCGTGCGCCGCGTGACCGACATCATGAGCGAGATCGCCAACGCCAGCGCCGAGCAGAGCGCCGGCATCGAGCAGGTCAACATGTCGATCATCGAGATGGACAGCATGACCCAGCAGAACGCCGCGCTGGTGGAAGAAGCCGCCGCAGCAGCCCAGAGCCTGCAGGACCAGGCCGGCGAGCTGGCGCGCGTGGTCAGCATCTTCAAGCTGGAAGAGAGCGAGCAGTTCCAGTTCGAGCCGGCTGCGCCGGCCCCGGCCGCCACGACGGCCATCGTGCCGCGTCCCGCAGCCAAGCGCCCGGCCCCGCCGGCGCTGAAGAAGCCGGCCGCCAAGCCTGCCGCGCCAAGCGCGGACAAGGCGGACGAGGGGGCCGCCGCCAAGCCGAAGAAGAGCACCGCCGCCGCCGGCAGCGACGAGTGGGAAGAATTCTGAGATTCCAACAAAAGCCGGCCGGCGAGCCGGCCAGAGACTGAAAAAAACCTATATCAACTTTTTGGGGAAACAACATGAAAAACCTGTCCGTGAAGCTGTTCGCAGCCCTGACCCTGGCCGGCGCTTGCGCCTCCACCTTCGCCGCCGAAGTGCCTGCTTCGTTCGACCCGAAGAAGTGCGCAATCGAATACCCGAAGGCCTCGCTGATGAACGAAGAGCAGGGCACGACCTCGGCGTCGTTCCTGGTCAACGCTGACGGCACGGTTGCCGATTCGAAGGTCGACAAGTCGAGCGGCTTCAAGAACCTGGACAAGGCCCTGATCAAAGGCCTGACCGGCTGCAAGTTCAAGCCGGGCACCAAGGACGGCGCACCGGCCCAGACCTGGGCCAAGGTCGACTACGCCTTCAAGCTGGACTGATTCCTTGTTCCCCGCAGCCGGCCCGAGGGCCGGCTGCAGTCCTCGCCTCATCCCCCGCCTCATCCCCCGCAGCACCTTTCGCTTCATCGCGCGGCCGCCCGGCCGGCGCTTTACACCGCTTTACATTCGTCGCCGCTGTTACAGGTTTGTGGCCTCATGTATCGGCTGTAATAACTTCCTTCATCCGCCCATTTCAAGGGCTGGGCTCGCTATAGTGGTCTCACACCAACCGAAAGGAGAGCACCATGAAAAGCATTCTCGCCGCCACCGCCGCCGTCCTGATCGGCACCGCCGCCTTCGCACCGGCCCAGGCCGATGCCGCGATCCGCACCGAAGTCGTGGTGGTCCACAAGGCCCCGCCGGCGCCGCGCCATGAGGCCGTGCCCGGCGCGCGCCGCGGCTACGACTGGGTGCCGGGCTACTGGGACTGGAACGGCCGCCGCCACGTGTGGGTCAGCGGCCACTGGGAACGGGACCGTCCGGGCTACGCCTACCAGCGTCCGGAATGGCGCCGCGACGCCAAGGGCTGGTACCTGGAGCGCGGCGGCTGGCGCCACGGCGAACGGGTCGCCGCCCGCCGCGACCGCGACGGCGACGGCGTGCCGAACCGCTACGACCAGCGTCCACGCAATCCGAACCGCTACTAAACCTCAGGCATGGCGCGCGGCCGCTCCCGGCTGCGCGCTGTCGTGCCTGTCGTCGTCGTGGTCGCTGCGCACCCGGTTGCGGCCGGACTGCTTGGCCCGGTAGAGCAGGGCGTCGGCGCGTTCCACCAGCAGGGTCGGATCGGTGTCGTCGCCGCTGGCGAAGCGCATCGTGCACACCCCGGCGCTGATGGTCACGACCCCGGGCGGATTGGCCGCGTGGGGGATCGCGGCCTGCATCACGGCCTGCCGCACATGTTCCGCCACGTTGCGCGCGCCTTGCGCCTCGGTGCCGGGCAGGAGCACGGCGAATTCCTCGCCGCCGTAGCGCGCCGCCAGGTCGGTCGGCCGGCCCAAACTGTCGCGGATCACGGCCGCCACCCGCCGCAGGCAATCGTCGCCCGCCACGTGGCCGTAGGTATCGTTGTACTTCTTGAAGTAATCGACGTCGACCATGACCAGCGAGAGCGGGCTGCCGCTGCGGCCCGCGCGCTTCTTTTCGCGTTCCAGCTCGTGCTCGAAGCGGCGCCGGTTGGCGATGCCGGTCAGGACGTCGTTGTCGGCCAGGTGGGCCAGCTCGCGGTTGTCCTGCTGCAGGACGGCGCGCGCGCTTACCAGTTCCTTTTCGAGCTTGTCGCGGATGACGATCTGGCGCGCCAGGCGCCAGCCGAAGCCGGCCAGGGCGGCGATGATCACGGCGATCACTCCCACCAGCACCATGGTCGAGCGCCACCACTTGGCCAGGATCTCGTCCTTCGCCATGGCGGTGCCGACGATCAGCGGGAAACCGTCGAAATGGCGGTAGCTGTACAGCCTTTCGACGCCGTCGATATAGGAACTCAGCATCGCCGAGCCGGCCGGGCCCTGCTGCTGGACCATGCGGTAGATCGCGCCCTTGGTGACGTCGCTGCCGACCAGCTGCTCGTCGAAGGGATGCCGGTAGATCAGGGTGCCGTTGTCGTGCATGAGCAGGATGGTGCCGGACTGGCCGGTGTCGAAGCGCTCGTACAGCTGCGAGAAGTGGTCCACGCGTATGCTGCCGAGGACCACGCCGCCGAAGGAGCCGTCGGGATTGTTCAGGCGCCGCGAGACCGGCAGGATCCACACGCCGGTGGAGCGGCTGCGCACGGGCAGGCCGACGTACACGCCGCGGTCCTTGCTGACGCGGTGGTGGCGGAAGTAGGCGCGGTCCGAATTATTGCCCTGCATCGGCTCGTCGAGCGCGGTGACGACCCAGCTGCCGTCGGCGCCGTACACGAACAGGCCGTGCAGTTCGTTCACCTGCGACACCATGTTGCGCAGGTGGGTGCGCAGGCGCTGGCGGTCGGTGCGGTCCAGGCCGTCGTGCTCGATGCGCTCGACCACGCCGGCCAGGACCGTGTCGACCACGCGGATCGTGCTCTCGCCCTGGGCGGCGAGCGCGAGCGCCATGTTCGCGGTGACGGTGGCCGTGTCCGCCAGTCGCTGCTTGCGCGCCTGCCAGGCATCCCAGCTGACGAAGGCGACCAGGAGCAGGCAGAAGGCGCTCAGGAAGGCGATGACGTAGCGGACCGCCGGGCGCTTCTTTGCGGCGAGGCGCGAAATGTGCGGGTCGGATGAGCGGTCGGGGGGCATGAAGGGCGCGCGGTGGGCCGGGATGATTCAAGCATATCACCCGCGGCGG
>CAMPHU010000361.1 GCA_946886065.1 uncultured Massilia sp. | reverse complement strand
TGGCGTGGGCGCGCTCGTTGATGAAGCGCGACTGCGGGTCGTCCTTGGCCTCGCCGGGCCAGGTGGAGATCAGGTAATAGTTCAGCGCGGGCCGGCAGGTCGCGCAGCCGTTGGGCGTGTGCCAGTCCATGAAGGCCATGGCGTCCGGAACGGTCAGCAGGTGATGGTCACGAATGGCCTTGCGCACCTGGCCGTGGTTGAGTTCGCTGCAGCCGCAAATGGCCTTCTCGCTTTTCGGCTTGACGTCCGCCGCACCACCGACGGTGTTCATCAGGATCTGCTCGACCAAGCCTGCGCAGGACCCGCAGGAGCTGGCGGCCTTGGTGTGCTTCTTCACGTCGTCGACGGAAAACAGGCCGTGTTCCTGGATCGCCTTGACGATGGTGCCCTTGCATACGCCGTTGCAGCCGCAGACTTCCATGCTATCGGGCATGGCCATGGCCTTGTTCTGACCCTGGTGGCCGGTGTCGCCGATGGCGCCTTCGCCAAACATCAGGTGGTCGCGGATCTGCGCCACGTTGTGATTTTCACGAACCTGACGGAAATACCAGCCGCCATCGGCCGTGTCGCCGTAGAGGCAGGCACCGACGAGGATGTCGTCCTTGATCACCAGCTTCTTGTAGACGCCGCCGATGGGGTCGGAAAGGGTGATCGTTTCCGTGCCTTCGCCGCCAATGAAGTCTCCGGCGGAAAACAGGTCGATGCCGGTGACCTTGAGCTTGGTCGAGGTGACCGAGCCGAGATAGCGAGAAAAGCCGAGCATCGCCAGGTGGTTGGCGCAAACTTTCGCCTGTTCGAACAGCGGGGCGACCAAGCCGTAGGCGGTGCCACGATGGTTGGCGCACTCGCCAACGGCATACACGCGCGGATCGTAGGTCTGCAGGGTGTCGTTGACCAGGATTCCGCGGTTGCAGGGAATGCCGGCTTTCTCGGCCAGCGCGCTGTTCGGGCGGATGCCGGCGGCCATTACCACGAGATCGGCATCGATCACCTCGCCATCGGCGAAGCGCACGGCGCGGACACGGCCCTGCGCGTTGCCGATCAGCTCGGCGGTCTGCTTTTGCATCTTGAAGCACAGGCCACGGCTTTCGAGCGCCTGCTGCAGCAAGGTGCCGGCGGTCTTGTCCAGCTGGCGTTCCATCGGCCATTCGCCGATATGCACCACGGTCACCTCCATGCCGCGCAGCTTCAAGCCGTTGGCCGCTTCCAGGCCCAGCAGGCCGCCGCCGATGACCACGGCGTGCTTGTGGGTCTTGGCGGCGTCCATCATCGCCTGGGTATCGGCGATGTCGCGGTAACCGATTACCCCGTCGAGCTGGTTGCCGGGAATCGGCAGGATGAAGGGGTTGGAGCCGGTCGCGATGAGCAGGCGGTCGTATTCGGCCTCGCTGCCGTCTTCGGCGATGACGCGGCGCTTGGCGCGATTGATCTCTACCACCTTGCGGTTGAGCATCAGGCGGATGTTGTGTTCGGCGTACCAATCGAGGTCGTTGAGCACGATCTCCTCGAAGGTCTGCTCACCGGCCAGCACCGGTGAGAGCAGGATGCGATTGTAGTTGGGGTGGGGCTCGGCACCGAACACGGTGATGTCGTAAAGGTCGGGGGCGAGCTTGAGCAGTTCTTCCAGGGTGCGAACCCCGGCCATGCCGTTGCCGATCATCACCAGTTTGAGTTTTTTCATGCCGTTCTCCGCGCCGGGCCGGCGGCTGATTGCTGCCTGGCCATGCCGTTGAAAATCCAACAACGAAAAAAGGCGTCCCACTGGTTACCCAGTGAGGACGCCTTTGTCCTTGTCTTCCGTATTCGGAGCCCGGCCCTCTACGTTGAAGGCCCGGCTTGATGTTGAACCTGACAATGCAGAGGCTGTGCCAATTCTGTATGCCCTTGGTTTTCAGGCAGTTAGGCGGGGATGTCAGCGACCGATCTGGCAGTTTCCTGCACCCATATGATGCGCACCGCGCAGCGCTGGTGCAGTCGTGCGCCGCCGGCAGCGGTAATTGGCCGTTGACAGCGGCCGTGTCGCTTTTTATTGTTTCGCCCATGCGCCGATTTAGTCAGCTACTTGCGGGGCGCCTGGAGCCGAAGGCTTCGAAATACCGCTAAAGCGCTGGTTCGGTGTCGCCTCCCACCGCTGCCCAGCGGAATCCTCGAGGCGGGAAATCCCCGATGAATGCACTGCAACGCGCTCCTCTACGTCTGGCCCCGATCACCAGTGGGCTGGTCCGCAGCAATCCGAAAATCCTCCTTGGCGGCAGCCACCAACCCTCGCTGCTGCGTTATCTCGACGGCTGGCCCAAGCGCTGGGGCAAGCCTCGTGCGTTTCTCGTGCAGTTCACCGGTGCCGATGAGTCGCTGGCGCATTTCGCCGCGGACAGTTTCGATCTGGCGGTGATCCAGGCACCCAGCCGTGAGCGCCTCGATGAATGCGTGCGCGAGCTGACGCGGGTTGCGCGCCAAGGCTTGATCGTTCGACGCTGATCGGCCAGCCAAACGGCCTGCCTGCTAACTGCCTTTGCCCAGCCAGACCAGCAAGATCAGGTTGAGCAGCAGCGAGAGCAGGGCGAGGCCGCGCCAGACCTTCAAGGGCTCTCGTTCGAGCAACGGCAGCGCAGGCGCGTTGCCGGTCAGGCGCTCGCCCTGTTCCAGGGTCAGCAGCCATTCTTCCGCCGTTTCGAAGCGCTGCGCGGGCTCCACTGCAACGGCGCGCTTGAGCATGTCATCCAGCCACGGGGACAGGTCGGGGCGGTAGCGGCTGGCAGGGATCGGGCTGCCGAAGCGCGGGCGCTGGAAGGCTTCCACCTCGCCGTAGGGGTAGTGGCCGGTGAGCAGGTAGTAGAGGGTGACGCCGGCCGCGTAGAGGTCCTGTTCCCGGCTCGGTACCGCGCCGGCGAAAGCCTCCGGAGCGATATAGCTCGGCGTACCGGGCAGGTTGTGCGGCAGGTCCTGGGACAGGCCTGGGCAATAGGCCAGGCCGAAGTCCAGCAGGCGCAGCTCGCCATCGTCGTCCAGATGAAGGTTTTCCGGTTTGATGTCGCGGTGCAGGATGTTGCGCCGGTGCAGCATGCCCAGCGCGCGGATCAGGCGCGGCGCCAGCTGCAACCAGTCGGCCAGCGCCATCGGGCCCTGTTGGCCGAACTGCTGGGCGAGGGTCTGGCCGCTGTATTCGCGCTGCACGTAATACAGATGCTGACGCTGGGGCAGGCCGTGGGTTTCTGGAAAGTGTCGACCGGCAACGCGGCGCAGAAACCATTCTTCCTGCAGCAGCGCCGGGCCGGCGTCCGGTTCGTCATCGCGGCTGGGCGGCAGCGTTTTCAGAATCCAGGGATGACCCTGCTGATCGCTGACCCGGTAAACCAGCGATTGCCGCGACTCGGCCAGCAACGTCTCGACCGTCCAGCC
>CAMPHU010000360.1 GCA_946886065.1 uncultured Massilia sp. | reverse complement strand
GTAAATTGTTGTTCGTGACATGTTCGCTCTGGCCCCAGGAATCGGAGGCGCAGGCGGCCGCTTTTGCGGTGCGCCACAACGCCCTCCGCCTCGACGCGCCGGGCCAACTGCTGCCAGCCAGCGGTGCCGGGGAGGATCATGACGGTTTGTTCTACGCCCTGTTCCAGAAGAGAGCGCAGTAAGAACGCATGCTGCGCTCCCCGAACGATACGCTCAATTTTTAAGGCTCCGGCTCACTTGTGACGTTACGATTTTTACGCCTCCTCGCTTGCCGGCTGCTGCTGGTCTTCGCGTGCGCGACGGCCCACGCGGCCGACGGGATCGAGATCACCAAGGCGGCCATCGAAGCCAGCGAAGACGGCTACCGTCTCGACACGGCGTATGCTTTCGACCTCAACCACGGACTCAAGGACGCCATCCAGCATGGCGTGCAGCTGCACTTCACCACCGAGGTCGAGCTGACCCGGCCGCGCTGGTGGTGGCGTGACGAACAGGCGGTGTCCGAGCGGCGCACCATCCGCATCTCCTACGATGTCCTGACGCGCCAGTATTATGTGCACGTGGTCGGCAGCCAGCAGATGGGCGGCTTCCAGCAAAGCTTCCAGACCCTGGACGAGGCCATGTTCCTGATCCGCCGCCCGAACCGCTGGCTGATCGCGCCGCGCGGCGCGCTCAAGCGCGGCGAGGTGTACAACGTCTCGCTGCGCATGTTCATGGACCGCGAGTACCTGCAGAAGCCGCTCCAGGTCAATGCCTTCAACGATTCCGACTGGCGCCTCGCCTCGAACAGGAAGTCCTTCACCTACCGTGCGGAGTAAATCGGTCAATCAGGCGCTGCGCTACGCGCTCGTCGTCGGCGGCGCCGTCGTCTCCATCCTGCTGTTCCTGCTCGCCTCGGCGTCGGACAACTCGGGCTTCTTCGACCGTTACTACGGCTGGCTGCTCGGGCTGAACGCCGCCATGGCCTTCCTGCTGCTGACGCTGGTGATCGTGGCGCTGGCTCGTCTGTACTCGCGCTACAAGGCCGGCAAGTTCGGATCGAGGCTGATGGCCAGGCTGGTCCTGCTGTTCGCCGGCATCGGCATCTTGCCCGGCCTGGTCATCTTCATGGTCTCGGTGCAGTTCGTCTCGCACTCGATCGAATCCTGGTTCGACGTCAAGATCGAAGCGGCGCTCGAATCCGGCCTGAACCTGGGCCACGCGGCCCTGGACGAAGCCCTGGTGGAGCTGGGCGCCACCGGCCAGACCGCGGCCGCCGCGCTGGCGGGACAGAACGACACCATGGCCCAGACCGTCTTGAGCCGCCTGCTGGCCGATACCAGCGGCCTGCAGAGCGCCATGCTGATCGACGCCAATGGCGGCATCGTCTCGGTCGCGGCCGAGGAGCGGCGCCCGGACCTGGCGGCCGACGCCCCCAATGCCCAGATGCTCAAGGCCGCCGCGATTCCCGGCGGCTATGCGCGCGCCGAGGGCGGCATCGACCGCGACTTCCGCGAACAGACCGAGGCGCCGAGCGGGCTGGACGCGGCCACCGGCCTGCGCCTGCGGGTGGTGCTGGCCGTGCCCGAGCCGCCCGGCGTGGCGCCGCGCTACCTGCAATTGCTGCAGTCGGTGCCCGTCAACCTGGCCTCGAACGCCGAGGTGCTGAGCACCGCCTACACCGAATACCGGCAACGCTTCGCGGCCCGCACCGGGCTGCGCAAGATGTACATCGAGACGCTGACCCTGACCCTGCTGCTGGCGATCTTCGGCGCCATCGGCAGCGCCTTCCTGATCGCGGGCAACCTGGCCCAGCCGCTGCTGGTGCTGGCCGAGGGTACCCAGGCGGTGGCCGAGGGCGACCTGTCGCCGCGCCCGATCGTCGAGACCAGCGACGAGCTGGGCACCCTGACCCAGTCCTTCAACGCCATGACCGGCCAGCTGTTCGAGGCGCGCAGCGCCGTCGAGCGCAACCGCGCCGCGCTGCAAAGCGCGAAGGCCCACCTGGAATCGGTGCTGGCCAACATGTCGGCGGGCGTGATCGTGCTCGATGCCGACGGCATCGTAGTGAACTCGAACGACGCGGCCTACCGCATCCTGCAGGTGGAGCCGGGCGCGATGGCCGGCCCCCTGAACCGCATCGCCGGCCTGGAACATTTTTCCAACTGCATCACGCGCGCCTTCTCGGCGCAGAACGCGCACACGGCCGCGGGCAGCGGACGCAAGCGCGCCCACTGGCAGCAGCAGATCGAAATCCCGCGCCGTCCGGGCGGCGACGAGCACGACCATGACATCACCTTGCTGGCGCGCGGCTCGCGCCTGCCGGTGGGGGCGGGCAGCGGCTTCATCGTGGTGTTCGACGATATTTCGGACGTGATCTCGGCCCAGCGCTCGGTGGCCTGGGGCGAGGTGGCGCGCCGCCTCGCGCATGAGATCAAGAACCCGCTGACGCCGATCCAGCTGGCGGCCGAGCGCATGCAGATGAAGCTCGAGGACAGCCTGCCGCCGCCGCAGGCCGAGCTGCTGCGCCGGGGCACCAATACCATCGTCAACCAGGTCGACGCGATGAAGCGGATGGTAGACGATTTCCGCGATTACGCGCGCACGCCGCCGGCGGTGCTGCAGCCGCTCGACCTGAACGACCTGATCGACGAGATCCTGCGCCTCTACCTGGCCGAGGACGGCTCGGACATCATCCACGCCGCGCTGGCGCCGACCCTGCCGCGGGTGATGGGCGATCCGACCCAGCTGCGCCAGGTGATCCATAACCTGATCCAGAACGCCCAGGACGCCCTGAACGACCGCGGCGCCAGCGCTCCGCCGGCGCGCGTGGACGTGACCACCGAAGCCATCCATTACGAAGGCGCGGACGGCTCGGCCGGCACCGCGGTGCGCCTGGCGATCGTCGACAACGGCCCGGGTTTCGCCCCGCGCATCCTGGCGCACGCCTTCGAACCCTACGTCACCACCAAGGTCCGGGGCACCGGCCTGGGGCTGCCGATGGTCAAGAAAATCGTGGATGAGCACGGCGGCCGGATCGACGTCGCGAACCGGACGGACGGATGTGGCGCGGCCATATTCATTTTGCTGCTAAAGTTGGCCCCTGAGGCTGGCGGAGAGACGAACTTGGCCGAAGTGTAAAAGACGCATAGAATCACGCTGTGACGGGTAAAGGTTCTAAGAAATAGATCAGGAAGGCACAAAGATGGCGAACATACTCGTAGTCGATGATGAAATGGGTATCCGTGAACTCCTGTCGGAGATTCTCGGCGATGAAGGCCATGCCATCACCCTGGCCGAGAATGCGCAGCAGGCGCGCGAAGCGCGTGCGGCCGGCGCCCCGGACCTGGTGCTGCTGGACATCTGGATGCCCGATACCGACGGTGTGACCCTGCTCAAGGAATGGCAGCGCGACGGCCTGCTGACCATGCCGGTCATCATGATGTC
>CAMPHU010000359.1 GCA_946886065.1 uncultured Massilia sp. | reverse complement strand
TCGTGCAGGGCCACCAGGCGTTCCAGCTCGTCGGCCAGCTCGGCGCCGAAGTCCGGCTCGCCGCGCGAGAAGGCGTTCTTGAGGAGGTCGTGGGTGTGCGGCAGGTGATCCGCGCCCGGCAGCAGGGGGCCGAACTGCTTGCGGTTGGCGCCGATGCCGCCCACGCTCAGGCCGCCGAAGCCGACCCCGTGGTAGCCGCGCTCGCGCCCGATCAGGCGGGTGCGGCCGCCCTCCCCGCGCGCCTTGTGGTAGGCCAGCGCCATCTTGAGGGCGGTATCGACCGCTTCCGAACCCGAGCTGGTGTAGAACACGTGGCCGAACTTGTGTCCGCTGAACGCCATCAGCTGCTCGGCCAGCTCGAAGGCGGACGGGTGGCCCATCTGGAAGGTCGGGGCGAAGTCGAGCTGGCCGGCCATGGTGGCAATCGCCTCCACGATCTGGGGCTGGGCATGGCCGCAGGGCACGCACCACAGCCCGGCTGTGCCGTCCAGGACGCGCTTGCCGTCCACATCGCGGTAGTACATGCCTTCGGCCGAGACCAGCAGGCGCGGGTCGGTCTTGTAGTCGCGATTATTGGTAAACGGCATCCAAAAGGACGCCATCGAGCTCGGTCTCGACTCGTTCATCGTCTTCTCCTTGGCATCACGGCAGCGGGTGGCGCGATGGGGCCAACGCGGTGGGCAGTGATAAAGTGTGAACAAGTTTAGTCAACATGGCAATCGGAACACGCCCATATTGATTAGTATCAATCGCTGATATCGATAGCATGTTGTTATGCATCACCATGCCCGCGCTGCCGACTTCTGGCGCCAGCAATGGTATGCTTGCGCTTACTACATTGACAATATCGAGACATGTCGACCTATTCCACTCCCGTCCTCACCACCGAACGCCTGGTGCTGCGCCCGCTGACCCACCAGGATGCCCCCGCCCTGTTCGCCGTATTCTCCGATCCGGCCGTGGTGCGCTACTGGAGCGCCGATCCCTGGACCGACATCTCGTTCGCCGACACCGCGATCGCGCGCGCCATGGAGAGCTACCGCGACGAGACCGACATCCGCTTCGCCATCGAGCTGGCGGAAACCGGTGAGCTGATCGGCACCGTCAACCTGCACCACTTCTTCAACCAGAACAACCGCTGCGAGCTCGGCTACGCGCTGGGCAGCCCGCACTGGGGCCGGGGCTACGCCACCGAGGCCATCGCCGCCGCGCTCGAACACGGCTTCCACGCCGCCAAGCTGAACCGGATAGAGGCCGACATCGACCCGCGCAACAGCGCCTCGGCCAGGGTGCTGGAGAAGCTGGGCTTCCGCAAGGAAGGCTATATGCCGCAGCGCTGGCTGGTGCACGGCCAGTACGCCGACACGGTGAACTACGGCCTGCTGCGCAGCTACTGGGAGGAGCGCGCCGCGCACGGAGGCGGTGCATGAACCGGCACTGCGTCGCGGGCGCGGCCGCGCTGCTGGCCCTGCTGGGCGCCCAGCCGACGGCGGCGGCCCAGGCCACGGTGCCGGTGTGGCGCGAACTGGTGATCTACCCGGCCGACGGCGCCTACCCGGCCGACCTGGCGCGCCGCGGCGTGCAGGGCGAGGCCCTGGTCGAAGTGTCGCTGGACGGTCAAGGCCGGCGCGTGGCGCGGGTCCGCTCCTCGTCGCGCTCGGCCGAGCTGGACACCCTGGCCGCCCGCATCGCCGAACGCAGCGACGCCGCCACGCCGGTGGCCGGCGCGCGCAGCGGCCTGGTCAAGGTCCTGTTCCGCAAGGACCACGCCTCGACGGTGGCCGGCAAGACCTGCGCCGACTTCAACGTCGACGCGGCCTACCAGGCCGCCACCTTCCCGGAACGCGACGTGCGCGGCATGCCGGTGATGGTGGAATCGATCGGCAAGCTCGTCTACACCCTGCACCGCGACGCCCAGGGCAAGTCCTTCCCCGGCATGGGACCGGTACTGGACGCCACCGTGGCCGCCTGTGCGCGCACGCCCGAGGCCGGCATGCTGGACGTGATGCGGCGCGAGGCGCTCAAGTTGCTCGAACAATAATTGAGCGTCAACGCTGGTTCGCCAGCTTCAAGACCGTCGCTCCGGCGGAGGCCGGGGTGACGGTTTTACTGCTAACTAAACGTCAACAGGGCTGCCGCGGCGCATTCCGCCGTGGTCCCGCTTATCCCTCCTGCCGACCGTTAATCCCGGCATTTGCGCAGTTCATCGGATGATGCTGGCGATCACTCCCCTGCGGGCCTACAGTGACCCCATTCGCACACTGAAAGGAATGTACCGCATGAAAACCACCACCCGCTTCCAGTCCTTCGTCACCGACGTCAAAGTTGCCGGCCGCGCCTTCACGCGCGCCGTGAACGCCGGCAGCCGCACCCTGGCCGCGCAGTCGTGGCCGGTCCTGCTCGTCGCCGCGATCGTGCTGGCCTGCATCCTGACCATCATTCCTCTGGCCGTGACCCTGTTCATCGCCTTCCTGGTGTTCAAGTATGTCGCCAACGCCATCTTCGACCGCCGTCCGCGCCCGGTCGCGCACCGCGACGTGGAGTAAATCATGGCCGCCACCCAGATCAACCGCGCACTGGACTTCGTGCGCGACGCCGTCAGCGAGGCCAGCGCCCTGTGGTGGCGCTTCTTCGACTGGCTGGCGCTGGTCGAGTGGCGCCAGCTCTACCTGACCTGGTTCCTCGCCCTCGCCTTCGGCGTCTTCCTGCGCCTGGGTGAACCGGCCGTCTGGTTCGTCCTGATCTCGCTCGGCGTCAAGGTGCTGGCCGGCGGCAAGCGCCGCGCCGAGCTGATGGCCAAGGAAGCCTCGGACAAGGCCAACGTGGCCACCCTGGAACGGCGCCTGATGGAAGCCAGGATGGCGGCGCTCCAGGCCCAGGTGGAACCCCACTTCCTGTTCAACACCCTGGCCCTGATCGGCCAGCTGATCGAGACCGACCCCAAGGAAGCGGCGCGCGTGCACGCCCACCTGGTCGAGTACCTGCGCTCCTCGCTGCCGCAGATGCGCGCCGGTACCGGCGGCACCCTCGGCAAGCAGATCGAGCTGTCGCGCGCCTACCTCGCCATCATGCAGGCCAGGATGAAGGAACGCCTGGCGGTGCGCTGGGAAGTCCCCGATTTCCTCGGCAGCTCGCCCTTCCCGCCGATGATGCTGCAGACCCTGATCGAGAATTCGATCAAGCACGGGCTGGAGCCGAAGATAGCGGGCGGCACGATCGTGGTGCGCGCCCACGTGGTCGGCGCCATCCTGCACGTGGACGTCTGCGACGACGGCGTCGGCATCGACCTGCATGCCCCGGAAGGCGTGGGCCTGGCCAACATCCGCGAACGCCTGGCGCTGCTGTACGGCGCCCAGGCCGAGCTGGCGATCGAGACCCCGCCGGGCGGCGGCGCCTGCGCCTCGATCCGCCTGCCCTACCGCATGACGGAGGAAGGATGA
>CAMPHU010000358.1 GCA_946886065.1 uncultured Massilia sp. | reverse complement strand
GACCATGTAGGCGCCGTGCTCGCGGATCTGGTTGAACAGGGCGAAGGCGTCGATCTGGCGCTGGGGGCTCAGCCGGTCGCAGTCGTCCAGCAAATACAGGCTGGTCTCCGGGGTGAAGACGAACTGGTCTTCCGGCGCGTCGGCCGCGATGTAGCGCGAGCCCGGGCTGGCCGCCAGGGCTTGCAGCAGGTGGGTCTTGCCGGTGCCGGTGTCGGCCCACAGGTAGGCGAAATGCTCGCGCGAGGCGCGCTGCGCGAACTGGTGCATCAGGTGCGCCATTTCCGCATTTTCTCCCACCTGGAAGGTGTCCAGGCTGTGCACCGGTTCGGCGCCCAGGTCAAGCACCAGCTGTTTCATGGTGTTGGTTGTTTGCAAACACAATCGAATGCGCACTATCTGCGCTGTTATAGTCGTCAAGCATTATAGAAGCTGCTGCGCAGGTAGTGGCTGCGCACGTGGCGGAATCCGACCATCAGCACGGCCGATGCCGGCAGCGCCAGCAGCACGCCGGCGAAGCCGAACAGCTCGCCGAAGGCCATCAAGGCGAAGATCACGGCCAGCGGATGCAGGCCGATGCGCTCGCCCACCAGGCGGGGAGTGAGAATGAAACTCTCCAGAAGCTGGCCGACCGTATAAATGACGGCCACCCAGATCACGGCGCTCCAGCCGGCGAACTGCAGCAGGGCCGCCACCAGGGCCAGCAGCATGCCCAGGCCGAAGCCGAGGTAGGGCACGAAGCCCAGCAGGCCGGTCAGCACGCCCACCGGCAGGGCCACGTCCAGCCCGATCAGGGCCAGGGCCGCCGAGTAGTACACGGCCAGCACGATCATCACCAAGAGCTGGCCGCGCAGGTACTGGGCCAGCAGTTCGTCGCTCTCGCGCGCCATGCCGGTAATCCTGGGCACGAAGCGGCGCGGGATGGCGCCCTGGATGCGCGCCAGCAGCGGGTGCCAGTCGAGCAGCAGGTAGAACACCACCACCGGCACCAGGGTGAGCGTCGCGATCCAGCCCAGCAGGGCGCTGCCGCCCACGCGCACCTTGGCCAGCACCGTGGCCCAGACGTCGTCGCCGCTGGCGGCCACCTGGCGCGTGAGCAGTTCGCGCAGGCCTTCGCTGTCGAGCTTCACATGGATGCCGTACTGGGCCAGCCAGGGCGAGAACATGGCGTCGAGCTTGGTGAAGAAGGCGGGAATCTTGGCCTGCAGCAGGGGGATCTCGGCGCGCAGCACCGGGACCACGATCAGCACCAGGGCCAGCACGCCCAGGATGAAGGCGGTAAGCACGATCGAGACCGCGACCACGCGCGGCATCAGGGGTTTGCGCAAGCCGTGTTTCCCCGTCCGGGCGCTGCTCAGGCGGTCGACGGCGCCGCCCAGCATGTAGGCGAGGATGGCCGAGGCGATGAAAGGCGAGAGGATGGGCCCCAGGGAGTACAGCAACAGCGCCAGTGCCAGCCAGAGCGCCAACCAGAATGCCGATTGTTTCTGCTCTGGAGTAAGGAAAAAGGGCATGCGGTGTTGTGATTGTTCGTTAAACGGGTTGGATGGGGGCCGTTTTGTTAAAATAGCGGATTGACCAATTCTGGTCTGCGCCTTCTATTTTACCGCCTCCGCTGCCAAATACCATGAGCCAACCATCTAATGTTTCTCTCTCCTACCGCGACGCAGGTGTCGATATCGACGCCGGCGACGCCCTGGTCGAAGCAATCAAGCCGTTCGCCAAGCGCACCATGCGCGAGGGTGTCCTGGGCGGCATCGGCGGCTTCGGCGCGCTGTTCGAGATCAGCAAAAAGTACAAGGAACCGGTGCTGGTATCGGGCACCGACGGCGTCGGCACCAAGCTGAAGCTGGCCTTCGAGCTGAACCGCCACGACACGGTCGGCATCGACCTGGTCGCCATGAGCGTGAACGACATCCTGGTGCAGGGCGCCGAGCCGCTGTTCTTCCTCGACTACTTCGCCTGCGGCAAGCTGGACGTGCCGACCGCCACCGATGTGGTGAAGGGCATCGCGGCAGGCTGCGAGCAGGCCGGCTGCGCCCTGATCGGCGGCGAGACCGCCGAGATGCCGAGCATGTACCCGGACGGCGAATACGACCTGGCCGGCTTCGCCGTCGGCGCGGTCGAGAAGTCGCAGATCATCGACGGCAGCAAGATCGCCCCTGGCGACGTGGTGCTGGGCCTGGCCTCGTCGGGCGCGCACTCGAACGGCTACTCGCTGGTGCGCAAGATCATCGAAGTCGCCAAGCCGGACCTGGAAGCCGACTTCCACGGCCGCAAGCTGGCCGACGTGCTGATGGCGCCGACCCGCATCTACGTCAAGCCGCTGCTGGCGCTGATGGCCTCGATGGAAGTGAAGGGCCTGGTGCACATCACCGGCGGCGGCCTGGTCGAGAACATCCCGCGCGTGCTGGGCGACCACCTGACCGCGGTCCTGGACGGCAAGTCGTGGACGATGCCGCCGCTGTTCCAGTGGCTGCAGCAGCACGGCGGCGTGGCGGATGCGGAGATGCACCGCGTGTTCAACTGCGGCATCGGCATGACCGTGATCGTCTCGAAGGAGAACGCGGATGCGGCGATGGCCCAGCTGCAGGCGGCCGGCGAGACCGTGTACCGCATCGGCGAGATCCGCGCGCGTGCGCAAGGGCAGGCGCAGACCATCGTCGAATAAGCTGGTCTTCGGCCGATGAAAAACGGGCACCCTGGGGTGCCCGTTTTGTTTTGTGCATGGCCGCTCTACAAACTTGAGTTCTGCAAGCACGCCGTTACAGTCAGCGCACGGCTCCCTGGCCGATATGCTTATCGAGAAACTTCTCCACTTTCTCCCAGAAATCGACGCGGTTCTTCGGCAGTGACCACCCGTGCCCCTCGTCCTGGTACTCGATCCACTCCACCTGCTGGTTGGTGCGCTTGACCGCATCGCGGAACTTGGTGCCGTGGTACATGGGCACGCGGCGGTCCACGCCGCCATAAGCAAGCAGGAGCGGCCGAGTGATGCGGGACGCCTGCTCGATCGGCGACGTGGCCTTGAGCTGGGCCGCGTCCTTGACCTGGTCACCGACCAGCACCGGCATCCCGTACTTCTTCCAGTCGTCGCCCAGGTCGGAGTCGAAACTCCAGTGGCCGTCGTACATCAGGTTGATGTCGGTGACGCCCACCCAGTTGATGCCGCATTGGTACAGGTCGGGATCGCGCACCAGGCCCATCAGGGTAGCGTAGCCGCCGTAGCTGGCGCCCGCGATGCACACGCGCTTCGGGTCGACCGTGCCCTGTTCCGCCGCCCAGCGCACGCCGTCGGCGATATCGTTCTGCATCGCCAGGCCCCATTGCTTCCAGCCGGCCCGGTAGTGCGCCTGGCCGTAGCCGCGGCTGCCGCGGAACTCCGGCTCCAGCACCGCATAGCCGCGCGAAGCCAGGAACTGCGATTCGGATTGCCAGCCCCAGAC
>CAMPHU010000357.1 GCA_946886065.1 uncultured Massilia sp. | reverse complement strand
AAGACCGAGACCGCGCTGGCGCTGGCCGACATCCTCTACGGCGGCGAGCGCAAGCTGGTCACCATCAACATGAGCGAGTACCAGGAAGCGCACAGCGTCTCCGGCCTGAAAGGCTCGCCGCCGGGCTATGTCGGCTATGGCGAAGGCGGCGTGCTGACCGAGGCGGTGCGGCGCAATCCCTACAGCGTGGTGCTGCTGGACGAAGCCGAGAAGGCGCACCCGGACGTGCTGGAGCTGTTCTTCCAGGTCTTCGACAAGGGCGTGATGGACGATGCCGAAGGGCGCCAGATCGACTTCCGCAACACCATCATCATCCTGACCTCGAACGTCGGCTCGGGCCAGCTGATGCAGGCCTGCCTGAACAAGCCCGCCGCCGAGCTGCCCACGCCGGAGCAGCTGTCCGAACTGCTGCGGCCGGCCCTGATGAAGCATTTCAAGCCGGCCTTCCTCGGGCGCCTGAGCGTGGTGCCCTTCTATCCGATCCGCGACGAGGTGCTGTCCAACATCATCCGCCTCAAGCTGGACCGCATCGCCGGCCGCGTCATGGACAACCACCGCGCCAGGTTCGACTACGACGACGCGCTGGTGAACGCGGTGCTGAGCCGCTGCACCGAGGTCGATTCCGGCGCGCGCAACGTCGACAAGGTCTTGAACGGCACCCTGCTGCCCGAGATCGCGGACAGCGTGCTGGCGCGCATGGCCGAAGGCGGCGGCATCGCGCGGGTCAAGGTGAGCGCGACCAAAGCGGGCAGGTTCAAGTACACGGTCGAACAGGCATAAGGAGGCCCCATGCTGAACATCGATGCGCTGCTGGCGCCGATCGCGCCGAATGATCCCTGCGGCGAAGACCTGGCGTTCTCGCCCGAAGTCGACGAGATCGCGCGCGCCCGCCTCGCCGACGACCCGTCGCTGGAGCAGGGCGCCTGGGTCACGGCGCTCAAGGAAGCGGACTGGAAGTTCGTCGGCAAGCGCTGCGCGCTGCTGATCGAGGCGCGCAGCAAGGATTTGCAATTGGCCGTCTGGCTGGCCGAGGCCAGCGCCAGGACCGATGGCCTGCGCGGCCTGGCCGACGGCCTGCGCCTGGTGGCGGCCCTGTGCGAACGCTACTGGGACGGCCTGCATCCGCGCGCCGACGAGGATGGCTTCGAGCGCCGCATCGGCAGCCTGGCCTGGCTGGCGGCGCGTATCTCGCCATTGGCGAAAGGCGTGCCGGTGCTGGAGGGCGGCGCAACCTTGCTGCAGTGGGAAGCCGCCCATGGGCGCGAGGGCGAGGCGGCCGCCCAGCTGGAAACGGCGCGCGCGCGCACCCCGGCCGCCTTCCACGAAACGCTGGCCCGGGATGCCGAAGCCTGCATCGCCGCGCTGGGCGCGCTGGAACGGATCCTCGACGAACGCCTCGGGACGGACGGGCCGAGCTTCAGCGTGGCGCGCGCGGTGCTGGGCGATGTGAAGGACTTCGTCACGCCGGCATCGGCAAGGACGGCCGTGCCGCGCCAGGGCCAGGAGATGGCGGCGCCCGCGGGAACGGCCCTGGTGCGGAGCGCGGCGCCGGTGCTGGTGGCCGACGGGCCCTTGCAGCACCGGGAGCAGGCGCTGGCCCAGCTGCGCCAGGTGGCCGAGTTCTTCCGCCGCACCGAGCCGCACAGCCCGGTGGCTTACCTGGCGGAGAAGGCCGCACGCTGGGGCGAGCAGCCGCTCCATGCGTGGCTGCGCTCGGTCATCAAGGACGATGCTTCGCTGTCGCGGCTGGAAGAGTTGCTCGGCACCGAGCACATCGAGTGAAAGAAGATTTCACCGAGGGCCGCCCGGTGAAATCTTATTTCATCAGCCAGGCGCCTGGCCCGCCTTGGCTTCGCCGGCGGCCTGGTTCATGCCCGGTTGCACCATCGAACTGGCGCGTTCGAACTGGGCTTCGACGGACTGCACCGCCTGGCGCGTGGCCTGGGTCACCTGCTCGTAGCCCTTGAAGGCATTGTCGATCGCGGCCTTCATGATCTCGACCGCGTTTTCCGAGCCCGGCTTGACGTTCTGCGTCAGGTCATAGATCAGCGCCGACAGCGTGCTCTTCGCCTCGGCAACGTGCGAGTCCGCCGCGTGGCGGAATTCGTCGTGCATCTCGTCGATGATGGCCTTGAGCTGGGCGCGGTACTCGCCGGCATTGGCCATGCCCGGCTGCATGCGCGCGGCCAGGGCCTGCACCGCCGCCTTCGGATCGGTGGCCTGGGCCATGCTGCGGCCGGCTTCCAGCGTACCCGCCACCGATTCCCTGGCGGCATTCACGTTCAGCGCCACCACCTGTTCCACGCCCTTGACCGTCTTGCTGGCCAGGGCGTTAAAGGTCTGCATCTGGAGATCGAACAGGGTCTTGGTGGCGTTGGCAAACTGTTCCGGGCTGGTAAACATAGTGTCTCCTCAGTGAATGCTCAGTAAATGAGTCGTGACGGAAGCGCTGCGCGTTGTGGGCATTACTCACTGCATTATTTAGCAACAATAGGTTTTTCGCAATGCGCGTCCCGGTACGGACCGCTTGCCTTGACCCAGCCTTCGCCGAGCGGCGTCTGGGAACAGGCGAGGGCGCCGTTGAGTTTGCTACGCCATTGGTAATAGGGCGCGGGCGCGGCAAGCACCGCTTGCGCGGACAGGGCGAGCGCCGCGAGGGCGGCGGCAATCCGGTAGGAGATCATGGTCCCCTCAGCTTAACCGTACCATGCGGCAAGTCAAGCAAAGGCTTGACCTTCCCATGATGGGAAGGTGTATGCTTCGCCCAGATACAACAGGAGAGCCTCATGAGCCATTGCCAGTCTTCGTCGCCGGTTTTCAATATCGGCGAGGCCGCACGCGCCTCCGGCGTGTCGGCCAAGATGATCCGCCACTATGAATCGATCGGCCTGATCGGGGCGGCGCGCCGCACCGATGCGGGCTACCGCGTCTACACCGGCCAGGACGTGCGCGTGCTGCAGTTCGTCCACCGCGGCCGCGCGCTGGGTTTTTCGCTGGACCAGATCCGCGACCTGCTGGCGCTGTGGCAGGACAAGGACCGCGCCAGCGCCGACGTGCGCGCGCTGGCCCGGACCCATATCGAGGAGCTGAACCGCAAGATCGCGGAAATGGAAGCGATGCGCCGCACACTGGAGTCGCTGGCCGCGTCCTGCCACGGCGATGCCCGTTCGGACTGCCCGATCCTGGACGACCTGGCGGCGCATTGAGCAGGAGGGGGAGGTAAACGCAAAACGCCGTAACCCTCTGAGAAAGGCTACGGCGTTTTGCGGAACAAAAACGTTCAATCCGGTAGAGTTTGGTGCCCACGGAGGGACTCGAACCCCCACACCTCGCGGCACATGGACCTGAACCATGCGCGTCTACCAATTCCGCCACGTGGGCACTGATACTGCATCAACTCTTACTGCTTACAACAAGGTAGCTTTTGGTGCCCACGGAGGGACTCGAACCCCCACACCTCGCGGCACATGGACCTGAA
>CAMPHU010000356.1 GCA_946886065.1 uncultured Massilia sp. | reverse complement strand
GCTCGGCGCCGAGCAGCCCTGGGCGGCCGCCTTCGGCAATGGCGGGCAGCGGCTGTTCCTGGTGCCGGGGCTGGACCTGGTGGTGGCCCTTAGCGCCGGCATGTACAACGACGAGGACGGCGTGGTGAAGGTGGGCAGGCTGCTGCAGCGGATCGCCGGCGCCGTGGCGCGCTAGCGTCCGTTTCGCGGCCTGGTCGGAGAAAGCCGGTCGGCGGGACGCTAGGCAAGCTCGCGCGACTGAGGCTGGACCACGCGCTCGTGCAGTTCCGGCGGCGCGTCGCGATACAGCTTGACGACGGTCGAGGTGCGGGTGCCGTAGCCTTCGGATTCGATGCACACCGGCGAGAGCATGCGCTCCACCTCGATCGGCACGCCGGTCTCCGGCAGGCGCAGGTCGGGCGCGCGGGTGGTGTCGGCCAACATTTCGAAATAGGCGTCTTCGGGGGCGCCCTGGCACAGCAGGCTGGCGAATTGCGCCTTGGTGCGCAGCACCTTGGGCCAGGGCGCATCGAGCAGGCCGTTGGAGATGCCGTAGATGCGGCCCGGTTCGAGCGGCTGGCCGTTGCGCGGGTCGGCGTGGCCGCGGTTCGAGTACCAGTACAGGCTTTCGTGGTCGCCCAGCACCAGGTTGTAGCCGTTGTAGTCGTCCGCGCGGGCCGCGATGCGCGCGACGTAGTCGGCCGCGTCGATCTCGTCCTTCAGGAAGTCCGCCACCAGGGCGCCGCGCGTGGGCGCGTTCTCGCGCCGTTCTCCGGGCGCGCGGATGTTGGTGAGGGCGGCGAAGCGCGGGCCCCTGGCGCCCGCCATCGAGACGCCCATCCAGCTGCCGCCGCCCTGCAGGTCGCGGCCCGCGATCACGTGAGGGTGCTCGGGCCAGGGCGCGGCCGGCGTGGCCGGGCGATCGTAGAATTCGTCGCGGTTGGCCGCCGCGATCACCGGCACGCCGGGAACGACGTGCCAGGCAAAGACTATCAAGCACATGGCGCTAGATCCGTGAATACTTCCGCCCGGCGCGGGCCGTCGATGATGGCGTGCAGGCCGGCGGCCTCCGCGGCGCGTTCCAGCGCCGCGGCGAAACCGTCGCCGACTCCGGGATAGACTTCCATCCAGGTTTGCAGGCCGTCCTTCGCTCCGGGACGGCGCTTGAGCTGCACTTGCACGCCTTCGCCGTCGGCGAGGCGCTGTTGCATCGCCCGCACCAGCGGGGCGAGGCGGGCGGCGTCGTGTTCGCGCACCTTGTAGTAGACGTACAGGTCGGCCATCGTCAGTCGTCGACGGCGTCGAGGCTGTAGGGCAGCGGCGCGAAGGCCAGGCGCGGGCCGGCGCCCGAGCCCAGGCGCACGTCCCCGTCCAGCGCGGCCAGCTTGATCTCGACCAGCACATCGGCGCCGCCGCCGCCGTTCGGGGCCGCGTTGACCACCATGCCGCAGGGCTGGTCCGGATCGGCGGCCGAGAACACCTCGTCGCCGGGACGGACCGCCGCGTTCTCCACGCTGGCCAGGGCCGCGCGGCGCTTGATCTTGCCAAGATACTTGGTGCGTGCGACGATCTCCTGGCCCGGGTAGCAGCCTTTCTTGAAATTGACGCCGCCCAGCAGCTCGAAGTTGACCATCTGCGGTACGAACTGTTCCTGCGTGGCGGCGGTCACCTGGGGCGAGCCGGCGTGGATGGCGGCCAGCTGCCAGGCCTGGCTACCGCCCAGCGCCAGTTCGTCCTTGAACGCGTTCAGGGCGGCGACGCCCGCGCCGGCCGTGGTCAGCCACAGGTAGCGCGGCGCGCCGAAAGCGTCGTGCAGGCGAATCACGGTGCCCGCTTCGCCGCTCACCTTGGTCATGGGCGCCGGCGGCAGGGCGGGCACGCAGCGGCGCAGCGCCGCTTCGGCATTGGCGCCGCCCAGGCCGAGTACCGCCTGGAACGGGGCTTCGTCGGTGGCGTCGCGCAGCTTGGCCTTGGCGCGCAGGACGAACATGCCGAGGCGCTTCTGCAGCGGCGGCTGGATCGCGCGCGGCAGCTGCAGGTAGACCGCGTCATGGTCGCGCCACATCAGGAAGGTGGCCTGCAGGCGGCCCTTGGGCGTGCAATAGCCGGCCAGGCGCGCCTCGTCCTGGCCCAGGTGCTCGACGTCGTTGGTGAGCTGGCCGTGCAGGAAAGTGGCGGCGTCCTCGCCGGCCACGGCGATCAGACCGAGGTCGGTGACGGGGGCGGCGAAGCCGGCGGCAAGGTCGGCGGGCGTCAATACACGGCCGAAATCCTCGACGTGGTGCGCCTCGTCGACGTGAAATCGGGCGCCGAGCGCAGTAAGTTGTTCAGTCCAGTGACTCATAAATCGAATATGATCTTGCAATTAGGCTTTATCATTACGGGCCCATTATAAAGATGTCGAGAAAATCGCGCCGGACACGGCGCAATACCAAGCAAAACCCCATGGCACTGATTAAAAAACTCCTTGTCGCCGGCGTCATCGTGGCGATCGCCGCGGTCGGCAGTTTCTCCTGGTGGGCCAAGCAGCCCCTGACCACGGCGGGACCGGCGCTCGAATTCACGGTCAACCCGGGCAGCGGCGCCGCCGCAGCCGCGCAGCAGATCGCCGGCGCGGGCGTTCCGCTCAACCGCTACCTGTTCGCCCTGCTGGCGCGCGTGACCGGCCAGGCCGGCAAGATCAAGGCCGGCAGCTATGAGCTGAAGCCGAATACCTCGGCGCGCCAGCTGCTGTCGCAACTGGTGCGCGGCGAATTCGCGCAGGAAGCGATCACCATCATCGAAGGCTGGAGTTTCCGCCAGATGCGCCAGGCGCTGGCGGCCCACGACCGCCTGAAGCACGACACCGTCAAGCTCTCGGACCAGGAACTGATGGCCAAGATCTCCACCGAGTACAAGGATCCGGAAGGCCTGTTCTTCCCGGACACCTATTTGTTCGCGAAAGGCTCGTCCGAGCTCGAGATCTACAAGAAGGCCCACCAGGCCATGCTGAGCCACCTGAAGACGGCCTGGGAAAAGCGCGACCCGAACCTGCCCTACAAGACGCCCTACGAGGCCCTGATCATGGCTTCGATCGTGGAGAAGGAAACCGGCCAGAAGAGCGAGCGCGGGATGATCGCTGGCGTGTTCGTGAACCGCCTGCGCACCGGCATGCTGCTGCAGACCGATCCGACCGTGATCTACGGCATGGGCGAGCGCTTCGACGGCCAGATCCGCAAGAAGGACCTGGAAACCGACACGCCTTACAATACCTATACGCGCGGCGGCCTGCCGCCGACGCCGATCGCGCTGCCGGGCATCCAGTCGCTGAACGCGGCGCTGGCGCCGGAAAAAACGCCGGCGCTGTATTTCGTCTCGCGCGGCGACGGCACCAGCCAGTTCTCGGACAACCTGCCGGACCACAACCGCGCGGTCAATCAGTACCAGCGAAAGATCACCCGATGAGCGAAGGTAGTACGTTGCGCGGAAAGTTCATCAGTTTCGAAGGCATCGACGGCGCCGGGAAATCCACCCACATC
>CAMPHU010000355.1 GCA_946886065.1 uncultured Massilia sp. | reverse complement strand
GCCGGCCAGCATGTAGGTGTTGGTCATGCGCGGCATCGGCAGGTGGGCGAAGGATTCGCGGCGCGCGTTGCCGGTGATCGGCATCTTCATCAGGCGCGCGTTCATGGTGTCCTGGATATAGCCCTTCAGGATGCCATCCTCGATCAGGGTGGTGCACTGGGTCGGGTTGCCTTCGTCGTCCATGTTGAGCGAGCCGCGGCGGTCCTTGATGGTGCCGTCGTCGACCACGGTGACGCCCTTGGCCGCCACGCGCTGGCCGATCATGCCGGCGTAGGAGGACGAGCCCTTGCGGTTGAAGTCGCCTTCCAGGCCGTGGCCGACTGCCTCGTGCAGCAGCACGCCGGGCCAGCCCGGTCCCAGCACGATGGTCATCGGGCCGGCGGGGGCCGGACGCGCCTCCAGGTTGACGCAGGCCGACTTGACCGCCTCGGTGGCGTAGAAGTCGAGGATCTCGTCGGTGAAGTAGCCGTAGTCGTAGCGGCCGCCGCCGCCCGAGGAACCGACTTCGCGGCGCCCGTTCTGCTCCGCGATCACGGTCAGCGACACGCGCACCAGCGGACGGATGTCGGCGGCCAGCACGCCGTCGCTGCGCACCACCAGCACCACGTCGTATTCGGCGGCCAGGCCGGCCATCACCTGGACCACGCGCGGGTCCTTGGCGCGCGCCATCTTCTCGACGCGCTCGAGCAGGCGCACCTTCTCGGTGGCGTCGAGGGAGGCCAGCGGGTCATGCGGCAGGTAGAGCGAACGGCCGCCGGTCGGGCGCGTGCTGCCCGCGATCTTGACGCGGCCGGCGCCGGCGCGCGCGATGGTGCGGGTGGCGCTCGCCGCGTCCAGCAGCGCGCGCTCGGAAATCTCGTCGGAATAGGAAAAGGCGGTCTTGTCGCCCGAGATGGCGCGCACGCCGACACCCTGGTCGATCGAGAAGCTGCCGGTCTTGACGATGCCCTCTTCCAGGCTCCAGCCCTCGCTCTTGGTGAACTGGAAATACAGGTCGGCGTAATCGACCTTGTGCGTGAACATCGTACCCAGCGCGCCCAGCAGCTTGCCCTCGTCGAGGCCGAAAGGCGTCAACAGCACATCGCGCGCGACGGCGATGGAGGAAAGGTTCGGTTCGAATGGAGTCATTTTGCGTTCGGTCTCTCTTGTGGAATGGGCATTGTGCCATATCCCACCGCTTCGTACAGGACAGGAGAAACGGCTGCGGCCGGCAGGTAGGCAATGCCCCTGGCCATGGACAGGCAAGCAGCTAGTTGCGGCGGTCCACGTGGAAACAGGTCAAGGATGACATGGGCCCGGGCGCCAGTCATTGCGCAGGCCCATGAAAAAAGGGCCGCGAGCGGCCCCTGGCTTGTGCGGTCGGGACTTGCCTACATCTTCCTGTGCCGCAAGGCCGGCAGGCTTTCGCGCACCCCGGCCAGGAAAGCCGGATCCAGCTCGCCGCTGACCACGCCCTCGCCTTCAGGCAATACCGACTTCACTTCGCCCCACGGATCGATCAGCATGCTGTGGCCGAAGGTACGGCGGCCGTTCTCGTGCAGGCCGCCCTGGGCCGCCGCCAGCACATAGCACTGGTTCTCGATGGCGCGCGCGCGCAGCAGCACTTCCCAGTGCGCGCGGCCGGTGGTGTGGGTGAAGGCGGCCGGCACCACGATCAGGGCGCATTCGCCCATCGCGCGGAACAGTTCCGGGAAGCGCAGGTCGTAGCAGATCGACAGGCCGACCCGGCCGAATGGCGCCTCGAAGCCGCCGATGGTTTCGCCCGGCACGATGGTGCGCGCCTCGTCGTAGGATTCGCTGCCCTTGTTGAAGCCGAACAGGTGGATCTTGTCGTAGCGGCTCACCGCCCGCCCCTGCGGATCGTAGACCAGGGTGGTGTTGAGCACCTTGCCGTCCTCCTGCGACACCAGCGGCAGGGTGCCGCCGATCAGCCAGACGCCGTGCTCGCGCGCCAGCCCCGCCATGCAATCCTGGATCGGGCCGTTGCCCGGCTGCTCGGCATGCGCCACCTTGTCGGCGTCGCTCATGCCCATGATCGGCCAGTATTCGGGCAAGGCCACCAGGCCGGCGCCCCTGGCGGCGGCCTCGCCCACCAGGCGGCGCACGGTGGCCAGGTTGTCGCTGACCTGCGGGGTTGACACCATCTGTACTGCGGCAACAATCGTCATTCGTCACTCCTTCTTCGCATTGGCGCGCGCGGCGGCCGCTGCCGCGGCCGCGGCGGGCGGCGGGTTCTCGAGCTTGGTAATGGTCGGGGACTTCCACGGCCCCGTGATCTGCATCTGGTAGGTGAGCGCCTTCATCACCGGCGCGCGCAGGAACAGCTGGGCCAGGAAGCCGCCCAGGCCGATCACCGGGTTCACCGCCAGGCCGTAGACCAGCGGGCCGGTCCCGAGGTTGAATTCCGGGATCACCACCACGCGCAGGTTGGTCGATTCGTTGGCGATGTCGGCCGTGCCGTCCATCAGCACGGTGGCGGCCACGCCATGCATCTTGAGGTTGTCGGTGCGCAGCACGCCGCGCTGGATCATGGCGTTGGCGCTGATGCCGTCGAAGGCCAGGCCCTCCGAGAACACGTCGTGGAAATCGAGCTTGAGCAGGCGCGGCAAGGCCTGCAGGCTGAGCACGCCCAGCAGCTTGGCCGCGCCCGGGTCCTGCTTCAGGAACTGGCCGGACTCGACATTCATCTCGATCTGGCCCGACAGGCTGGGGATGTCCATCGCGTACGGCAGCCCGGCCCAGGAAATGTCGCCCGACATCTTGCCCTTGCCACGGCGCAGGGTTTCCGGGAAGCCCAGGCGGTCCAGCAGGCGCCCGGCGTCATCGATGTTGAGCGAGAAATTGAGGCTGGTGTTGCTCTTGCCGTCCTTGGTCAGCCAGCGGCCGGCGGCCTTCAGCTGGCCGTCCGGATTGTCCAGCGCCAGGCGGTCGATGCGCCATTCGCGCCCGGCCAGGGCTTGCACGTTGCTGGCGTGCAGTTCCAGGCGGCCCATGCGCTTGTCGAACAGCTCGAAATGCTCGGCCACGATGTCGAGCGAAGGAATGGTGGCGCCGGCGCCCCGGTTCGATTCGAGCAGGTCCTTGACCTCGGCCTCGGCCGACGGGGGAATCACGAGCGAAGCCAGGCGCGCGGTCACCTTGCCCACGCCGCTGGAGGCGTCGGCCCAGGTCACGTAGCCGACCGCCTGGCGCGAATGGATGCTGGCCTGCCAGGTGTCGCGCTGGTGGGTCACGCCGGCCACCACGTCGGCCAGCTTGCGCTCGCCGAGCGTCACCTCGCCCACCCTGCCGCTCATAACCGAAGGCAACACGTACTGCGCCACGCCGCCGCCCGCGCCCGGCGTGCCGCCCGCCGGCCCGTCCTCGCCGGCGATCGCGCGCCCGGCCGCGATCCACTGGTCGATGTTGAGCGCCTTCATGTTCACGTTGAGCATCAGGCCGCTGTCCGGCTCGGGCGCCGGCACGTTGACGCCGATGCCGCCGCGGGTCACGATCCAGGGGCTGCG
>CAMPHU010000354.1 GCA_946886065.1 uncultured Massilia sp. | reverse complement strand
GTCCGCATGCACAGCGGTGCCTTCCGACCCCTTCCAGCCCGAGCTTTCCAGGCGGCCGTAATCATGCACGGCTTGCGCCATGTCGGCCGGCAGGCGCAGGATGTCCATGCGGGTGCTTGTTCCCTCGCGCTCGAGGCGGGCGCGCTGTTTCTTGAGGTTGGCGCGCAGGTTCTTGCCGCGCGCGTTCCAGTAGGCCTCGAAGCCGCCCGCCAGGGTGACGCGGGCGGTGTCGATGTAGTCCAGGGTGTGCAGGCAGGGGCCGTCCTGGGGCCGCGGCGCGAGCATCGGGTCCATCTGGGTCAGGCCGAAGATCAGCGGGAATCCCGGCAGGGCGCGCAGCAGGCTGCCCAGCAGCCGCTCCAGGTCTTCGCCGGGGCGCTGCAGCCACAGGCCGAGCGGGGCCTGGGCCGGCTGGAAGCTGCTCCAGGAACCGCGCCCGCCGGGCTTGACCACGGCCATCGCGACCGTCTCGCCGCCGCGCTCGCACCAGGCCAGCAATTCCGCGCCGTCGGCGAACTGCTCGACCAGGGGCGCGACGAAGTCGAACGCCAGCAGGCAGGAAGCCGGGCCCAGGGCGTGCAGGGCCTGCCAGCGCGCGGCATGCCCGGCAAAGCGGCGTGCGGGAACCAGATGCCACTTCATGCCTGCAGCGCCTTCGTGACGGTGGCGATCATCCAGTCCAGTTCCTGCTCGCGCAATTCCTGGTGGCAGGGCAGGGACAGCACGCTGGCCGACAGGCGCGCGGCGTTCGGACAGACACCGGCGTCCACGCCCGGCCACAGCGGGCGGCCGAAACCGACGACCGGCACTCCGGCGGCGCTCAGGCGCGCCGACAGCCGGGGAGCATCATCGGCCAGCAGCGGATAGACCCAGGGGCAGACGCCATCGGGCAAGGTGTCGAACATGGGCTGCATGCCTGGAAGGCCGCGCAGCGCCTGGTGCAGGCGCAGCCAGTTGGCGCGCCGCAGCGCCGCGATGCGGCTTGGGGAGGCGAGGCGCAGCATGGCGCGCGCGAACAGCGAAGAGCGCTTGTCGACCCAGCCCGGGTCGAAGTCGAAGCTGCTGTCCGACGAGGATGGGGCCAATGCCGGAGCCGGCTTGCCCGCGCGCAGGCGCCAGAGCGCGCTTTTCAGCGCCATCGGCAGCCACAGCGCGGCGCGCACGGCCGGCAGGCGGCCGTAGTCGAAGCCGCGTTCGAGCGAATTCAGGGCGATCTTGGCCTCGAAGGCCGCTCCCGCCGAGCGCAGCGCCACGCCGTCGAGCGCATGGCGGCTGGAGACCAGCACGCCGCCTTCGTAGATCGGGAAGAACTTCATGCTGCTGGCGACCGCGTAGTCGCCCCAGGCGCCGATCGGGCGGCCGCCGTGCTCGCCGATGAAGGCGTGGGCGCAGTCTTCCAGCAGCCCCATGCCGTGGCGGTCGCACAGGGCGCGCAGCGCGGCCAGGTCCTGGTGGAAGCCGAAGAAGTGGGTGACCATCAGGACTTTTGCGTTTTCCGCCTTGGCCTCGATGTCGGCCAGGTCTGCTTCGCCGCATGGTCCCACGCGGTAGAACACGGGCGTGGCGCCGCGCCACAGCACCGGCGGCACCATCGAGGGGCTGTGCCAGGCCGGCACCAGCACGGTGTCGCCGGGGCCGGCCTGCATCTCGCGCAGCGCCAGCGCGATCGCCACCCGTCCGCTGGTGACGAAGCGCGCGCTGCCGGCGTCCAGCACCGACGGCAGGCGTTCGCCACGGCCCGCCCGTCGGAACGAGGAGGCCGACAGGATCGGTGCGATGGGAACCCGGGGGCGCATGGGAAGAGAGGCGGACGGCATGGAACGAGTATAGCCCGTGTCGTGCAATTTTTGCCACGAATCGGCGTTTAGGGGAGGGCTTCCAGACTGGGACGGCGCGCAAACTGATAAGATTGCGCCCGACGTAGCCGATGCATCCGACCTGGCCGGCGCCCTCGAGAGAAACCATGCCTGACCTCATCCACGACTTCATTTTCGACTCCGCGCGCCGCACTCCCGGCGCCGAAGCGCTGGTGTACGGCGCGCGCCGCCTCGACTACGCAGGCCTGGCCATGGCGGTCGAGCGGGCGGCCGGCGCGCTGCTGGCGGCCGGCGTGCAGCGCGGCGAGCGGGTCGCGGTCTACCTGGAAAAGCGCATCGAGAACGTGGCCGCGATGTTCGGCGCGGCCGCCGCCGGCGCGGTGTTCGTGCCGGTCAACCCGTTGCTCAAGGCCGAGCAGGTGGCCTATATCCTGGCCGACTGCAACGTGCGCGTGCTGCTCACCTCCCCCGAGCGCCTGGCCCAGCTGGACGGCGTCCTGGACGCCTGCCCGGACCTGCGCACGGTCTTCGTCACCGGCGACAAGCTGCCGCAGGGCGCCGCGGCAGCGCTCTGGGATGCGGCCCAGGAAGCGCCCGCCGCCGGCCGGCTGGCCGCGCGGCGCGTGATCGACGCCGACATGGCCGCCATCCTGTACACCTCGGGCAGCACCGGCAAGCCCAAGGGCGTGGTGCTGTCGCACCGGAACATGGTGGCCGGTGCGCGCAGCGTCGCGGGCTACCTCGGGAACACCGCGCAAGACCGCATCCTGGCGGTGCTGCCGCTCAGCTTCGACTACGGCCTGAGCCAGCTGACCACGGCCTTCCTCACCGGGGCCACGGCGGTCCTGATGAACTACCTGTTCCCCAAGGACATCCTGAAGGCGGTGCTCGAGGAAGGCATCACCGGCCTGGCCGCGGTGCCGCCGCTGTGGATCCAGCTGTCCGCCCTCGACTGGCCGCGCGATTGCAGCCTGCGCTACCTGACCAATTCCGGCGGCGCCATGCCGGTGCCCACCGTGCAGGCCCTGCGCGCGGCGCTGCCGTCGGCGCAGCTGTTCCTGATGTACGGCCTGACCGAGGCCTTCCGCTCGACCTACCTGCCGCCCGCGGAACTCGACCGCCGTCCCGACTCGATGGGGCGCGCGATCCCGAACGCCGAGGTGATGGTGGTGCGCCCGGACGGCTCGCCCTGCGCGCCCAACGAGCCGGGCGAGCTGGTGCACCGCGGCGCCCTGGTCTCGCTGGGCTACTGGAACGACCCGGCCAAGACCGCCGAGCGCTTCCGCCCGGCCCCCGGCCGCAATCCGGCCCTGCCGCTGGTCGAGATGGCGGTGTGGTCGGGCGACACCGTGCGCATGGACGAGGAAGGCTTCCTGTACTTCGTCGGCCGCAGCGACGACATGATCAAGGTTTCCGGCTACCGCATCAGCCCGAGCGAAGTCGAGGAAGCGGCGCATGCGTCCGGCCTGGTGCTGGAAGCGGCGGCCTTCGGCGTGCCGCATCCGGCGCTGGGCCAGGCCATCGTGCTGCTGGCGGTGGCGCGCGATCCCGACGTGACGCCGGCCTCGCTGCTGAAGGAATGCCAGCGCCGCCTGCCGGCCTACATGGTGCCGGCCCATATCGACCTGCGCCGCGAGCCCTTCCCGCGCAACCCCAACGGCAAGTTCGACCGCAACCTGCTGCGCCGCTCTTATTCCACCCTGTTCGAAAGCACCGCGCCATGACCAGCAAGCCCGTCCACGCCGACC
>CAMPHU010000353.1 GCA_946886065.1 uncultured Massilia sp. | reverse complement strand
CCGACCATGGCCAGGTCGCGAATTTCGGCACCGGCATCCAGCGCTCGCGGGATCCAGGTGTTCAGCACGCTCTGCTTGGCGTTGGTCGAGCAGCCGGTGACGCAGAAACCGCGGTAGACGCAGGGCGGCGCATTGTCGCGCGGCGCAGAGAGGGTCGCCAGCGGCGTGGGTGACCAAGCCACGCCCATGGCTTCGCAGGCCTTGGCCAGCGCCAGGCCGGAGGCGTTCACCTCATGCTGGCGGTAGGGGTAACGCGGCCGCTTCGGGCCCCAGGGATAGCGCACCGGGCCGGCGATCTTCAGCGCCTGCTCGACTTCCGCGTAGTAGCGCCACATGTCCTGCCAGTCGAGCGGCCAGTCGAAGCCGTAGCCGAGCTGCGAGCGCGCCTTGAACCATTCCGGGCGCATGCGCAGCGAGACCATGGCGAGCGCGTCCGCGCCTTCGAGCAAGTCGCGCAAATGCCCGTCGATCAGCCGCACCAGCGAGGCATCGGCGTAGGTATAGCCGAGCCCCGTCAGGCCGCCGGCGTCCAGTTCGACCAGCACCAGCGTTGTGGCGTCCCAGGCGAAGGTGCCGTCCGCCTCCGGCGCGTCGGTCGGCACGCGGTAGGCCGCCACCCGCAGCGCGCGGATGGCGGCGTCAGGCCGCGCGGTCATTGCTTATCCTTGTGCCCCGGCAGAACCTTGCTCAGCACCTGCTTGGCCGATTGCCTGATGATCCCACCCTGGTCCGGGTCGCCATGCAGCAGCGCCGAGGCATAGGCCTTGGCCTGCTCCAGCTTGATGTGCGGCGGCAGCGGCGGCACGTCCGGGTCGGTCTTGAATTCGAGCACCACCGGCCGGTCTGCGGCGAACGCCTCGTCCCAGGCAGCTGCGACCTGATCTTCACGGTCGACGTAGATGCCTTTCAGCCCGATGGACTCGGCGAAGCGGTGGTAGGGCACGTCGGGAATATCCTGCGAGGCCGCGAATTTCGGATCGCCCTCCATTACCCGCTGCTCCCAGGTGACCTGGTTGAGGTCCTCGTTGTTGAACACGCAGCAGATCCACTGCGGGTTCTGCCACTCCTTCCAGTATTTAGCGACGGTGATCAGCTCGGCCATGTTGTTCATCTGCATCGCGCCATCGCCCACCATGGCCACGACCGGGCGTTCCGGGTGGGAGAACTTGGCGGCGATGGCATAAGGCACGGCTGCGCCCATCGAGGCCAGACCTCCGGACAGCGAGCCCATCATGCCGCGGCGCATCTTCACGTCGCGGGCGTACCAGTTGGCGCAGGAGCCCGAATCACTGGTGACGATGGAGTGGTCCGGCAGGCGCGGCGACAGCTCGAACGCGACGCGCTGCGGGTTGATCGGGTTGGCCTCGACCAGAGCGCGTTTTTCCAGCAGTTCCTCCCAGTCCATGCGCCATTGCTCGACGCTTTTGCGCCACTTGCGCTCGGTCTTTTCCTCGAGCAGTGGCAGTAGCGCGCGCAGGGTTTCGGCCGAGTCGCCTTGCAGGTTCACTTCCATCGGGTAGCGGATGCTCAGCATGTCGGCCTTGAGGTCGATCTGCACGCCGCGCGCCTGGCCTTCCTCGGGCAGGAATTCGGAATAGGGAAAGCCCGAGCCGATCATCAGCAGGGTGTCGCACTCGGTCATCAGCTTGTAGCTCGGCTCGGTGCCGAGCAGGCCGATGGAGCCGGTGACCCAGGACAGGTCGTCGGGCACCGCGGCCTTGCCCAGCAGCGCCTTGGCGACGCCCGCGCCGAGTTTTTCGGCCACGGCGATCACTTCATCGGTGGCATTGAGCGCGCCGGCGCCCACCAGAATGGCTACCTTCTCACCGGCATTGAGCACCTCGGCGGCGCGCTGCAGGTCGGCCTCATAGGGCAACACTTTCGGCCGCGTATAGCCGATGCCGGAATGCACCGCGCCGTGCGAGCGGGGCGGTTCGCTGTATTCGGCTTCCTGAATGTCGCTGGGCAGGATCAGCGTCGCCACCTTGCGTTCGCCGACCGCGGTGCGAATTGCCCGGTCGATCAGATGCCTGACCTGGGCGGGTGCGCTGGCTTGTTCGACGAACGCGCCGGACACGTCCTTGAATAACGCAGGCAGGTCGATCTCCTGCTGATAATGGCTGCCCAGCGCGGTGCGTGATTTCTGCCCGGTGATGGCGAGCACCGGCATGTGGTCCAGACGCGCATCGTAGAGACCGGTGATCAGGTGCGCCGCACCGGGGCCGGAGGTGGCGATGCAGACGCCGAGGCCGCCGTTGAATTTGGCGTCGGCCGAGGCCATGAAGGCGGCCATCTCCTCGTGTCGCGCCTGGATGAAACGGATCTTCCCGTTGGCGCGATTGAGCGCGCCGAAGACCCCGTTGATCCCATCGCCGGGATAGCCATAGATGCGCCGCACGCCCCACTGGTAGAGGCGTTCGATTACGTAGTCGCCGACTGTCATTGCCATGGAAACCTCGCTTGGCCTGATGGACCTTCAGACAAAGGGAGGGCTGGTATGCCGGAGGCGTTCGCACGCAACGCTGACTTCACGCGCAATGGAAGCGGCCTTCGCAGCCCCGGATGCCTGCTGTTCTTGTCTGGACCGGACGAGGGCGCGAGGGTTTCTCGAATTATTTCAAAAAGTGACGAGCGATCATGCCGCATGGCTTTCGCCTCCCAGGTTGCGGGACGAGTCCGGCGGCGTGCTCGGGTATCATCGGCAGCCCCTATGCCCATGCGATATTCCGATGAGTCTTCCCGATGCCCGCAGCACGCTGCACCTGCCCCAGGGCGACTGGCCGACCCTGCTCGACTGCCTCTGTGCGCGCTTCCCGGCCATCGACCGCGCCACCTGGCTCGACCGCTTCGCCCGCGGCCGCGTACTGGGCACAGATGGACTGCCGCTTGCGGCCGATCATCCCTATCAGGTCGGATTGAAGGTGCATTACTTTCGCGAAGTCCCCGCCGAGAAGCCGATCCCGTTCGACGCGCAGGTGCTGCACCTCGACGAGCATCTGCTGGTGGCGGACAAACCGCACTTTCTGCCGGTGATGCCGGCGGGTGAATACGTCAACGAAACCCTACTGGCGCGGCTGAGCAAGCAGCTCGGCAATCCCGATCTGGTGCCGATCCACCGCATCGACCGGCTCACCGCCGGGCTGGTGCTGTTCTCCACTACGCCCGAGAGCCGCGGCCGTTATCAGGCGCTGTTTCGTGACCGCAGGATCAGCAAGGTCTACGAGGCGATCTGCCCGGCGCTGCCGGATCTGGACTTCCCGCGCACCGAGCGGCTGCATATGGTCGACGGCGAACCGTTCTTCCTGATGAAGCAGGGCGAAGGCGAACCCAACAGCGAGACGCGCATCGAGGTGCTTGAGCGCCGTGGCGGGTTCTGGCGCTATGCGCTGCATCCGGTCACCGGGCGCAAGCATCAGCTGCGCCTGCAAATGGCCACGCTGGGCGCGGGGATCTGCAACGACCCGTTCTACCCCGAGCTGATCGAACGGGCACGGCGTGACCAGGACGACTACGACCGGCCACTCAAGCTGCTGGCGCGCGGGCTGCAGTTCGACGATCCGCTGACCGG
>CAMPHU010000352.1 GCA_946886065.1 uncultured Massilia sp. | reverse complement strand
GTCCTTTTTTACCGAACTCTACTGCCAGAGGCAAACCGACGTAACCTAGCCCTACAACCGCGACGACTTCATCTGCTTTCATTATACGGTTCCGTTCGAGAATTAAATTTTGCAATTATGCTAACTTTACTATAGCACGGATGTTAAAGCGCGCTCAACAAATGGCGCCAGTTTGTAGAAAAGTAACAACAATACACGCGGAATGTTACAAAAATTTTACGCCTTTGCAGCTTCCCGAAAGTAAACCTTACCGTGCAAAGGCTGATGAGAGCCGCATTTGCAGCATGTCGCAGAGCCAGGCGGGCCTGTACAAGACTCATCAGTTGTTGTCATGTCATATTAGCATTTTCTAAAAACCAAGTCCGTCCGGAACGCAATCGTGCTTCCGTTATCGCAAAACATGTTGATGTAATTTAGGCAACATTTTGGCGCCGACGGGGCGGTGCCGCCGCCGGTCCGCTTCAGCCGGCTTTGCGGAACACGACCGCCGACAAGGCGTCCGCGGCGCGGCCGACCAGGATCGAGGCCAGCATGATCAGGGCCAGGGTCAGGGCGAAGTCCAGGCCCCAGTTGCCGGTCGGGCGGACGAACAGATAGGTATGGACCAGGAAGATCTCGAGCAGGTATTTCTCCAGCTTCGCCAGCTTGCGCATCAGCGGCCAGGCCGGGATCCGGCCGACCACCAACCACAGGGCTAGGGACAGGCTGCCGGCGGCGATCAGGGCGATGTTCCATTCCTTGATGCCCAGCTTGTTCAGCAGCAGCATGCCGGCGCTGAAGCCTGCCGCCGCCAGCAAGGGCAGCCAGGCCGGCAGGCGCACGCCCTGCGCGCCGAACACGCCGCCGGCGACGAAGGCGAAGGCGGTCGGCCACCGCATGTGGCCGACCTGGACCTTGTCCTGCAGGTAGACGGCGAGCACGAAGCCGCCCGCCAGCATGAGCAGCGCCCTTGCCTTCCTGGCCGCCATGCGCGCCAGGAAGGGATAGGCCAGGTAGAACAGCAGCAGCAGGGTGAAGAACCACAGGCCGGCGCCCAGTCCGCTGTAGTTGCGGATGCCGAACCAGTTGAGCACGCCGGACATGCCGGCGGCATGCACCAGGCTGTGCCAGTGCAGGACCGTCTTGCCCTTGAAGGCGACGATCACGGCGATCAGGGCCAGGACCACCCAGTAGCGCACCGCCAGCCGCTCGAGCTTCTTGCGCCAGAATGTGGCGCGGTTCACGTGTTCGCCGTACAACAGCCGGGTGAAATAGCCAGAAGAAAAGGCAAACAGGAAGAGGCCGAAGGTGACGGGAATCCAGACCGACAGGCCGAAATTACGTACGCCAAAGTGACCCAGCACAACGGTGAAGATCGCCAGGACCTTGGCGACGGAAAAATTCAGGCTGACGCGATCGCTGATCGGGCCGGTGCGCACGGCGGAGGCGGCCGGTGCGCCGGTAGCGACCGTGGTCGAAGGCGTGGAGGGAAAACTGGGAGTGCGCGCTGGGCCCATGGACGGAAGGGGCGCCTGGCGCCCGGTGGATTGGGGTGCCGTCAACCTAACATACAAGTGTCAGAAAAACAATTACAACACTCGCGGCGCCGAGCACGCGTGGCGCAGATGAAACTGGGGGAGAAGATGATGGCGCGGCTGGCGGGGATCGAACCCACGACCCTTGGCTTCGGAGGCCAATACTCTATCCACTGAGCTACAGCCGCATTGGAAATGCGAGTGCGAAGGATACAGTCTTTCTCTTCTCGCGTCCATGAGTACCGTCGCGCCACGACTTGATTTTTAATTACAGCGGGCAAGCTTTGAGACTATAATCGGCCGTTTGGCAGTGTTTGCAAGAAAGCACGTTATAGCGCACACGCGGCGCGCAGCATACGCGGCTTGATGGCGGACACGGAAGCGAAGACGGCAACGCGCGGAAAACGCGGCAGGCGCCGAGATTGGCAGGTTTTTTTAATAGCATTAAGGAAATCATGAGCGACGCACACAACGAACACCAATCGATGATCCGGACGCCGAAGCAGCTCGTCGTCGCCGTCACGGCATTTTTCCTCGTCATCGTCATCGGCATCATCCTGCTGGTCATCTTCGCCACCAACGACCGCCTGGTCGGGGCCGGCACCGACAGCCAGAGCGCCGAAGCCATTGCCTCCCGGGTGCGTCCGGTGGCCGAAGCCGGCTTCACCCTGGTCGATGCCAACGCACCTAAAGTATTACAGGCCGGCGGCGCCGTCTACGCGGCGGTGTGCGCCGCCTGCCACGACAGCGGCGCCGCAGGCGCGCCCAAGACCGGCGACAACGGCGCCTGGGGCGCACGCATCGCCCAGGGCTACGATACCCTTATCAAGCACGCGATCGAAGGCATCCGCGCCATGCCCGCCAAGGGCGGCAATCCCGACCTCGACAACGTCGAGGTGGCGCGCGCCGTCGTCTTCATGGCCAACAAGAGCGGCGCCAGCTTCAAGGAGCCGGCCACGCCCGCACCGACTGCTGCCGCCGCCGCAACAACTGCTCCTGCTGGCCCTGAAGCCGCAGCGGCTCCTGTTGCCGCCGCACCGGCAACAGCTGCCCCGTCTCCCGCCGCGCCGACCGTCGCCAGCGCCGATGCCGGCAAGAACACCTACAACGCCGCCTGCGTGGCCTGCCATGGCGCCGGCATCGCCGGTGCGCCGAAGCTCGGCGACAAGGCCGCCTGGGCCGCGCGGATCAAGCAGAGCGACGCCCTGCTGTACGAGCATGCGATCAAGGGTTTCCAGGGCAAGGCCGGCGTGATGCCGCCGAAAGGCGGGTAGACCGCCTCGGACGCCGACGTCAAGGCAGCCGTCGATTACATGGTGGCCGCAGCGAAGTAATTTAACAATTCTCAAACGAGCCCGCCGACCCCGGCGGGCTTTTTTTCGTCCGGATAATTAAATAAACAAGAGAAAAAAGTCAAGCAATCGATTTACACACAAATAATATTCGTTAGAAACTGGATAATTTTGCGTTGTATTTGGGCGAAATATTGAGCACAAATGTGAATTCCACTGGGAATCTGTTTTGCTTTGCCGTAACCTTCAGGTTCTTTCGTGACGGAAAATAGTTAGTCACAGCAACTCCTGAAAAGGTTCGATATGAAATTCCAAATGCATACCCTGGCAGCACGCACCCTGACCACCACCATCTGCGGCGCTGTCCTCGTAGCCTGCGGAGGCGGCGAAGCCGCTCAGGATGCGACCATGGCCTCGACGACCACGAGCATGAGCGATGTCCGCACCGCCGGCACCATCTACTCCGGCCGTTCGGTAGGCAGCAGCACCGGCACCACCTCGCCGACCACCGTCAGCCCGGCCGTGACTTCGCCGGCCACCACGGCTGCCGCCATCACCAACGTGCGCCTGGAAAACACCAGCACCACCGTTGCTCAAAATAATGTTCCTGTGACCTTCGGCCAGGTGTTTGCTCCCGGCCACCTGGCCAAGAGCACCGGCCTGGTCGGCCGCCTCGACGACGGCACCACCCTGCCGCTGCAGATCGACGTGAAAGCCTCGCACCCGGACGGCTCGGTGCGCCATGCAGTCATTTCGGCCGTCGTGCCGACCCTGGCTGCAGGCCAGACCCGCACCATGGAC
>CAMPHU010000351.1 GCA_946886065.1 uncultured Massilia sp. | reverse complement strand
GCCGACGTCCATGCCGACGATCACGACGAACACGACCACGCCCACCGCCCCGGCAGCCTGGACGCGCATCTCTGGTTGTTGCCCGCCAATGCCGTGACGATCGCCGAAAGAATGGCGCAGGACATGGCCAAGGCCGACCCGGCCAACGCCGAGCGCTACCAGGCCAACCTCGCCGCGTTCAAGCAGCGCCTGGGTGCCCTCGATGAACGGCTCGGCCAGCGTCTCGGCCAGGTCCGAACCAAGCCGTTCTTCGTCTTCCACGAAGCCTACGAGTATTTCGAAGCCGCTTATGGAATCAAGCACGCCGGCGTGTTCAGCGGCGGTGGCGAAGCCCAGCCCGGGGCACGGCATGTCGCCGCCATGCGTGAACGCCTGGAGCAGGCCGGCCCGAGCTGCGTGTTTTACGAACCCCCGGTGCGTCCTCGCCTGGCCGACAGCCTGACCGGCGGATTGCCGGTGAAAGTCGCCGAGCTGGATGCGCTGGGTTACGGCATCGACGCCTCGGCCGGTGGCTACGAGCAGTTGATCGACGACCTTGGCAATTCGCTGGCCGGCTGCCTGGAATCGCTCTGATCCTGCGTGTCGGCGTCAGGTTGCCGTCTGGCGCTTGAACGGGTCGCTCGTCGGCCGACTTGATGCGCGTCATTAGCGCTTCCAGCCTGCGTGACTATGCTTCGTGCTTTGGATTCCGTTCCATTGACACGAGGATACGCAGCACATGGCGAAGACGGACGGGCCCATTGCGGCGAACACCAGAACGCTCTCCGATATCGCCCTGCAGGCGGCATCCGAGGACATCTGGGCGCAGAAATACCGACTGACCCGCAAGGACGGCACGCCGATCGACGATAGCGTCGACGCCACCTGGCAGCGGGTCGCGCGGGCGCTGGCCGAGGTCGAGCCGACCAAGCAGCGCGAGCACTGGTACGAGCGCTTCCTCTGGGCCTTGCGCCATGGCGCCATTCCGGCCGGGCGGATCATTTCCAATGCCGGTGCGCAGGACTACAAGCCGGCCACCTCGACCATCAACTGCACGGTTTCCGGCACCATCAGCGACTCGATGGACGACATCCTCGGCAAGGTCCACGAGGCCGGGCTGACGCTCAAGGCCGGCTGCGGCATCGGTTACGAATACAGCACCCTGCGCCCGCGCGGCTCCTTCGTTTCGGGGGCCGGCGCGCACACCAGCGGGCCGCTGTCGTTCATGGATATCTTCGACAAGATGTGCTTCACCGTCAGCTCTGCCGGCGGACGTCGCGGCGCGCAGATGGGCACCTTCGATGTCGGTCATCCGGACGTGCGCGAATTCATCCGCGCCAAGCGCGAGGACGGCCGGCTGCGTCAGTTCAACCTCAGTCTGCTGATCACCGACGAGTTCATGCAGGCGGTGGAGGCCGACGCCGAGTGGCCGCTGATCTTCCCGGTGCACACCAAGGAAGCCGCCGAGCTGGATCTGCAAGACGCCGAACAGGTGCTCTGGCGCGAGTGGCCGGTGCACCACGACTACATTGTCCGCGAGGACGGGCTGGTTGCCTGCCGGATCTACGGGCGCGTCAAGGCGCGGCATCTGTGGGACATGATCATGGTCTCCACCTATGACTACGCCGAGCCGGGCTTCATCCTCATCGACCGGGTCAACCAGCTGAACAACAACTGGTGGTGCGAAGCGATCCGCGCCACCAACCCCTGCGGCGAGCAACCGCTGCCGCCCTATGGCTCCTGCCTGCTGGGCTCGATCAACCTGACCCATTTCGTCATCGACCCCTTCGGCGCCGAGGCGCGTTTCGACTGGGACACCTACCGCGAGGTGGTGCGCGTCTTCACCCGCATGCTCGACAACGTGGTGGAGATCAACGGCCTGCCGCTGGCGCAGCAACGCCACGAGATCGGGAGCAAGCGCCGCCACGGCATGGGCTTCCTCGGCCTCGGCTCGACCCTGACATTGCTCAAGCTGCGCTATGGCAGCCCGGAAGCCTGCGTATTCACCGAGGAAGTGTCCCGTGAGATGGCGCTGGTCGGCTGGGAGCAGGCGCTCGAGCTGTCAAAGGAAAAAGGCCCGGCACCGCTGCTGACGGACACGTTCGAGGTCACGGCCGAGATGCTGCGCAAGCGCCCGGAAATGAAAAAGGACGGCTACAAGGTCGGCGACCTGGTCGCCGGTCGCGTGCTGCACGCCAAGTATTCGCGCTATATGCAGAAGATCGCCGAGTACGCGCCGGAGCTGATCGAGGCGCTGGCCGAGCAGGGCGCGCGCTTCACCCACCACAGCTCCATCGCACCCACCGGCACCATCAGCCTGAGCCTGGCCAATAACGCGTCCAATGGCATCGAGCCGAGCTTTGCCCACCAGTATTCGCGCAACCTGATCCGCCCCGGGCGCAAGGCCAAGGAAAAGATCGAGGTGTTCAGTTACGAACTGCTGGCCTATCGCACGCTGATCAACCCGCGCGCCAAGCCCGGTTCGACCGAGCCGGGCGAGAAGCTGCCGGACTACTTCATCACCGCCGACGACGTCAGCCCGACTCAGCACGTCGACATTCAGGCCGCTGCGCAGCGTTGGGTCGATTCGTCGATCTCCAAGACCGCCAACGTGCCCACCGACTACCCGTTCGAGGCGTTCAAGGACATCTACCGCTATGCCTGGCGCCAGGGCCTCAAGGGCTGCACCACCTTCCGCTTCAACCCGGCCGCCTTCCAGGGCGTGCTGGTCAAGGAAGCCGATCTGGAGAAGACGCTGTACCGCTTCACCCTCGAGGACGGCAGCGTGGTCGAGCTCAAGGGCAATCAGGAGGTCGAATACGACGGTGAGGTGAACACTGCCGCCAACCTGTTCGATGCCCTGAAAGAAGGCTATTACGGCAAGTATTGAGCCCCGACCGATAGCCGGGCGGCGCGGGCCGTCCGGATGGAGAAACCGCAATGACCGTAAAGATCACCCAGCGCATCAAGGGCTTCAAGGTTGTCGACGAGACCCTCGAGCGCCCCGCCGCCACCACTGAAAGCACCCCCGGCAAGGCGGCGGTGGTGGAGATGGACGAGAGCCTGCAGCGCCCGGAAACCCTGGTGGGCATGACCTACAAGATCAAGTCGCCGCTGTTCGAACATGCACTCTACGTCACCGTCAACGACGTGGTGCTCAATGCCGGCACGCCGCACGAGCAGCGCCGGCCGTTCGAGATCTTCATCAACTCGAAAAACATGGACCACTTCCAGTGGATCGTCGCGCTCACCCGGATCATGTCCGCAGTGTTCCGCAAGGGCGGCGACTGCACCTTCCTGGTCGAGGAGCTCAAAGCCGTGTTCGACCCGCGCGGCGGCTACTTGAAGAAGGGCGGCGTCTATATGCCATCGATCGTCGCCGAGATCGGCGGCGTGCTGGAGCGGCACCTGATCGCCATCGGCATGCTCGAGGGTCATGCGCTGGACGAAACCCAGCTCAAGTACCTGGCTGAAAAACGCGCCGCCTATGAAGCCAGCCAGGGCGCCGCCACGGTGGAGCCGGGCGAGGGCTTCCCGGCGGGCGCGCAGCTGTGCAGCAAGTGCAGCACCCAGGCGGTGGTGCAGATGGACGGCTGCGCCACCTGTCTGAACTGCGGTAACTCGAAGTGCGGTTAGGC
>CAMPHU010000350.1 GCA_946886065.1 uncultured Massilia sp. | reverse complement strand
ACCAGCAGGGTCTGCTCGCCCAGCTGGGAGAACACCACCGCCAGGTTGGCCGCGAACAGGCTGGAGCCGTCTTCCGGGTTGACCCCGGCGATCGCCAGGGCGCGCCGGCCGCGCGCGAACCAGCGCAGCATCAGCTGGCTGCGGATCGCGCGCAGCGCCTCGACCTGGGGCGAGAACGGCTCGTAGGCAGCGACCAGCTTGGGCGACAGGTTGGCCTGTCCCTTTTGCAGGTAGGGATAGGAAAACTGGCGCGCCAGCACCTGCTGGATGTCGTCCTCGCTCACCAGGCCGAGGCGCACGGCGGCCTCCCCGAAGCGGATGCCGAGGTCCTTCTGCATGCGCAGCACGCGCTCGGCGCTTTCGGGGGTGAGCTTGCCCGAGTCGAGCAGCAGCGCGCCCATGCTCGAGTCGGCGGCGTGGCCGGCAGGCAGTGCGGATAGCACGGATGGGTTCATGGTCGTGTCCACTCCTTAGTTCAGGCGCAGGCGGCGCGGCGTCATCAGCGCACGGATGCCGCCGCTGCGCGCGCGCGCGGGGCGCCATTCGATGGTGCCGAGCACCGGGATGCCCAGCATGTCCTTGACGTCGCCGGCCGAGCGCACAGGGCGGTTCAGCAGTTCGAGCAGCAGCGCCAGGCCGACGCCCAGGATGGTGCCCAGCAGGATCGAGGCCAGGGTGTTGAGCAGGATGCGCGGGCCGGACGGCTCGGTCGGCGCCACCGCCGGGTTCAGGATCGAGATGTCCGACTGCTCGGACTGGGCCTCGATGCGGGTCTGCGAGAAGCGCTGGCTGGCGGCGTCGAAGGCGCGCTGGGCGCTGTCGAGGTCCTTGAGCATCACGCCCAGCTCGTCGCGGTTGCGGTTCAGTTCCAGCACGCGCGCCTTCTGCGCGGCCAGCTCGGCGCGCAGCTCGGCTTCGCGCTGGCGCAGCACCTGGGCATTGGCGCCCACGCTGCGCGAGACGGTGCCCAGCGCCGCGTTCAGTTCGCCGCGCAGCTTGCCTACCTCGGCCGACGCGGCCTGGTATTGCGGGTGGTTGCGGCCGTAGCGCGAACCGGCCTCGGCCAGCTTGGCCTCGGCGCCCGACACCTGCACGCGCAGGTTCTGGATCAGGGCGTTGTTGGCCACGTCGGCCGAGTTCACGCCGCCGCCGGCCACCTTTTCGCGCGAGCTGGCTTCCATGGCGGCGGCCTGGGCCATGACCAGCTGGGCCGACAAGTCGTTCAGGCGCGACAGTTCCACGTCCACGCGGTTGTTGTCCAGGCTGACGATGCCCTTCTCCTGCTGGTATTTCGACAGGCGCGCCTGGGCGGCCTCGAGGTTGTCGCGCAGCTGCTTGGTCTGCTCGTTGAAATAGGACGAGGCCTTCTTCATCGGCTCGGTCTTGAGCTGCACGCTGATCTTCTGGTACTCCTCGGCGAAGGCGTTGGCGACCGCCGCGGCGAAGGCCGGGTCGGCGCCCTTGAAGCTGATCGCGACGACGCTCGATTCGCGCGAGGGCATGATCTCGAGCTTCTTGAGCAGCAGGTCGGCCAGCCAGTCGCGCGCGCTGCCCTGGCCGTCGCTGGCTTCCTGCCACTGCTTCTGCACCGCCGGGCTGGAGGCCAGGCGCAGCGAATCGACCACGCGCAGCGCCACGGTCTTGCTGCTGATGATGTCGATCTGGGTCGCCATGTAGCCCGGCAGCAGCTGGCCCGGCATGGTCAGGCCGGTCAGCGGGTCCACCCCTTTGTAGTTCAGCAGCACGGACGCAGTCGCCGTATAGGTCTTTTGCTGCACCAGGCTCCAGCCCAGCGCCAATAGCACCGTGACCAACAGGGTCGACAGGATGACTTTCTTCCTGGCGAGCAGAATCAGGAGGAATTGATGTACGTTCATGGCTTAACCTTTACAACGGGGTGAACAAACCGGCGGGCCGGAACCTTAGAACCAGCTCTCGCGCACGGTGATCACGTCGTCTATCTGAACGGGATCGCTGGCCTTGACGTTGATGGTCACCGGGTTGCCGCTGGCGTCGCGGCGGGTGATCTTCATGCCGTTATTGCTGCCGCGTGGGCTCAGGCCGCCGCCGGCCGAGACGGCCTGCTGGACGGTCATGCCGCGCTCCAGGCGGAACGGGCCCGGACGCTGGACTTCGCCGGTCACGTAGGCGCGCGGGGCGCGCTCGACGTAGATGATGTCGCCGCCGGCCACCTCATAGTCCTTGTCCAGCTCGCCCTTGCGCACCATTTCGACCACGTCGATCGTATCGCGGGTGGTGTTGCCGTTGCGCGTGCGTACCAGGCTGATCTGGTCGCCGCCCTCGCCATGGATGCCGCCCGCCATCGCCAGCAGGTCGAGCACCTTGCGCCGGCCTTCCACCGGATAGCGGCCCGGGCGGTTCACATAGCCCAGCACCGACACCTGCTGGCTGGCCAGGGTGGTCACCAGCATGTTGACCTGGGCCTTCTTGAGGTAGCCGCCTTTCTCCAGCAGGTTGCCGATCTTCTTCTCGGCCTCGGCCACGGAGAGACCGCCCACGGCCACCTGGCCGAGCAGCGGGAAGGTGATGTTGCCGGTTTCGCTGACGCGGGTCTCGACCGACAGGTCGGGGCTGCCGTACACGGACATCTTCACCACGTCGCCCGCCCCCAGCTTGACTTCCTGGGCGCCCGCCATGCCGAAGGTCAGCACGAGTGCGGCGGCCATCATCCACTTCACGAGTCGTTTCATGATTGCTCCTTGTTGTTCAGTTGTGTCGTCCAGATGTCTGGTTTATTTGAGGCCGGCCACGCCGCGGCTGACCGCGGCTTCGTCGGCAGGTGCGGCGGGCGCCGTGGCGGGCGCAGCCGCGTCGGCCGGCGCCGGGCCGGCGCCGTTGGCCAGCGCCGACGGTTCCGGCGCGGCGGCCGGACCGCCGACGCCGGGCGCCGTGGTGGGCAGCCCCGGCTCCTTGCCGGTCGGCTGCAGATCCTTGTTCAGGTACTCGATCTTGGCGGTCGAGCGCAGGCGCTGGATCTCGGCCTGGGCCAGTTCCTTGTTCTTCTTGTTGACCAGGAACTGCGTGATCTGGGGCGCGGCGATGTTGAGGGTGACGGGCGCGTCGCGCACGTCGGCGATCGCGATCATCAGGGCGCGCTCGCCCTCCTTGACGACGAAGATCTGGCCCTTGGGCATGGACAGCAGCTTGGAGGCGATCTGCGGGTTCAGGTCGGCGGTGCTGCGGGTGACCTGGGCGCGGCCATACTGGATCTTGCGCGCGTCGAGCAGCACAGCCACTTCTTCCAGCGACTTGGCGTTGTCGACCGCGGCGCGCAGCTCTTGCGTGAGTGCGGCGGCGGGCACCACCAGCTGGTTCATGGCGAACTGCTTGCGGTTGGCGAAGAACTGGGGGTTCTTGTTGTAGTAGTCCTGGACCTCGGCCTGGGTCGGGCGTGCGACTTCGCCGATGCGCTTCTGCATGTAGGCCTGGGCGATGATCAGGGAGCGCGCGCGCTCGATGGCCTGCATCACCTTGGGATCGCGGTCCAGCTTTTCCTTGGCCGCCTCGCTCTCGAGCAGCTGGCGGTCGATCAGGGCCTGCAGCAGCTGCTTGCTGGCGACCTGCTGCCGCGCGGCCGGCACGCCGGCAGACGGTGGCCAGGCGCAGGATGGCCCAGTCGCGGC
>CAMPHU010000349.1 GCA_946886065.1 uncultured Massilia sp. | reverse complement strand
ACAGCGAGCGGGTGCCTTCGCCGAAGAACTCGACGAACTTGCCCACGACTTTTTCACGGCGCAGCATTTCGGTGACGGTGAGCACCAGGTCGGTCGCGGTGCAGCCTTCGCGCAGCTTGCCCTTCAGGTTGACGCCGATGACGTCCGGGGTCAGGAAGTAGACCGGCTGGCCCAGCATGCCGGCTTCCGCCTCGATGCCGCCCACGCCCCAGCCGACCACGCCGACGCCGTTGATCATGGTGGTGTGCGAGTCGGTGCCGACCAGGGTGTCCGGGTAGAACACTTCGCCCTGGCGCATCACGCCGCGCGCCAGGTATTCCAGGTTGACCTGGTGGACGATGCCGAAGCCCGGCGGCACGACGCCGAAGGTGTCGAAGGCCTGCATGCCCCACTTCATGAACTGGTAGCGCTCGTTGTTGCGCTGGAATTCCAGTTTCATGTTCAGGTCGAGCGCGTTCGGCTCGCGGAAGTGGTCGATGGTGACCGAGTGGTCGACCACCAGGTCCACCGGCACCAGCGGCTCGATCTTCTTCGGATCGGCGCCGGTCTTGGCGGCGACGTTGCGCATCGCGGCCAGGTCGGCCAGCAGCGGCACGCCGGTGAAGTCCTGCAGCACGACGCGGGCGACGACGAAGGGGATCTCGTCGGTACGCTCGGCGGTCGCGCCCCAGTTGGCGAGCTGCTTGACGTGCTCTTCGGTGACCTTCTTGCCGTCGCAGTTACGCAGCACGGACTCGAGGACGATACGGATCGACACCGGCAGGCGCGACAGGTTCACACCGAGGCTCTCGGCCAGGGCCGGCAGCGAGTAGAACTGACCGTTCTGGCTTGCGCCGATCGGGAATTCCTTCAGTGTGTTCAAAGTGTTGCGAGACATAATCTCTCCTTCAGTGGGGATTTTGTTATTTCACTATCAATAACATCAGGCGATGCGCGGCCCTTCAAGCCGCGTATCAGCTTTTCTTTTCCTCGGGCGGCGCGGCCGCGATGGCCGCCGCCTGTTGGGCGGTCTTGCACTCGTTGGCCAGCTGGCGGTTCAGGCGGGAATCCAGCAGGATGCCCTTGGCCGGAATGCCAATCCAGATCAAGCCCCAAAAGGGGTTTTCGAAGCGCTGCGCGCCGGTCGTCGTGCCCACCCGCGCCAGGCGGTGCAGGCGCTTCTTCCAGCGCAGGGCGATGTGGGCATCGTCTTTTTCGTTGGTATAGATCGTGATCTTGTTGTTCAGTTCACAAGCGTATTCGGTGACGACCGTGTCGGTGATGTCCGGCTCGGCCTGCTCCGGGTTGAGAGGATCGATCTCCGGTCCGGTGTCGGCCAGGGCTGCGGCGGATGCGGCGGCGGATGCGGATGCGGCCGCCCCGGCCTTCTTCGATTTCGCCCTGGATTTCTTGGGTTGGGGCTTCAGGACGGTTTCCGCCTTCGGGTGCTTCCCGGCGGGGGCGCTTGCCGCCGGTGCGCACACGCCGGCGGCCGCCAGTGCAAGGGCGCAGGCGGCGAGGAGCTTGGGCAGGTGGATGGACATCAGGCGGATTCCGTGTGGTTGACGATGGCCGCCGCGGCTTCGGGCAGCGCCAGGCCGGCCAGCTTGGCGCGCTGCAGCACCGTCCAGTAATAGCGGTAGCTCGCGCGGTCGTGCAGGCGGCCATGGTGGGCGATCGGCCCCCAGCCGGCGGCCATCGCCTCGCTCAGGATGTTGGTGGCTTCGTTCACTTCCGACAGGCGCGGCGTGAAGGCCTTCAGGATCGCCTTGATCTGGTCCGGGTGGATGCTCCACATGCGGGTGAAGCCGAATTCGGCCGCCGCGCGCTGGGCGTCGTTGGCGACGATGGCGCTGTCCTTGATGTCGGTGGTCACGTTGTGCGACGGCACCTTGCCGTGGGCATGGCAGGCGGCGACCATCTCGAGCTTGGCGCGCACCACCAGCGGGTGGGTGAACTGGCCCGGGGTGCGCATCGCGCCGGACGGCACCGCGCCGTAGTGCGCGGACACGAAATCCATGATGCCGAAGGACAGGGATTCGACCTGGGGCAGGGCGGCGATGTCGTAGGCCTCGCGCAGGGCGCCGTGGGTCTCGATCAGCACGTGTACCGGCAGGTCGGTCCTGGCCGCGCCCGCGTGCTGGTTGATCAGGTCGATGGCGCGCGCCACTTCCATGGCGCTGCTCACCTTGGGCAGCATCACGAAGGCCAGGCGCGCCGCGGCGCCGCCCACGATGGTGGCGACGTCGTGCTCGAAATGGGGGCTGCCCGGCTCGTGCATGCGCGCGCCGATGCGGTTGAAGCGGTTGTCTTCGCTATTGAGCAGGGACGCCACCAGGGCGGCATGCCCGGCTTCGCTGCCGGCGGCCGCGCCGTCCTCGCAGTCGAAGGTGATGTCGAAGACGGGCCCAAGCTCTTGTTGCAGGGCCATCGATTTGCGCATCAGCTTCTCCGAGCCGGCGTAGTGATCGCAGGCGGGGAGCAGGAGCGGCTGGCGTTTGCCCTGGAATAAAACCTCGGAAGGATGCATGTGTCGTTCAGTCGAAGCAGAAGCCGTGCCGCCAGGGGAGGCGGCACAAGCCGGAGTAGCCGCGCCGCCTGGGGAGGCGGCACAAGCTGGAGTAGCCGCGCCGCCTGGGGAGGCGGCGCGGCGTGTGCGGCGGACGGGCGGCTTGGCCGGTTCCATCAACCGCTTGGACCCTTAGGCCAGCAGGTGGGCCACGCCTTCACGCTCTTCGGTCAGTTCCTTCAGCGTGAGGTTGATGCGCTCTTGCGAGAACTCGTCGATTTCCAGGCCCTGGACGATCTTGTACTCGCCGTTTTCAACGGTGACAGGGAAGCCGAACATGGTGTCCTTCGGGATGCCGTACGAACCGTCCGACGGGATGCCCATGGTGGTCCACTTGCCGTTGGTGCCGACGTGCCAGTCGTGCATGTGGTCGATGGCCGCGTTGGCCGCCGACGCTGCCGACGACAGGCCGCGCGCTTCGATGATGGCGGCGCCGCGCTTGCCGACGGTCGGCAGGAAGGTGTCGCGGTTCCAGGCGTCGTCGTTGATCATGTCCTTGACCGACTGGCCGTCGATGGTCGCGAAACGGTAGTCCGCGTACATGGTCGGCGAGTGGTTGCCCCACACGGCCAGCTTCTCGATCGACGATACCGGCTTGCCGGTCTTGGCGGCCACTTGCGACAGGGCGCGGTTGTGGTCCAGGCGCAGCATGGCGGTGAAGTTCCTGGCCGGCAGGCTCGGGGCCGACTTCATGGCGATGTAGGCGTTGGTGTTGGCCGGGTTGCCGACCACCAGCACCTTGACGTTGCGCGAAGCGACGGCGTCCAGCGCCTTGCCCTGCACGGTGAAGATCTGGGCGTTGGCTTCCAGCAGGTCCTTGCGCTCCATGCCCGGGCCGCGCGGACGTGCGCCGACCAGCAGGGCCACGTCGGCGTCCTTGAAGGCGGTCATCGGGTCGGCGTGGGCGGTCATGCCGGCCAGCAGCGGGAATGCGCAGTCGTCGATTTCCATCATGACGCCCTTGAGCGCCTTCTGTGCCTTCTCATTGTCGATCTCCAGCAGCTGCAGGATGACCGGCTGGTCCTTGCCCAGCATGTCGCCGTTGGCGATGCGGAACAGCAGGGAATAGCCGATCTGGCCGGCCGCGCCGGTGACGGC
>CAMPHU010000348.1 GCA_946886065.1 uncultured Massilia sp. | reverse complement strand
TGCTTGATCTCGCGGTAGATCACGCCCAGGAAGTTGAGCGGAATGTACAGCTGGATCATGAAGGAGTTCACCAGCACCAGGTCGCCCAAGGTCATGGTGCCCGCGATCACGCCCTCGGTGGCGCGCCACAGGATGAGCGTGACGGCGGTGGCGATGATCAAGGACTGGCCGGTGTTCAGCACCGACAGCGAGGTCTGCGAGCGCACTGCCGCATTCTCGTAGTGCTGCAAGCCCTGGTCGTAGCGTTTGGCTTCGTAGTCCTCGTTGCCGAAGTACTTCACGGTCTCGTAGTTGAGCAGCGAATCGATGGCCTTGGTGTTCGCCTTCGAATCGAGGTCGTTCATCGTGCGGCGGAAATGCGTGCGCCATTCGGTGACGATCACGGTAAAGGCGATGTAGGTGCCCAGCGCCACGGCCGTGATCACGCTGAACCAGATGTCGTAATTGATCACCAGGTAGCCGAGCACCAGGGTGATCTCGACCAGGGTCGGCAGCACATTGAACAGCGAATACGAGATCAGCGAGTTCACGCCGCGCGTTCCGCGCTCGATGTCGCGCGTCATGCCGCCGGTCTGGCGGTTCAGGTGGAAGCGCAGCGACAGCGCGTGCAGGTGGCGGAAGACTTTCAGCGCAATGGTGCGCACCGCGCGCTGGGTCACGCGCGCGAACAGGAATTCGCGCAATTCCGTAAATACCGTGGTCGACAGGCGCAGCAGGCCGTAGGCGACCAGGGCGCCGAGCGGCAGCACCAGCAGCGCCTGCGGATGGGCCGGGTCGATGGCCAGCCGGTCGATCAGCTGCTTGAGCACCAGCGGCACGCCGACGTTGGCCATCTTGGCGCCGATCAGGGCGCCGAGCGCGGCCAGCACCCGCCATTTGTAGACCCACAGGTAGGGGAAGAGCGTGCGCAGGGTGGCCCAGTCGTTGCGGGGCGTACCGCCGGCAGCGGGCGGCGGTGGGAGGGAACTCGCGGATGAGCGTCGCATGGCAGGGCTTCGTGATTTATGGTTCAATTCGGGACGATTGTAGCTTTTACCGAGATTTCAAGATGACGACCCCAGAAAACACCACCTCCTCCACAACCCGACTGCCGGCAGGAAAGATGCCGGAGTTGCGCGTCATGCCGGCTCCGAGCGACGCCAACGTGTACGGCGACGTGTTCGGCGGCTGGATCATGGCCCAGGTCGACATCGCCGGCTCGCTGCCGGCCACCCGCCGCGCCAACGGCCGCGTGGCGACCATCGCCGTCAATTCCTTCGTATTCAAGAATCCGGTGTTCGTGGGCGACCTGCTGTCGTTCTACGCCGATATCACCAAGGTTGGCAACACCTCCGTCACCGTGTGCGTCGAGGTCTATGCGGAACGCAACCGCCTGCAGGCCGAAGTCGTCAAGGTGACCGAAGCGACCCTGACCTATGTCGCCACCGGCCCGGACCGCAAGCCGCGCCAGCTGCCGCCGCTCGATTCGCTGATCGCGCACCGCTAAGTGGAAGGCGCGCGCCGGCTGTTCCTGTTACAGGGCGCACGCTGGTCGGCCGCACTGTCCGCTGCCTCGCTCGCCACGCCGGCCAGTTCCGCCGGCGCTTCGTATCCCTTCAGTCTCGGCGTCGCCTCGGGCGCTCCGCTGCCCGATTCGGTGATCCTGTGGACCCGCATCCTCGCCAATCCGCTCGACGCATCCGGCACGCCGCCGGTGGCCCTGGCCGTGCGCTGGGAAGTGGCGGAAGACCAGGCTTTCCGCCGCATCGCCGCCAAGGGCAGCGCGACTGCCGTGCCGGAGCTCGCCCATAGCGTCCACGTCGACGTCAAGGGTCTCCTGCCTGCGCGCTGGTACTGGTACCGCTTCATGCTGGGCGGCGCCGTCAGCCCGGTCGGCCGCACGCGCACCGCGCCGGCGCCGGATGCGCTGCCGGCCATGCTGAAGCTGGCGGTGGCCTCCTGCCAGCACTGGGAGTTCGGCAGCTATGCGGCGCACCGGCATATCGCGGCCAGCGCGCCGGACCTGGTGGCCTTCCTGGGCGACTACATCTACGAGTGGGGGCCTTATCAGCTCCAGCATCCGCGCCGCGTCACCCGCGACAACGAATCCTTCACGCTCGCCGATTACCGGCGCCGCTACGCGCAGTACAAGAGCGATCCGGACCTGCAGGCCGCGCACCGCGCCGCGCCCTGGATCGTGACCTGGGACGACCACGAAGTGGCCAACGATTACGCCAACGGGCGCGACGAACTGCTCAGGGAAGATTTTGCCGCGCGGCGGGCGGCAGCCTACCAGGCCTTCTACGAGCACATGCCCTTGCGCCTGCCGCAGGTTCGTCCAGGCAGCTTCGACCGGATCAGCCTGCACCAGCGCTACGACTGGGGGCGGCTGGCGCGCATCCATGTGCTCGACGACCGCCAGTACCGCGCGGTGCAGGCCTGCCCGCGCAAGGGACGGGGCGGCTCGAACGCGATGTTCGCGCACGAATGCGCGGCGCTGCAGGACCCGCGGCGCTCGATGCTGGGACGGGAGCAGGAGGCGTGGCTGGGTTCCGGGCTGGCCTCGTCGCGCGCGCAGTGGAACATCCTGGCGCAGCAGACCCTGATGGCGCAGTCGAGCAGCTTTCCCGTGATCGGGGCCCGGACCAACCGGGTGTGGACGGATGGCTGGGATGGGTATCCGCTGGCGCGGCGCAGGCTGCTGGAGTCGGTGCTGAAGTCCGGGGCGAAGAATCCGGTGGTGCTGGGCGGGGATGTGCACACGTTTTATGCGTGCGAGCTGCGGCCGGATTTTTCGCGGGCGGTGTCGAAGGCGAATCCGCTGGCGGCGACGGAGTTTTGCGGGACCTCGGTGACGTCCAGTTCACGGGCGCAGGCGCGGACGCTGGCGCATGTGTCGAATAATCCGCACATGAAGTATGGGCGGAGCGACAAGCGGGGTTATATGCTGATGGAGGTCACGCCGAAAGGGATGGTGACTCACTTCATGGGGCTGGATAATGTGTTCGATGCCAGGTCGGAGGTGGGGGTGCTGGCGTCGTTCCGCGTGGCGGATGGGAGGGTTGGGGTGGAGAGCGTGGGCTGAGGGCTGTTCAAGCAAACCTGGGTCCCCGCCTTCGCGGGGATGACGTGCTGCTGCTGACGGTGAACGGAGACCTTATCCCTACCCTGCCACCGTCATCCCCGCGCAGGCGGGGACCCAAGTTCTGCATGCGCGGTGTCAGCTCACGCCGGCTGCTTTACCTTCTCATCCCTCAGCTCGCGCCGCAGGATCTTGCCCACGTTGGTCTTCGGCAGCGTCTCGCGGAACTCGACGAACTTCGGACGCTTGTAGCCGGTCAGCTGGTCCTTGCAGAAGCTGATGACATCCTCGGCGCTCAGCGCCGGATCCTTGCGCACGATGTAGAGCTTGACCGCCTCGCCCGAGTGCTGGTCCGGCACGCCCACGCAGGCCACTTCCAGCACGCCCGGCAGGCCCGCCACCACGCCTTCGACTTCGTTCGGGTACACGTTGAAGCCCGACACCAGGATCATGTCCTTCTTGCGGTCGACGATGCGGGTGTAGCCGGTCGCTTCCATGATGCCGACATCGCCGGTCTTGAAGAAGCCGTCCGCGGTCATGACCTTGGCCGTTTCGTCCGGACGGTTCCAGTAGCCCGCCATCACCTGCGGACCGCGCACGGCGATCTCGCCGGCGG
>CAMPHU010000347.1 GCA_946886065.1 uncultured Massilia sp. | reverse complement strand
CGCGGCATCCAGTCGCTGTTGCGCAGCTCGTCCAGCATGGCGCCGCGGATGCGCAGCACCGCATAGGTCTCGAACTGGGCGCCGTGGTTGTCCTCGTAGCGGTTGATGGCGTCCAGCAGGCCCATCATGCCGGCCTGTACCAGGTCATCCACCTCCACCGAAGGCGGCAGCTTGGCCTTCATGTGGTGGGCAAGACGCTTCACCAACGGCATGTGCTCCGTCAGCAAATGGTTCTTGTCCGCTTTCCCTTTGACCGTGTACATGCTTGTTGCGTCGTTGTCTTCTTCTGTTTGTTCAGTTACCCAAGCCTGCGCCGCCCTGCCGGCCGAAGCCCGGCATCGCGTGCAGCGCGAACTTGCCGGCCAGCTGGCGGAAAGCGACCGAGGCGCCCGCGAGCGGGAAGGCGTCGACCACGGCCCGGCCCAGGCGCGCGGCCCGGTGCAGGTACTCGTCGGCCGGCACCGAGCCCATGGAACTGAGCTTGACCGCCAGGTAACGTGTTGCCGCGGCTGACATATTATCGTATACCACCTTGGCTTCCGCCTCGGTCGCCCCGGTCACCAGGATGCCGAAGGGGCGGCGGCCGAGCTGCTGCGACAGGCGCTTGATCAGCGCATAGGCATTGGTGATCGAGGCGGCGCTGGCCGAGACCTGGACCACGATCTCGGAACTGCCCATCAGCGGCACCGGGAAGCTGCCGTCCGGGCCCAGCTCGCCGTCGACGATCACGATGCCGGCCTGCTTGGCCAGCACGTCGAAGGTCTTGCCGAGGCGGCGGGCGTCGTCGGCGGTTTTCGGCATGCCCAGCGGCGCCACCGAGAAGCCCTGCGGCGCCGGGTGGATCACCTGGTTGAGCGCGCACTCCTGGCGCGCCACCTGCAGCAGCGAAGGGGCGCGGTTCAGGCCCAGGCGGCGCGCCACGCCGTAGTCGACGTCGCAGGCGTCGACGATCAGGACCTCGTTCCCCAGCTGGGCCAGCGAGGCGCCCAGGTTGACCAGCATGGCGCCCTTGTCGTCTTCAGGCGTGGCGGACAGGAAGGTCACGATGCGCGGGCGCGGGCCCTGCAGCATGCGGCGCAGGCCTTCGGCCTGGTCGAAGTCGAAACTAGCCAAGGGACACCTCGCGCAGGCTGCGGTCATTCATCGCACCGGACATCATCAGCGGCAGGTCGGCGTCGCCGAACTGCGCAGCGGCCGCACGGTTGTTGCGGAAGGCGCGGTCGATCAGCATGGCGCGGTCGGCCAGGTGCAGGTCTTCCGGCACGCGCTGGCCGTTCGAGATGTAGTGCAGGTTGAGCTTCTGGCGGATCACCACGTCGAGCACGTTGCCGATCGAGGCGGCTTCGTCGAGCTTGGTCATGACGCAGCCGGCCAGGCCCGAGCCCTGGTAGGCGCGCACCACTTCGTTCAGGGTCTCGTTGGTCGAGGTCGCGTTCAGGCACAGCAGGCGCTTCACGTCGGCGCCCGACTCGCTCAGCATGGCCACCTGCTCGGTCACCATCTGGTCGCGCTGCGACATGCCGATGGTGTCGATCAGCACGGTGTGCTTGTTCCTGAGTTCCTTCAGGGCGATGCGCAGGTCGGCTTCGTCCTTCACCGAGTGCACCATCACGCCCAGGATCTTGCCGTAGATGCGCAGCTGCTCGTGGCCGCCGATACGGTAGGCGTCGGTGGTGATCAGGGCCAGCTTGTCCGGGCCGTGGCGCATCACGCAGCGCGCGGCCAGCTTGGCGGTGGTGGTGGTCTTGCCGACGCCGGTCGGGCCGACCAGGGCGAACACGCCGCCGCGCGACAGCAGGTCGTCTTCGTTGGCGATGGTGGTCAGGTTACGCGCCAGCACGGTCTTGATCCAGCGCAGTGCGTCAGCCGCATCCTTGGTGGCCGGCATCTTGTCGATCAGGTAGCGCGCCAGGGTCGCCGAGAAGCCGGCGGCCAGCATCTCGCGCAGCACGGCGGCCTTTTGCGGCTCGCGCTGGGCGGTGGCGTTCCACGACAGTTCGGCCAGCTGGGTTTCCATCAGGCCGCGCATGGCGCGGATCTCGGTCATCATGCCGCTCATTTCGGCGGCGGCCGATTCCTTGGCCTGGGCGATGGCGGCGCTCATCATGGCGCTCATCGCGCTCATGTCGAAGGCCGGGGCCGCCTCAGGAGCCGGGGCGCGGCGGTTGGCGTAGGTCGGGGCGGGGTCGGCGAAGACGGGCGCCGGGGCCGCTTCCTCGAAGCGGCGCGCGGCGAAAGCGGGTGCGGCCTCTTCCATGCGGCGCGCGCCGAAGGCCGGGGCCAGCGGGGCGGGATCGTTCAGCTGGTGATGCAGGTGCTGCAGGTGCGGCTGAGGCTGGGCCATGTCCGATTCCGGCGCCGGCGAGGCCAGCGAGGCCACGTCGTCGTTGTCGAGCGCCAGGATTTCGACCACGCCGTCCACCGGGCGGTTGGAGAGGATGACGGCGTCCGGGCCGAGCGCTTCGCGCACCTTGCGCAAGGCATCCCGGGAAGTAGCCGCTGTAAATTTCTTCACTTTCATCGTTATTCTCCGCACTTCATCGTCTGTAGCTTGCCTGGGGCGCAATGGCCCTCCCATAGCAAGCATTATTGACGATGCCTCTAGGAAACGATCGCAGGAAAAGGATGGGGAAACCCGGTCAATTCCCCGGCCACTGTGGCAAGCAGCGACTCCCCGGCATGCAGGCATGCATACCACATGTCGATAAATTTAACAGTTGCAACATCCAGATTTTGCAAGCTGTTGATTTTTTTGACATGTTGCTTCTGGCATAAGGTTTGCTTTCGAGGGAGCGGTCGCCGGCGCATCCAGGACGCCGGCACTTTCCATACGCTAGGAGAAAACCGCATGAAAGCACTGAAGTTCCTCATCGCCGCCGCCGCTACCGCCGCGGTGGCCAACGCCCAGGCGACCGTGGTCACCTACAACGATTTCTCGAACACCAGCGGCCTGACGACGGTGGGCAGCGCGGCCGCCACCACGACCGCCGACGGCAAGGTCATGCGCCTGACGCCGGACGCCGGCTGGAACAGCGGCGCGGTCTACAGCAGCAGCGCCGTGCAGCTGGGCGCCAACGCCACCTTCTCGACCACCTTCCAGTTCCGCTTCACCGGCAACAGCCAGCCGGCCGACGGCATGGCCTTCGTGCTGGCGGCCAGCCCGAACGGCCTGGGCGTGGGCGGCGGCGGCATCGGCTACCAGGGCGTGCAGAACGCCTTCGTGATCGAATTCGACACCTACGACAACGGCGGCTGGGACGGCTTCAGCGCCAACCACGTGGGCATCAGCACCAACGGCAGCACCGCCACCACCTGGAACAGCGACGTCTACCAGCGCACCGAATGCTACGGCATGGGCAGCGACATCGGCTGCATGTCGAACGGCGCCCTGTGGACCGTGACCATCCAGTACGACGGCGCCAAGCTGTCGATGAGCATGCGCGACGAGACGATGCCGGTCGATTTCACGCCCTACCCGAGCCTGGCGATCGACATCGCCTCGGTCCTCGGCACCAACCAGGCCTATGTCGGCTTCACGTCGGCGACCGGCGCGGCCAGCCAGAACCACGACCTGCTGAACTGGACCTTCGCCGATACGGCCGAGCTGCCGGTCGACGTGCCGGAGCCGGGCAGCATGTGGATGCTGGGTCTCGGCATGGTGGGCTTGGCGGCGGGCAAGCGCCTGGCCAAGCGCCG
>CAMPHU010000346.1 GCA_946886065.1 uncultured Massilia sp. | reverse complement strand
ATCGACTCGACGCGGTTGCGGCCGCTGCGCTTGGCCTCGTACATCAGCTTGTCCGCCGCCGAGATCAGGTCCGGCAAGGTGTAGCTCACCTGCGAGTTGGCGAAGTCGAAGCAGGCCACGCCGAAGCTGGCGGTGGTGCCCAGTCCGAGGGGGTTATCCCCCAGCAGCCGGCTGTCGGCGGCAAAGGCCGCGCGCAGCCGCTCCGCCAGGCGCTCGCCGCCGTCGAGATCCGTCTCGGGCAGGATCAGCAGGAATTCCTCGCCGCCATAGCGCACCACCGTGTCGACCTGATCGCGCGTGGCACGGGCCAGCAACTCCGCGAAGCCCTTGATTACCTCGTCGCCCTTGGTGTGGCCGAAGTTGTCGTTGATGAGCTTGAAGTTGTCGATATCGCACAGCACCACCGTCAGGGGACGGCCGAAGCGCCGCGCGCGCGACAGTTCCAGGCCGAGCAGGTGCTCGTGCAGGTAGCGCCGGTTGTAGCAGCCGGTCAGGTGGTCGCGTTCGGCCGCCTCCTTCAGGCTCGACTGCAGGCGGAACTCCTCGCGCGATACGTGGTTGTAGCGCCGCGCCGCCAGCGCGCCGAAGGTATTCACCAGCACCAGCAGCAGGCCCATGGTCAGGATGTCGGCGAAGGACATGGAGGTCAGGCGCAGCACCAGCGCCAGGAACACGCCGGAGGCGGAGGCCGCCAGCACCATCGCATGGCTCAGGCGGTTCGGGATGTAGAGGTAGATCACCACCAGCATGATCGCCAGCGACATCGCATGCCAGTGGAATTCCTGCGGGCGCTGCACGGCGATGTGCATGAAGCTCGCCAGCGCCACGGTTTCGGCGACGGTGGCCGCGAGCCAGGTCGCGCGCACCGAGAGCGGCCGGCGGTAGGCCAGCCACGCGCAGCTGCCGGCGGTGACCGCTACCAGCAGGCGCGCGGGGAAGGTCGCCGCCAGCGCGGCGTCCATGCCCAGCGCCGCGACGTCGGTGACGAAGAAGCACAGGTAGAAGACGGTGCAGAACAGCAGGGTAAAGCCGAGCAGCGAGCGGGTGCGGGCCAGCTGGTGCTCGAGGAAGGCGGATTCCGTGGCGGGATGAACGAACTCACCAGTGAGCGAAAGGATGTGCATGGCAATCGGTGATGGTGGCGGAGCCGCGGGACGTTGGACAGTCGACGTATGCAGATGGGTTATTTGCGCATTCTGACAGCTTTGACCTTGCTCAAATCTAACGAAAGCTAACTCATTTGCAACATCCTGTTCAAACTCTTTTACTGTTATAAATATTAGCGCAGTTTTCCCGTCAGCTTCGCGTAAGTGATTGATATTCCAAGGAGTTGGCTGAGGCGTCGTTAACGCAAAACGCCGGCTGGGCCGGCGTTCATCGATGCATCGTGCCATGGCGGCACCCAGTCCTTATTCCTGCATCGTCACGGCGCCTCCTGGACGGTTTGCTGCTGCGGCATCCCGGAGCGCGCCACCCAGTCCACCAGCGCATCGAGCACGGCCCGGCCCTTGCCGTTCCCCGCCTGCTCGCTGTTGACCATGGCCACGAACACGCACATCGTCCCGTTCGCATCCGGCACATAGCCCGCCAGCGCGGTCACATTGCGGAGGGTGCCCGTCTTGAGCCGCGCGCGCCCGGCCGCCGGGCTGCCGTGCAGGCGGCGGCGCATGGTGCCGTCCATGGCGACGATCGGCATGCTGGCCTGGAATTCCGGCGCCCACGGGCTGCGCAGGCCCGCCAGCAGCAGGTAGCCCATCTGGTTCGGGCTGATGCGCTCGATGCGCGACAGGCCCGAGCCGTTCTCCACCACGAAGCCGGTGTCGTCGATGCGCTGGCTGCGCATCCATTCGCGCACGGCGGCGTCGGCGCGCACGAAGGTGGTCTCGCCCTCGGGCGGCGGCGGCAGGGCCGCGCTGCCGCCGGCCGGATCGGCCTGCAGGCTGCCCAGGCTCAGGAACAGGGTGCGCGCCAGGGCGTTGTCCGAAGGCTTGTTGATGTCGCGGACCAGCTCCGGCAGCATGCGCGAGCTGTGTTCGGCCAGCAGGGTCGACTCCGGCGGCGTCACGCCCGCGACGGTCTTGCCGCTCATGCGCCCGCCCAGGGCTTTCCAGGTCTGGCGCACCAGGCGCCCGACGTAGTCGTCGCGGTCCAGCACGTTGATGCTGTAGGTACGGTTGCAGTTCTTCGGGAAAGTGCCGTGCAGGACGATGCGGATGCGCCCGTCCTTGCCGCGCACCGCCTCGGGCAGCTTCCAGCCGTCTTCCCATTTGGCGCAGTCGGCGTCGACCAGGGTCATGCTTGATGCGATGGACACCTGATCGAGCTCCGGCTGCATGCGCAGCCGCAGGCGCCTGGCGGTGGAACGCATGTCGACCTGCACCATGTTCTTGTTGACCAGCAGGGCGTCCGGAATCACGTTGTAATACGCTTCCGGCGCCTCGTCGAAGGGCGGCACGCCGACGTCCAGGCGCGCCGGCTGGAACAGCTGGCGGTCCAGCACCAGGTCGCCCTCGATGCGCCTGACGCCCTGGTAGCGCAGGGCGCGCAGCATGTTCTCGATCGCTTCGCCGGACAGGTCGGCGTCCGCGCCGCCCTTCAGGATCAGGTTGCCGCGCAGGACCTCGCCTTCGATCTCGCCCGTGGTGCGCAGCTCGGTGCGGCCGCGGAACACAGGGCCGAGGCGCTCCAGGCCCACCAGGGTGGTCACCAGTTTCATGGTGGAGGCGGGCTGCATCGGCAGGCTGGCCTGGTGCGACAGCAGCACCGTGTCGCCCTTGAGCACCAGCACTCCCAGCGCATCCTCGCCCAGGCCGTTCTGCGCCAGCGCCTCGGTGACCGGCTGCGGCAGCTGGGCGTGGACGAGAGCCGGCAGGAGGGCTGGAACGAGCAGGGCGGCGGCGAGTGCTAGGCGGCGGAACATGGGACTCCTTAACCGAAGAAGAGGTAGGCGACGAAAATGGCGCCGATGACGCCGGCCAGATCGGCGATCAGGCCGTAGCTGATCGCGTAGCGCACCTTGCGGATGCCGACCGAGCCGAAATACAGGGCCACGATGTAGAAGGTGGTGTCGGCCGCGCCCTGAAGGATGCTGGCCAGGCGGCCGACGAAGGAATCGACCCCGTAGGTGTTCATGGCGTCGATCATCATGGCGCGCGAACCGCTGCCCGACAGGGGCTTCATCAGCGCGGTCGGCAGCGCGCCCACGAAGTCGGTGGGCATGCCCAGCGCCGTGAAGATCCAGGAAAAACCGTTGACGATCAGGCCCAGGATGCCCGAGTTGCGCACCACGCTGATCGCCACCAGCATGCCGACCAGGTAGGGAATGATCTTGATCGAGGTCTCGATCCCGCCCTTGGCGCCTTCGATGAAGGCCTCGTACACGTTCACCTTCCTGACCAGCGCGCCGATCATGAAGGCGGCGATGATGGAGAACAGGATCAGGTTGGCGGCCAGCACCGAGATCAGCTCGATCTGGGCCTTGTCCAGGAACACGGTGAAGTACCAGACCAGGGCCGCGATCACGGCGGTCATGCCGCCGATCCAGCCGAACACCACCGGGTCGAGCAGGTTGATGCGCTGGCGCAGGCTGACGGCGATGATGCCGGTGATGGTGGAGCAGTAGGTCGCGATCAGGGTCGGGATGAAGATGTCGGCCGGGTTGGCCGCGCCCAGGATCGCGCGCTGGGCCATGATCGCCAGCGG
>CAMPHU010000345.1 GCA_946886065.1 uncultured Massilia sp. | reverse complement strand
GGGGAACCCGGCCGAGTTCGCCACCAGGGTCATCGCCGCGATCCGCAAGTAGCACCTTCCGGGCGGCCGGCGGACTCGCGTTCGGCCGCCGGCTTCCGCTTCCGCGCGCCCGGCGCCGGCGCCTGAGCGACGGGGATGTGTATGCGCCTTTCCACACGCTAGGGCGGCGTGCCTTATTTTCTGGCGATTTCATCCATCTGACATATAAAATGAATGGTGGAAATTTAAATTGCCAGAATGACATGATCAACCGAGCCCTCTCCCTCGCCTCCCTCTTATTCTTCGCCGCAAGCGCGGTCTTGCCGGGCGCCGCCTGGGCAGCCGACCTCAAATCCGCCGTGTCGGCCTGCACGCCGGGCAAGGAAGCCCAGCTATCCATGCAGCAGGATGCACGCGGAGAAACACCGCTCAGCATCGATGGCGTGGTCACGGTGTCGCCCCACGAAGCCCGCTGCCTCATGAGGACACTCGGCAAGGAGCTGACCGTGATCGCCGCGGTGGGCGATCAGCTCAAGCTGCCGGGGGCCGTCCCGATGCCTTGGGCTGCCAGTTCCAACCCGGGCGTCGAAGAAAGGCTGGCCGGGGAGCTGGCCAGGCTGACCCAGGGCCGGCGCGCGCAGCCGGTGCTGGTGTACTGCCACCACGTCCGTTGCGCCTTGTCGCAGTATGTCGCGGCCAAGACCGCGAAGGCCGGATACAGCAACGTCTACTGGCTGCGTTCGGGCATGGACGGCTGGCACCGGGCCGGCTTCGCCTTCGAAGGTGAAGCCGAAAAGGATCCGGCCGAACACTACGCCAGCTTGCTGAAGAAATGCGAGTACACGTATTCCGGCGATAACATTGCCGCAGGTGTGATGTCGCTGCCTTCGAACGAGGTGGAAGCCGAAATGGAGGCGAACGCCAAACGGGTCCGGCAGGCGCGCACGCTATGCCTGGAGCAGATCAGGCCCGAGGTCGCGGACCATAAGGGGCGCAAAGCCGACCTGGCGCAGCGCATCGCGGGCAACGATGCCGAGGTGGCGCGCAGCCTGAAGGCGGCGTGGGCCGAGTTCGATGCGAACCCGGCCAAATACCTGACCCGGGTGGTCGACGACGCCCTGCAAGACGGCATGAACACGATGGTCGAGCGCGCGCGGGCGGTCAAGCCGCTGTCGGCCAGCTGCGGCAATTTCAATTACCAGATTCCCTATCTGGACAACGGCGTGCTCGACGCGATGACCCGGCGCACCGACGCCTACCGCGCCTGCCTGGACAAGGCCGAACGGGCGATCAGCGGCCTGGCGGGATACGATGCCGAACGCTTCGTCGAGTATGTGAACCGGGCGGAGCGGATGCAGCCCTATACCTGCTCCGTGCGGCGCGGGCGCAATTGCCTGCCCGACGAAGTGTGGGCCCGCCTGGGACGTGTCGCCAACCGCGAGACCCTGAAAATGATGGAACAGGCGGCCGTCCTGGACAAGAAGCTGTCCGGCGAGATCGGCAAGGAGCGCCAGCGGGTGAACGCGTTCGTCGACAGCGTCAACGTCGTGATCGCCCGCGAGAATGCGGCCATCGAGGCGCGCCAGAACCAGCGCAGCGACAGCGGCTATGGCGGCTACTCCGCACCGCCGGCGCCGCCTGTGACGCCCTACCGCAGGTCGTCGGATGCGAGCGCCTCCGGCATACGTTGAACGGTCGCTGGGGATGGCCGGCAAGTCCTGCCAGCCGCTTCAGCAGGCATGCAGCAGAGGGCCAGGACGGCAGCCGCCGGTGCTGGCCCTTTCGCTTGGGAAAAAAATAATACAAAGTCCGTGCATGTATTGCTAATTTGAACATTTATCGGTAGATTGACTGTTCGGCATCCATCTGCGCCAACGGAAAATCAACCATGACAATAGCACCGTCGCGGCCGCCTCAAACCACTGTATTGTCGTTCGAAACGGGCCCGTCGATGGTCGCCGGCGCCCGCCTGGTACTGGCCGGTATCGTCCTGGTCGCCTACCTGATCGACATTCCCGGGCAGGTGTTTTCCAGCCGGCTGACCTGGGCGGTCATCAGCGGCTACCTGCTCTACAGCCTTGCGTTGTACGGCGCCCCGAAGTTCATGGACCGCCTGATCGCGTCCAGCAGGCAGCCCTGGGTCGATCTTGCCTGGTACGGGTTGCTGACCGCCGTGACCGATCCGGGTACCAGTGGCATCTTTCTGTTTTTCCTGTTCGCCATCGTCGCCGCTTCGTTCAGGCAGGGCACGGTGGCCGGGGTCGGGATCACGCTCGGCAGCGTGGCCGTCTACCTCGGGATCCTTTTCCTGCTGTCCTACCGCTATGCCAGCCTGGAGTGGGCAGCGCTGATCCTGCGCAGCTTCTTCCTGGTCAGTCTGGGCCTGATGATCGCTTCCTGGGGCGGCAAGGAGCTGTCGCTCAAGCGGCGGCTGGCCCTGCTGCGCGAGATCAATGCCTTGTCGAATCCGCGCTTCGGGGCCGAGCAGGCGCTCGGCGCCACCATGGCGAAGTTCCGCGCCTTCTTCGACGCCGACACCTGCCTGATCCTGTTCCACGAGAGCGAGCACGAGCGCCATGTGCTGCGCGAGTCGACCCGCGCCGCGGGCCTGCGCGAGGCCGAGACGGTGCCCGAGGAGATGGCCCGCCTGCTGCAACCCTATACCAGCGAGCAGGCCGTCATCCATGGTCCGGGCGGATGGCGCCTGGAAGGCCAGCGCAGCGAGACCCGGATCTACGACATGCAGCACGGCGGCTGGCGCCTGTCGCGGGGCGGCGAGGGCGCCAACCTGGCCGAGCTGCTGAACACCGCGGCCTTCCTCAGCGTGCCCCTGCAGGCGGGAAAGGACACGGGACGCATCTATCTCTGCTCGAACCGCAGGCGCTTCCGCGACAGCGAAGCCGTGTTCCTCGCCCAGGCGGCGGAACAGGCGTTCCGCCTGATCGAGCACGTCAAGATACTCGACCGCATGGCCTCGGCCGCGGCCGCCGTCGAGCGCAAGCGCATCGTCACCGACCTGCACGACACGGCGATCCAGCCCTATATCGGCCTGAAGATGGGACTGGAAGCCTTGCGGGCCCAGGCCAGCCGGGACAATCCCCTGGTCGGGGCGATCGACAAGCTGCTGTCGATGACCAGCGGCGTGATCGGCGACCTGCGCAGCTACGTGCGCAACCTCGAGCAGCACCATGTCGCTCCCTCGAACGCCCTGCTCGGCGGGTTGCACGAGCGGGCCCGGCGCTTCTTCGACGATTTCGGCATCCGTGTCGAACTCGAGCTGCCCGAGCGGCTCGAGCTCAGCGACCGGCTGGCGGCCGAAATCCTGCAGTTCGTCAGCGAGGGATTGAGCAACGTACGCAAGCATACCGCCGCGCGCCACTGCCGGATTCGCCTGGCGCGCAAGGGCGAGATGCTGAGCCTGGAGATCGCCAATCCCTGGACCGGGACCGGGCCGCAAGGCTTCGTGCCGCGCTCCATGACGACGCGCGCGCAGGCCCTCGGCGGCCGGGCCGAGGTGCGGCTCGAAGCGCAGCATACGCGCATCCACATCACCATTCCGACCTGAACCATGACGACGAACGCGACGATGAGCGGCCAGGCGATCCAGGTGCTGCTGGTGGACGACCACCAGACCGTGCTGTGGGGCTTGCAGCAACTGATCGGAAGCCGCTATCCGGAAATGGCGGTGGCCGGCACGAGCAGCCGGGCCGAGGACGCGCTCCATTTGGCGCGCA
>CAMPHU010000344.1 GCA_946886065.1 uncultured Massilia sp. | reverse complement strand
AGGGTCAGCCGTTCGTGCCAGATATCCGGCAGCATTACGCCGTAGCGGCTGCGCAGGGCCTGCGCCAGGCTCTCGATTTCGCCCGCATCGGTGGGACGGCGGTGCGGGTGGGCGGCGCGGAAGATGCCGAGCAGTTCGTCGTCGGGACGGAAGCGCAGGCGGTCGGTATCGGTAAAGGAAAACGTCGAGACCACCAGCGACAGGAATTCGCGGATGTCCTTGCGGGACGCCGAAGGGAAAGCCCGGCGCCAGAGACGGCTTTGGCAACTGCGGTAGCGCAGGGGGTTGTGAAGCTGTCCACCCTGGAGGGCCGCGATGGCGGCCACAAGAAGCACAACCAGCACAAGAACGATGAGAACACTCATGCGCTTGAGTCTAGCATGCAGTGCGGCCCAATGTGCAAGCCCGGGAAGCCGAATTTTAGCTCGCGCGCGATACGTAATAGAACAGCAATCCCGGCCCGGTAAAATGTTGTATCCCGTCATAGCAGACTCAACGGGCAAGGCCCTGCCCGTGGTAAGCTCTCACCCCGCGCAGTTTTCTCACAGCACGCTTTAAATCAATCACATACGTTTCATGGACATTGTTCTCGCCATCAAGGCGATCATCATGGGCCTGGTCGAGGGCTTCACGGAATTCCTCCCAATCTCTTCCACCGGTCACCTGATCCTGGCGGGCAGCCTGCTCAATTTCACCGGCGAAAAGGTCAAGGTCTTCGAGATCGCCATCCAGGCCGGGGCCATGCTGGCCGTGATCTGGGAATACCGCGAACGCATCCGCAAGGTGCTGGCGGGCCTGGGCTCGGACCCGCGCCAGCAGAAGTTCGCCCTCAATGTCCTGATCGCCTTCCTGCCGGCCGCCGTGCTGGGCTTCCTGTTCAATAAAGCGATCACGGAACGCCTGTTCGCGCCGGTGCCGGTGGCGACCGCCTTCATCGTCGGCGGCCTGATCATCCTGTACGTGGAACGCCGCAACCACGGCCACGAGAGGCCGGCGCGCGTGGAGTCGGTCGACGAGATGAGCACGGCCGACGCCCTCAAGGTCGGCCTGGCGCAATCCTTCGCCCTGATTCCGGGCACCAGCCGCTCGGGAGCGACCATCATCGGCGGCATGCTGTTCGGCCTGTCGCGCAAGGCGGCCACCGAATTCTCGTTCTTCCTGGCGATCCCGACCCTGCTGGGCGCCACCGCCTACTCGGTGCTCAAGCAGCGCGAGCTGCTGTCCATGGGCGACCTGCCGATGTTCGGCCTGGGCGGCCTGGCCGCGTTCGCCTCGGCCTTCCTGTGCGTGCGCTGGCTCCTGCGCTACATCAGCACGCACGACTTCACGATCTTCGCCTGGTACCGTATCGTATTCGGTATCCTGGTTCTCGTGACCGCCCATTTCGATCTGGTGAATTGGGCCCATTAATCTAGTGGAATGACAGCGATTCCAAGCATAACGACAGAGCGAGCATGAACCCCGACATCGGCGCCGATACCGGCGCGCGCGCGCTCCATATCCTGCAGACGGTCTTCGGCTATCCGGCATTCCGTGGGCAGCAGGGCGACATCGTCGAGCATGTGGCCGGCGGCGGCGACGCGCTGGTGCTCATGCCTACCGGCGGCGGCAAGTCGCTGTGCTACCAGATCCCGGCCCTGCTGCGCGACGGCGTGGGGGTGGTGGTTTCGCCGCTGATCGCGCTGATGCAGGACCAGGTCGACGCGCTGGCCGAGGTCGGCGTGCGCGCCGCCTTCCTCAACTCGACCCAGACCTTCGAGGAAACCCTGCGCATCGAACGCCTGGTGCGCACCGGCGAGATCGACCTGGTGTACGTGGCGCCCGAGCGCCTGATGACGCCGCGCTGCCTGGAGCTGTTCGAGTCCTCGCACATCTCGCTGTTCGCCATCGACGAGGCGCACTGCGTCTCGCAGTGGGGCCACGACTTCCGGCCGGAATACATCCGCCTGTCGATCCTGCACGAGCGCTTCCCGAATGTGCCGCGCATCGCGCTCACCGCGACCGCCGACCAGCAGACCCGCGCCGAGATCGCGCACCGCCTGCAGCTGGAGGAAGCGCGCCAGTTCGTCTCGTCCTTCGACCGCCCGAACATCCGCTACTCCATCGTCGAGAAGACCAACGGCCGCAAGCAGCTGATCGATTTCATCAGCGCCGAGCACGCGCAGGATTCGGGCATCGTGTATTGCCTGTCGCGCAAGAAGGTCGAGGAGACCGCCGACTTCCTCAACGAGAACGGCATCCGCGCCCTCGCCTACCATGCCGGCATGGAACACGCCACGCGCGCGGCCAACCAGGCCCGCTTCCTGCGCGAGGACAACATCGTCATGGTGGCGACCATTGCCTTCGGCATGGGCATCGACAAGCCGGACGTGCGCTTCGTCTGCCACCTCGACCTGCCCAAGAGCATCGAGGGCTATTACCAGGAAACCGGCCGCGCCGGCCGCGACGGCGCTCCCGCCAGCGCCTGGATGGCCTATGGCCTGCAGGACGTGGTGCTGCAGCGCCGGATGATCGACGAATCCGAGGCCGACGACGGCTTCAAGCGCGTGCTGTCGATGAAGCTCGACGCCATGCTCGGCCTGTGCGAAACGCTCTCGTGCCGGCGCATGCGCCTGCTCGACTACTTCGGCGAGCGCTCCGGCCCCTGCGGCAACTGCGACACCTGCCTGATTCCGCCGGTGCAGGTCGACGGCACGGTGCCGATGCAAAAGCTGCTGTCGGCGGTCTACCGGGTCGACCAGCGCTTCGCCGCCGGCCACGTGATCGACGTGCTGCGCGGCGCCCAGACCGAGCGCATCAGCCAGTGGCACCACGACAAGCTGACCGTCTACGGCGTCGGCGCCGACCGCAGCGAACAGGAATGGCGCGCCATCCTGCGCCAGGCGATCGCGCTCGGCTTCGTGACGGTCGACCACGACGCCTTCAGCTCGCTCAAGCTGACCGACCTGGCGCGCCCGGTGCTCAAGGGCGAGCAGAAGGTCCAGCTGCGCCAGTACCAGAAGCCGGTCAAGCCCAAGCGCCAGTCGTCCTCGCGCTCGAGCTACGAGGAAGTGGAACTGTCGCGCTCCGAGCAGCAGATCTTCGACCGCCTGCGCTCCTGGCGCATGGGCGCGGCGCGCGAGCACGGCGTGCCGGCCTATGTCGTGTTCCAGGACGCCACCCTGCGCGAGATCGCCAAGGTCAAGCCGACCTCGCTCGACGCCCTGCGCGGCGTGAGTGGCGTTGGCGAAAAGAAACTCGTGTCCTACGGCGATGAAATTGTCGCCATTATTGGCGAGATGATGTAGTGTCGAGGGTTGATTCGTTTCAACCCTGCACTCCTCATGGCCATCCCCACTCCCACCAGCACCACTGCCGCGCCCAAGCTCGATAGCGCTCCCACCCCACTGCCGGGCAACACCGCCAGTCTCCAGACCTTCGTGTTCGCCCTGTTCTTCGTGTTCGGCGGCATCACGAGCCTGAACGACGTCATCATCCCCAAGCTCAAGGACTTGTTCACCCTGAGCTATGCCCAGGCGATGCTGGTGCAATCGGCCTTCTTCGCGGCCTACTTCTTCGTCTCGATCCCGGCCGCCGCCATCGTGCAGCGCATGGGCTACATGCGCACCGCCGTGGTCGGCCTGGTCACCATGGCCGTGGGCTGCCTGCTGTTCATCCCGGCTTCCTCGTCGGGCGTGTTCGCCACCTTCCTGCTGGCGCTGTTCGTGCTGGCCTCGGGCATCA
>CAMPHU010000343.1 GCA_946886065.1 uncultured Massilia sp. | reverse complement strand
CCGTGTCGATCGGCAGTGCGACGCCGGCCGACTGGTAGGTCTCCATCTTCGTGCCGAGCATCGCCGCGGCGTACTGCTTCACTTCATCGAAGGTCTTCGCCAGCTTGACGCCGCCGGCCTTGCCGCGGCCACCGGCGTGGATCTGCGCCTTGACCACCCACAGGTCGCCCGGGATGTCCTTGGCGGCTGCGACGGCTTCTTCCGGAGTGCGCGCCACGCGCCCGGCCGGTACGGCAATGCCGTAGTCGGCAAAGAGCTGCTTTGCCTGGTATTCGTGAAAATTCATGCGTCACCGAGGGGAATTGAACGGAATGCCCGCGCGGCGGCGACCGGAAGACGGTGCGGGCGCGAGGGGGCCGGCCATTGTCGCCGATTGCGGCGGGGCGGGCAAAACCGGCGGACCGGGGCCCGCCGGGCCAGCCCCCCGTCCCACCTGTAGGAGCGGCTTCAGCCGCGATCGGATCCACCATCCTCTTGTAGGAGCGACGTAAGTCGCGACCGCGCACCCACGTAAGCCAGCGCAGGTCGCGCCTTACGTCGCTCCTACAGGAATGCCAGGTCCGGCATCGCGGCTGAAGCCGCTCCTACAAGCAAGGGCGGGTCCGCGCCTATACTCCGGGCACCGAGCCGGAAGGGGACACCGCTTGCTGCCACGCCTGCCTGCCGTCGACGTCGCCGATGCCGACAGCGCCCTGCGCCGCGAGCTTTACTTCTTCACCCTGTACCGCCTGCTGGAGGCGGCACTCCTGGTGTTCGTGCTGTTCGGCCCGATCGACGGGCTGGTCGGCGAGCCGCGCCACGACATCTTCGCCCGCTCCCTGTCGCTGGCCTACCTGGCGCTGGCGGCGTTGCTGTTCGCGTTCGGTCGCCGCGGCGACCTGCAGGGGCAGGCGCTGGCGGGCATCGCCACCGACCTGGCGTTCGGCATCCTCGCCATCCACGCCGTGCCCGGGGCCGGCACCGGCATCGCGCTGATGCTGATGTTCAACGTGGGTGCGGCCGCCCTGCTGCTGCGCACACGCTATGGCCTGGGCATCGCGCTGGTCGCGGTGGCCGGCATCGTCGGCGAATTCGCCTGGACCTCGCTGGTCGAGGAGAGCGAAGGCCGGCGGCTGGCCGAGCCGATCATGTTTTCGATCGGGTACCTGGCCATCGCCACCCTGACCAGCGTGCTGGGCCGGCAGATGCGCGCCGCGCACGCGCTGGCCGAGCACCGGGGCCACGAAACCGCGCATCTGGTCGAGGTCAACGAACTGATCATCCGCCGCCTGCGCACCGGCGTGCTGCTGGTGGACGGCCACAACCGGGTACGCCTGGCCAACGAAGCCGCCACCCTGCTGCTGGGCGAGGCCGGCGACGGCCAGCGCACGCTGGACGTCGCGCTGCCCGAACTGGCCGAGCGCCTCCGCGCCTGGCGCCAGGACTCCATCGCCAGCGATGCGCCCCTGCGGGTGTCGACGGACCAGCCGGAGGTGGTGCCCCGCTTCACCCGGCTGCTGGCCGGCAGCGACCAGACGCTGATCTTCCTCGACGACACCTCGCTGGCCGCGCGCCGGGCCGAATCCCTGACGCTGGCGACGCTGGGCCGGTTCTCCGCCAGCCTCGCCCACGAAATCCGCAACCCGCTGGCGGCGATCAACTACGCCGTGCAACTGCTGGAGGAGTCCGACGACATCCGCCCGGCGGACCGGCGGCTGCTGGAGATCGTGCGCCAGCAGGGCTCGCGGATGAACGGGATCATCGAAAACGTCCTGGGCCTGGCGCGTCGCGAGCCCGCCAAGCCCGAGCACATCGAGCTGGTGGCGTTGGCACGCCACTTCATCGACGAGTACGCGGCCAGCCACCCGCTGGAGAACGACAGCCTGCGCGCCACCGGCGCCGAGGGCCGCATCACCGCCCTGTTCGACCCGCGCCAGCTGCACCAGGTGCTGACCGTGCTGGTGCACAACGCGCTGCTCTATGGACGCCTGCCCGGCGAGCCGGCGCGCATCCAGCTGAATGTGCACCGCGATACCCACGGCACGCCGCTGGTGGATGTGCTCGACCGTGGCCCCGGCATCCCGGAACAGGTGGCCCAACAGCTGTTCAGGCCCTTTTTCACCACGTCGGGGCACGGGACCGGCCTCGGCCTGTACATCGCCCGTGAGCTGTGCCGCGGCAACCAGGCCTCATTGGATTACGTCCCGATGCCCGGCGGCGGCAGTTGCTTCCGCATCCGCCTGGCTGCCGGCGAGGCCACCCACGCCCGCTCGACCAGCCCCCAGGCCGCCGACCCGGGCCGCCACCGCACACCCCCCCGGTAACGCAAGGCGGCTCCAATCCCCTACCATCGCGCCTTGGACCGGACAGGGCGCTTCCGCTATCGTGTCGGCCGGAGGAACGGATGGCCGAAACCCGCAGCGCATTGGTGGTGGACGACGAACGCGATATCCGCGAACTGCTCGTCATGACGTTGGGCCGCATGGGCCTGCGCTGCGACACGGCCTCCAGCGTCGGCGAAGCGCGCGCGCAACTTGCGCGCAACCGCTACGACCTGTGCCTGACCGACATGCGCCTGCCGGACGGGTCCGGTCTGGAAATCGTGTCGGAGATCAGCCAGAAGCACCCCAATACCCCGGTCGCGATGATCACCGCCTTCGGCAATGTCGAAGCCGCGGTGGAGGCGCTGAAGGCCGGCGCGTTCGACTTCGTCGCCAAGCCCGTCGACCTGACCGTCCTGCGCGACCTGGTCCGCCATGCGCTCGACCTGGGCGAGACCCAGCGCAACGACGCCGACGCCGTGGCCGCGCGGCTGTACGGCGAATCCCCGGCCATGGCCGAACTGCGCAGCACCATCGCCAAGGTTTCCCGCAGCCAGGCCCCGGTCTACATCGCCGGCGAGTCGGGCGTGGGCAAGGAACTGGTCGCGCGCACCATCCATGCCGAGGGCGGCCGCGCCACCGGGCCGTTCGTGCCGGTCAACTGCGGCGCCATCCCGGCCGAGCTGATGGAAAGCGAATTCTTCGGCCACAAGAAGGGCAGCTTCACAGGCGCGCACGTCGACAAGCCCGGCCTGTTCCAGGCCGCCGACGGCGGCACGCTGTTCCTGGATGAGGTCGCCGAGCTGCCGCTGCCCATGCAGGTCAAGCTGCTGCGCGCGATCCAGGAGAAATCCATCCGTGCGGTCGGCGCCAATACCGAGGTCAACGTCGACGTCCGCATTCTGTCGGCGACCCACAAGGATCTGTCGCAACTGGTGGCCGACGGCCGCTTCCGCCAGGACCTGTACTACCGCATCAACGTCATCGAGTTGCGCGTGCCGCCGCTGCGCGAACGCCTGCAGGACCTGCCCGGCCTGTCGGCCCGCATCCTGGAGCGCCTGGCCACGCACCAGGGCCGTCCCATCCCGACCTTGTGCGACGACGCGATCGACGCCCTGCGCGGCTACCCGTTCCCCGGCAACGTGCGCGAGCTGGAGAACATCCTCGAACGCGCTCTGGCGTTGGCCGAAGGCGACTGCCTGAATGCCCAGGACCTGCGCCTGCCCCAGCCCGGCCCCGCCGCGGGCGCGGGCACTGCGGGAACCGGCGCCCCGGGCGGTCCGGCCGGCGTGGACCCGCGCACCCTCGACCCGCGCGATACCGCCACCAGCGGCCTGCCGTCCTACATCGAAGAGATCGAGCGCGCCGCCATCCAGCACGCGCTGCAGGAAAACCGCTACAACAAGACCCGCACCGCCGCCGCCCTGGGCATCACCTTCCGGGCGCTGCGCTACAAGCTCAAGAAGCTGGGCATCGACTGA
>CAMPHU010000342.1 GCA_946886065.1 uncultured Massilia sp. | reverse complement strand
CATGCCCACGCCGTACTCGCCGGGCGGCGGCAGTTCGACGCCCTGCTTGGCCATCTCGTCGCGGAAGTACTGGTCCGGAATCTGGATCAGGATGCCTGCCCCGTCGCCCATCAGCGCATCGGCGCCGACGGCGCCCCGGTGGTCCAGGTTCTTCAGGATCATCAGACCCTGCTCGATGATCGAATGGCTCTTGTTGCCCTTGATATGGGCGACGAATCCGACGCCGCACGCGTCGTGTTCATTGGCGGGATCGTACAAACCTTGGGCAATCATGAGGCTTTCTCCACAGCTTTGATAGGGGTATTAAATCGAGAATAGTGCAATGCAGCAGAATCGGCAACAAGAATAATTAGGGTCAGAGTCGAATTGTTTGACAACTTTTTGAGAAGTCATTTAATTGGGGACAGAGTCATTTGGGATGGATACAGACCCGCCTTGTCTAATGCAAGTCTTTGATTTGGAAAAGGAAAATACAAGTGAAAACGGCACGGATAACCGTGCCGTCAAGCGGGGTGCGGATGCTCAGGGCTGAGAAAGCGGCGGAATCGGTTCCCGGAACGGGCGACCGCGCTTGGCGGGCAGGATCTGGCGCTTCGTCTTACGCTCGAGATCGGCCTTGAAGGCGTCCGAGCCCAGCGGCGCGTTCTTCATGATCGATGTCGTAATGAAATCGACTTCCTGCTGGGACATGCCTTGCTCCACCAAGGCGATATAGGCCGCCTCGCGCTGGAAGGGCGTGTTGCCCAGGCTCCAGTAGAGGGAATGCTCGGTGACGATGCTGTCGGGACGCACACCGGCGTGGTGAACGTAGCTCGACCAGGGGTAGTCCGCCGGGGCATTCACGAGCTGCGCGCGGACCGGATTGAGCTCGATGTAGCGGCTGCAGGCGAGAAAATAGCGTTCGGTATCGATCAGCGAGGTGCGGAAACGGCCTTCGAACAGGCTGCCGGTGCGCTCGTACTTGTGGTTGAACCAGGGGACGTAGAAGCGGCCCACCTTCTGCATCATCAAGGCCAGGCCCGTATCGTTCGAAGGCGTCGCCAGCAGGTGCAGGTGGTTCGGCATCAGGACATAAGCGTGGATCGCCACTTCGTAGAAGCGGGCCGTTTCCTTCAGCCAGACCAGGAAGCGCTGGTAGTCGGCCTCTTCGCGGAAGATAGGCTGACGGTTATTGCCACGCTGGATGACGTGGTAGGGCTGGTTCGGAACGATGAGTCGGGGAAGGCGTGCCATGGCATCTGCTCAAACGATGAGCAGGCATTCTACCTGAAAATTTGACTCTGTCCCTAATTAATCTCAAGCTACGGCCAATTTCGCCTGACTCTGTCCCCATTTATTTTAAAACAGGGAAGAAAATCAGTTGACTCTGTCCCTCATTCAGCAAAATCTTCGCCGAAGAGTCAGATCGAGTGGGAAATTGGCCAATAAATCGACTCTGACCCTAATTGTCCGCCGGGCTATTGGCCAATGTCTACTCTGACCCTCATGATGAAAAAGGGACCTCGGAGGTCCCTTTGCGTTATCAGGCCAGCGTGAAGCCGGCGGAGAGGCTGTAGCCTTCGCCGTAGGCGCTGCGCAGCGGCAGGTCCTGGCCCAGGCCCGAGCGGGCTTTCTTGCGCAGGCGGTAGACCAGCATGTCGACCCGGCGGCTGGCGTCCGGGTCCTCGCCGCCCATGCCCGCCACGATCACATGGCGCGGGACCGGACGGGTGTTGATCGTCAGCAGGTGCAGGAAGTTGCACTCTTTTTCGGTCAGGTCGATCACCTTGCCCATCAGCTCGAGCTGGCGCGCGCTCACGCGCAGCGTCCACTTGCTCGGCGCCGGCGCCGGGTCTTGCGGACGCACGCGGCGGTCCAGGGCTTCGATGTGGGCGGCCAGTTCCGGGAACTTGATCGGCTTGGTCAGGTAGTGGTCCGCGCCCAGGCGCAGGCCCAGGATGCGGTTGTCGAAAGCCACCCGGCCAGTCAGGACCAGCAGCCCGATCTCCGGATACAGCTGGCGCATGCGTGGGATGACGTTGAAGCCGTCCTCGTCCGGCAGGCCGAGGTCGAGCACCACCACGGCGGCAGGGGTGCGCGTCAGGGCGGCCCACATCTCGCTGGCGGTACGGGCGATCGTGACCTCATGGTCGAGCTCGCGCAGGAACTCGGCCATGTCGTCGGCATATTCGCCATTGTCTTCAACAATCAATATCTGCGTCATGGATTGGCCATCTTATTCAAATCTTGCCTGGCGTCCAGGTTTGGAGAACGATTATCACTGCTGAGACTCCCTGAGGCAAGTTGTTGTTGCCCACTTCCTTCACTCGACGGCAGCCAGAGCCGGAATTCGGTGCCCTTCTCCCCGTTCCTGGCCGGCGCCAGGTGCAGGCTGCCGCCGTGGACGTCAAGAATCGAGCGCGCCATATATAAGCCGAGGCCGCTTCCAGGCAGGCCGGTGGCGTTGCTGCCCCGGTAACCCTTGTCGAAGATGCGCGCCGCCTCGTCCGGCGGCACGCCGCTGCCCTGGTCGCGCACGGCGACCTCGACGCCGCCTGCGGTGGGCCGGACGCTGAGCGACACAGGCGTGCCCGGCGGCGAGAAGGCGAGCGCGTTGTCGACCAGGACCTTCAGCGCCAGCCGCAGGCCGGCCGGTTCGCCGCGCAGCTGGAAGGCATGCGTGCCGGTATCGACGACCGCTTCGCGCTGGGCGGCGCGCACCTGGACGGCGGCGGCCTCGACCAGCTCGTTGACCGACAGGGTGTTGGCCTGGCGCGTCTTGCCGATGGCGGCCATGCGGTCCGGCGACAGGTATTCGTCGAGCATGCCGATCAGGCGGTCGACCGCCGCACCGATCTTGCGGTAGCGCTGGCGCGTGGGCTCATCGGCATTCACCGCCGTCGCTTCCAGGCGCTGGATGGCGCCGTCGATGGTCGCCAGCGGCGTGCGGAATTCGTGGTTGAGCATGCTGGCGAAGCGCTTCTGCTCGGCCTGCTGGGCGCGGCGCGGTGACAGGTCGCGCAGCAGGCCAACCAGCATCGGCGGACTGTCCGCTGTCACCGTGGACAGCACGTCCAGCGGCAGCGCACGGCCGTCCAGATTTGGGACGTCGAGCTCGGTCGAGCGGCGCTCGCCAGGTACGGTGACGGCGGCGGCATCGCGCAGGCAGGCTGCCAGCACGGCCAGCGGTCCATTGTCGCCCGGGTTCGCCAGCGCCTGCTGCAGCGCGGACGGGTCGTGGCCGAGCAGCGCCGTGAAAGCGGGGCTGAGATAGCGCAGCTGGAAGGCGGGCAGCGCAATGCCGAACGCAATATCGCCACCCAGTTCGGCCATGGTGCGGAACTGTTCGGCGGACACCCCGACGTCGGGCTGTGCTGCGTCGGCGGCATCAACAGTGAAATTCATCAGGACTTTCAGTTGAGGGGCGATCTGGTGATTATGACTGAAACGGGAGTATATCGTTCGTGTTCATTATTTGCACGACAACACATGTCCTTGTATTGCCGACATGGCAAGCGCGAAGAAATGCGCCACGGAGCGGGGACTTGCGCGATAATTCGCTCACTATGAACGATACCGCAACCCTCCCCCCGCTCCCAGACCGGCTCTCGATCGACCCGAGCAGCCCTTTCCACAACCCGGACGTATTCCAGCGCGAGATCGGCATCCGCTTCAATGACAAGGATCGCCATGATGTCGAGGAATACTGCCTCAGCGAAGGCTGGATCAAGGTCGCTGCCGGCAAGACGCTCGATCGCAAGGGCAAGCCGATGCTGATCAAGCTGAAGGGCAAGGTTGAGGCTTTTTACAAGTAATTCCTTGA
>CAMPHU010000341.1 GCA_946886065.1 uncultured Massilia sp. | reverse complement strand
CGCCGCCGGCCTCACGGTCACGCTCGGCAAGGCCCTGCCGGCCGTGTCGCCGATGCCGCCCGGGATCACGCACAGCCTGGGCAGCGGCAAGCAGGACAGCTCCTGCCTGTGGGACTGGCTCCAGTGCACCGTGTTCGCCGGCGTGGAAGGCCGCTACATGGGCTACAACCTGTTCCTCCAGGGCCGGCCCTGGCGCAACGACCCGGGCGTGCCGCCACGGCGCAAGGTAGGCGACGTGATGGCCGGCCTGCGCCTCGATCTTCCGCGCACGCGCGGGCCCGGCCACGGTCCCTGGTTCATCCAGTTCCGGGCGACCCGGCGCTCGCCCGAGTTCTGCTCGCCCTGCCGGGTGCCGCGCCATACCTTCGGATCCCTGACCGTCGGCAGCGACTTCTGAGGCCGGACGCGCCTTGCACGCGGGCGGTGGCGCTTCTATACTCGGCGGGAAATGCACTGTTGCATTACCGAACGGATACTCATGCGCCTACCCATCATCCTGCTGGCTCCCCTGCTCCTGGCCGGCTGCATCAGCGAAACGGCCAGCTACGCCATCGACGACCGCCAGCACGCGCTTGTCGTGCGGATCGACCAGGACTATTTCTGGAGCAAGCAGGCCAGCCTGCGCCTGATCGTCTCGCGCATGCCGGACTGCCAGCGCCAGATGGAGCTGGGCGAGGTGCGCCTGCCGGGACTGGAGATCGAGCTGTTCGACAACGGCAACGGCACCTATACCCTGCGCGCCGACGGCGAAGCCTGGCAGGTGGAGACGCGCGGCTGCACCCAGCTGGAGGCGCCCGAAGCCGACGCCGTCACCGGGCAGGCACTGGGAGTGTTCCACCTCGATGCAGACAAGAAGCTGGTCTTCGAGAAACCGGAAGAATAAAGCAGGCGCGCCGCTGATGGAGTGAGTGAGCTTGAAAACCGTCGCCCCGGCCTGGCCTCTAGCAGCGGGACGACGGGCGCACGCCCGCTCAGGGACGCAGCCAGCCGCGCCCGATCGGCAGCGCCAGCACGCGCCGGTACAGCGTTTCCAGCGCCGGCAGCAGGCCCGTGCAGGCGGCGCGGGCGGCAGGCGTATGCGCCAGCGCGGCCATCATTCCCGACATCAGCAGCGCTCCGGCCATGTCCTTCGGCCAATGCACGCCCAGGTAGACGCGCGACCAGGCCACTACCAGGGCCAGCGGCAGCATCGCCAGGCCCAGGCGGCGCGCCAGCGGCACGGCGCTGAAGGCCAGCACCAGGGCCACCGAGAAGATGCTGGTGGCATGGTCGCTCGGGAAAGAGCTGTCGGGATCGTGAAACAGGAAGGTATGCCCCACTCCGGCCACGAAGGGACGCGGGCTGTACCACAGCTGGCCGAGCAGCCCGTTGATCGCCAGCGCGCAGAACGCGGCCAGGCAGGCGCGCAAGGCCACCTCGCGGCCCGCACCGGCGCCGCCCGCCCACAGCAGCACCAGCGCCAGTGGCATCATGAAGATCAGCCACTCGGCGGCGAACTCGGCGCCCAGCAGTTGCCAGCCGCCCAGGCCGGCATGCGCGTTCAGCGCGGAAAACACGGTCAGGTTCCAATGCTCGAACATGGCTTCTGCTAACAATTTGACAAATATATTGTTAGCTTAGCTCAAGTGTTCCTAGGTACTTTGTGAAAAATGCAACAGAGTGTGACAAAAAGATGTCACCGTTACCGACGGCGTCAAATGACCGAATGACGCTGCAGCAGCTTGCGCAGCTGGGACCGTTCCTGCTCGCGCCCGAGCTGGGTCAGCACCTTCTCCAGCAGGGTGTGCTCGCCCTCGCGCAGCATGTTCCATTGGGTGAAGTATTCATGCACGGTGCGCCAGGGCGGATAGCCCGGCGGCAGGCTGCGCCAGGTCGTCCCGGTCTGCAGGAAATACAGGACCGCGCAAAACACGTCGTACAAGTCGTGCTTGCGCGGCCGTGTCTTGCGCCGCGCCGCTTCGAGCATGCCCCGGATGCTGTCGAACTCTTCGCGCGAAACGTCGCTCGGGTATGCAGGGCGGTCCATGGCAGCCTCCAAAACATCTTGGAGGGCCGTGATATGGAACAGGTTCCCGGATGAGGACCGGGACGGGGGCGCCGCGGCCGGGCGGCGCGGCGGATGGACTATCTACTGGTTCATGCGCCGCGGTCGTCGCGCGCCAGCGACAGGAACTCGGTGCGCAGCGCCAGGTTCGGCTGCAGCTCGCCGAGCAGGGCCGAGGTGATGGTCTCTTCGCCCGGCGTGCGGATGCCGCGGCTTTCCATGCACATGTGGCGGCACTTGATGACCACGCCGACCGCCTTCGGTTCCAGTACTTCCATCAGCGCGTTGGCGATCTGGATCGTCAGGCGTTCCTGCACCTGCAGGCGCTTGGCATAGATGTCGACCAGGCGGGTGAGCTTGGACAGGCCGACGATCTTCCCGTTAGGCAGATAGCCGACCGTGGCGCGGCCGAAGAAGGGCGCCAGGTGGTGTTCGCAATGGCTGTAGACCGGAATGCCGCGCACCACGATCAGCTCGTTGTACTCCTCGGCGCCGTCTTCGAAGGCCTTCAGGACCTCCACCGGGTTCTGGTCGTAGCCGGAAGTCCAGTGCTTCCAGGCCTTGGCCACGCGCGCCGGGGTTTCATGCAGGCCCGGGCGGTCGGGATCTTCGCCCAGGCTGGCGAGCAGGCGGCGCCAGTCGTGTTCGGTGAAAGCTTCTTTGTCAGACATGGTAAATCCTAGAAAATCGATTGCCGCAAGTATATAGAAAATGCGGGTAGCCGACCGGCTCCTGCCAGTTTCTTGAGCAGGATTAAGCCAGCAATACCACAATGGCGTAGCGTGGAGGACGGGTCCTTTCGGGAGAAGCGCCATGTTCGGCAGCACCGTCCTCGAAGTCGCCATCGGCCTGGCGTTTTGCTACGGCACCCTGGCGCTGGTCGTCAGCACGCTGCAGGAAGCCCTTGCGGCGGCGTTCAGCCTGCGTGCGGGCATGCTACAGGAAGGCGTCAAGCGCATGCTGGCCGATCCGCGCTTCGACGCGCTGGCGCGCATGCTGTACGAGCACCCGCTGGTCAACCCCCAGGGCGCCGGCGCGGTGCGGGGCGGTCCCGGGCGCCCGGGGCCCGGTGGCGCCGGAAGGAGCCTGGCGCCCCCCTCCAGGCTGGCGCGCTCCGAACCATCCTACATCGACCCCAATCATTTCGCGATCGCCCTGGTCGACAGCATCCGCCATGGCGAGATGTCGGTCGGCGCCGCCATCGCCGCCGTCGACGACCCGCAACTGCGGCGCACGCTGCAGGCCCTGTATGCGCAATCGGGCGGCGACCTGCAGCGCTTCCAGCACTGTATCGCCGGCTGGTTCGACAGCGCCATGGAACGCCTGTCGGGCGTCTACAAGCGGCGCCAGCTGCTGGTGTCCTGGCTGCTGGCGCTGCTGCTCGCGATCATGTTCAACATCGACAGCATCCACCTGTTCCGCACCCTGTGGCAGCATCCGGCGCTGGCGGCCCAGATCGGTTCGGCGCCCGGCGCCCTCGATTCCGCCGCCCTGCAACAGCTATGGACGCTGCCGATCGGGTGGAGCAGCTTCCCGCCGGTGCTCGACGCAGGCCTCGTGCTGCAGGTGGCCGGCTGGCTGGTGACCGCCAGCACCACACTGTTCGGCGCCCCGTTCTGGTTCGACCTGCTGCAGCGCGCAATCAACCTGCGCAGCACCGGCGCGAAGCCGGCGTCCGCTTCCACATCCGCTGCCGCTTCCGCCGCCGCCCGTCCGCATGAGGCGCGAGTGCAGGTCCAGGCGCCGGTGCCGGCGGAGCCGGTCCAGTC
>CAMPHU010000340.1 GCA_946886065.1 uncultured Massilia sp. | reverse complement strand
TCGCCAGCTGCTTGCCGTCGTGGTCGAACACGTCGAACACGCGCACGTCCGGGTCATAGGTCGGCAAGTCCTTGCGCTCCTTGAAGCTGATGCCGAATTCCTTGTTGGCGGCGAAGAACACGCCATCCTCCAGCACGCGGTTCAGCTCGAAGTAGGGCTTGAGCTGGCTGGCGTCGAAGGCGTAGCGCTGGGCGCGCACCTTGTCGCTGTAGAAGCCCCAGTCGTGGGCGGCGGCCTGGAAGCCGCCTTTCTCGGCGTCGATCACCTTCTGGATCTCCGCCGCTTCCTTGCGTGCGTTGTTCACGGCCGGCTTGGCGAATTCGGCCAGCAGGCTGTTGACGGCCTTGGTGTTCTTCGCGGTCTGGTCTTCCAGGCTGTAGGCCGCGTGGTTCGGGTAGCCCAGCAGCACGGCGCGCTCGGCGCGCAGCTTGGCGATCTTCAGCACGGTGTCGCGGGTGTCGAACTCGCCGCCGCGGTTGCCGCGCGCCATCGATGCGGCCAGCAGCTTCTCGCGGGTGGCGCGGTTGGTCAGCACCGACAGGCCGGCCTGCTGGGTGGTGTTCACGACCGGGATCACGAACTTGCCGTCCATACCGCGCTTCTTGGCTTCAAGAGCGGCGGCGTCGATCGCCTTGTCCGACAGGCCGGCCAGCTCTTCGCGGGTGTCGACCACCAGCGCCGACGCATTGGCTTCCTTCAGGGTGAATTGCGCGAACTGGGTCTGCAGGGCGGCCAGCTGGGCGTTGTAGTCCTTCAGCTTGACCTTGTCGGCGTCGGACAGCTTGGCGCCGGCGCGCACGAAGTCGGTGTGGTAGCGCTCGAGCAGGTACTTCGATTCGGCGTCCAGCTTCAGGCTGTTGCGCTTGTCGTACAGGGTCTTGATGCGCTGGTAGAGCTTCGGGTTCAGGCGGATCGCGTCGCCGTGGGCGGCCAGCTTGGGCGCCAGTTCCTTGCTCAGTGCGATGATGGTGTCGTTGGTGTAGGAGCCCGACAGGGTGCCGAAGGCGGCGCTCACGCGGTCCAGCAGGCGACCCGAGCGCTCCATGGCGACGATGGTGTTCTCAAAAGTCGGCGCGGCCTTGTTGTTGGCGATCGCCTCGACTTCCAGGGCTTCCACGCGCATGCCTTCGGCGAAGGCCGGCGCGAAGTGCTCGTTGCGGATCTTGTCCCAGGCCGGGTAGTTGAACGGCAGGCTGCTTACCGTGGCGAAGGGATTGGATGCTTCCAGTTGCGAGGCTGGCGCGGCCCAGGCGGGAGCGAGCGCGGTGGCGCCGGCTGCGGCGGCGGCGACGAGCAGGATGTGTGGACGGTTCATGGTGTCTCTATGTGATATGGGTACTGCGAACGACACGCCGCCCGGCCTGCCGCTCGTGGCGGCGGGACAGGCGGCGCAAGGGGGTTAGTTGCCAGTGAGGCCGCGGCGCTCCAGCAGCGGCTCGATGATCGGATCGCGGCCGCGGAAGTTGCGGAACAGGTCCATCGCATCGGCGGTGCCGCCGCGCGACAGCAGGGTCTTGCGGAAGTGGTCGCCGTTCTTGCGCGACAGGCCGCCGTTCTGCTTGAACCACTCGACGGTGTCGGCGTCGAGCTTCTCGCTCCACAGGTAGGCGTAGTAGCCGGCCGAGTAGCCGCCGTTCATCGAGTGCGAGAAATAGGTCGTGCGGTAGCGCGGCGGCACCGGCGCGAAGTCGGCGCCGGCGTCCTTCAGCGCCTTGGCTTCGAAGGCCAGCACGTCGGTCGGGATCTCGCCCGGGGTCAGCTGGTGCCAGCGCTGGTCGATCAGCGAAGCGGCCAGGTATTCGGTGGTCAGGTAGCCCTGGTTGAACTTCTTCGAGGCGACCACCTTGTCCAGCAGCTCCTTCGGCATCGCGGCGCCGGTCTTGTGGTGCCTGGCGTAGTTGGCCAGCACTTCCGGCCAGATCGCCCACATCTCGTTGACCTGGGACGGATACTCGACGAAGTCGCGCGGCACGCTGGTGCCCGAGAAGTGCGGATACTTCACATTCGAGAACATGCCGTGCAGCGCGTGGCCGAACTCGTGGAAGGCGGTGCGCACTTCGTCGTAGGTCAGCAGGGTCGGCTCGCCTGCGGGCGGCTTCGGAATGTTCAGGTGGTTGCCGACCACCGGGCGGCGCTTCAGCAGCGAGGACTGCGACACGTATTCGTTCATCCAGGCGCCGCCCTGCTTGTTGGCGCGCGCATAGGGGTCGAACAGGAAGATCGCCAGCTGCTTGCCGTCGTGGTCGAACACGTCGAACACGCGCACGTCCGGGTCGTACACCGGCAGGTCCTTGCGTTCCTTGAAGGTGATGCCGAATTCCTTGGTGGCGGCGAAGAACACGCCGTCGACCAGCACGCGGTTCAGCTCGAAGTAGGGGCGCAGCTGGTTCTCATCGAAGTTGTACTTGGCGGCGCGCACCTTGTCCTGGTAGATCGGCCAGTCCCAGGACGCGACCTGGAAGTTGCCTTTCTCCGCGTCGATCACCTTCTGGATCTCGGCCGCTTCCTTCTTCGCGTTGTTCACGGCCGGGCCGGCCAGTTCGCCCAGCAGCTTGTTGACCGCGGCCGGGTTCTTGGCGGTTTCCAGCTCCTGCGAATAGGCCGCGTAGTTCGGGTAGCCCAGCAGCGCGGCGCGCTCGGCGCGCAGCTTGACCAGGCGCAGCACCAGTTCGCGCGCATCGAATTCGCCGCCACGGCTGCCGCGGTTCAGCGAAGCCTGCATCAGGCGCTCGCGGGTGGCGCGATTGGTAAGCGTGGCCAGGGCCGGCTGGCTGCTGGTGTTGACGATGGCGATCGCGTACTTGCCTTTCTGGCCGCGCTTCTCGGCTTCAGCGGCGGCGGCGGCGATCTCGGCTTCCGACATGCCGGCCAGTTCCTCGCGGGTGCCGACGACCAGCGCCGAGGCGTTGGCTTCCTTCAGCACGCGCTGCGAGAACTCCGACTGCAGCGAGGCGATTTCGCCGTTATAGGCCTTGAGCTTCTGCTTGTCGGCCTCGGACAGGTTGGCGCCGGCGCGCACGAATTCCTTGTACACGCGCTCGAGCAGGTGCAGCGACTCGGCGTCGAGCTTGAGGCCGGCGCGCTTGTCGTGCAGGGTCTTGACGCGCTGGAACAGCTTCGGATTCAGGTAGATCGCGTCGTTGTGCGCCGCCAGCTTGGGCGACATCTCGCGGTCGATCGCGTCCAGGCGGTCGTTGGTGTTGGCGGTCTGCAGGTTCGAGAACACGGCCGAGACGCGGCCCAGCAGCTGGCCGGAACGTTCCATGGCGACGATGGTGTTGTCGAACGTCGGCGCGGCCTTGCTGTTGGCGATCGCGTCCACTTCGCGCAGCTGCGCGCGCATGCCCGCGGCGTAGGCCGGCAGGAAGTGCTCGTCCTTGATCTTGTCGAAAGCCGGGTAGTTCAGCGGCAGGCTGCTTTGTTTGGCGAACGGGTTGGAGGCGTCGAGGGCGGCTGCGCTGGGAGCGGCGACCGCCGCGTGCGCCAGTGCGATGCTGGCTGCAACGATGAGCAGTTGTGGACGGTTCATGAGATCTTTCTCGGACTCTAGGGAAGGAGCTGCCGGGCAAGCTCGACAGCTGTGCGCGGAGATCATAGCAGGCTTATATGGCCGCCGTCACAAGAAAAAATGTATGCATACACCATGTCATTACGCCTTGTATTTACTGGCGTAATGACGCGTATGGACGCCGGAAATACCCGGCGTGTTAGCATCCGCCGGTCCCACATTTTTTCACTTCCATGGACGCTTCCACACACTCCTACGACGCCATCGTGGTCGGCACCGGTCCCGGCGGCGCCAGCGTGGCGCGCGAACTGGCCGGCGCCGGCG
>CAMPHU010000339.1 GCA_946886065.1 uncultured Massilia sp. | reverse complement strand
AGTCAGACAGCGTTGTGCGCTTTCATCCAGCCAAGACCGGCTGCGGTGGTGGTGGCCGGCTTGTATTCGCAGCCGACCCAGCCCTGGTAGCCGATGCGGTCCAGATGCTCGAACAGGAAGTGGTAGTTGATCTCACCGGTACCCGGCTCGTTGCGCCCGGGGTTGTCGGCCAGTTGCACGTGGTTGATCGCCGCCAGGTTGGTTTCGATGGTCCGCGCCAGGTCACCTTCCATGATCTGCATGTGATAGATGTCGTATTGCAGGAACAGGTTGTCGCTGCCGACCTTGGCGCGGATTTCCATGGCCTGCGAGGTGTTGTTCAGGAAGAAACGCGGGATGTCGCGGGTGTTGATCATTTCCATGACCAGGCGGATGCCCTCGGCTTCCAGCTTCTTCGCCGCGTAGCGCAGGTTCTCGATGAAGGTCCTTTCCAGTTCGTCCAGGTCCGCGCCTTTCGGGGCGATACCGGCCAGGCAGTTGACCTGGGTGTTGCCCAGTACCTTGGCGTAAGCGATCGCCTTGTCGACACCGGCACGGAACTCCTCGACCCGGGCTGGATCGCAGGCCACGCCGCGGTCGCCGTTGGCCCAGTCACCGGCCGGCAGGTTGAACAGCACCTGGGTCAGGCCGTTGGCGTCCAGGCGCGCCTTGATCTCTTCTGCCGGGTAGTCGTAGGGGAACAGGTACTCGACGCCGCTGAAGCCGGCTTCGGCAGCGGCGGCGAAGCGGTCGAGAAAGTCCATCTCGGTGAACAGCATGGACAGGTTGGCGGCAAAGCGGGGCATATGGATTTCCTTCTGTCTGTAGGGACACTTATGTGTTGCTTTGCGGTGGTGCGGTAACCACCTTGGTGCTGCATGCGGTGGATGTGCTTCGCGACATCCACCCTACGGTCCCGAGGGGTTCCTGCCGTAGGGTGGAAGACGGCGAAGCCTCTTCCACGCGTTGGTGGCAGGTCGCGCTCGGTGTAACGGTCAATCCAGCAACGCGATCGCGGTCGGTGCGTCTTCCCGGCCCTCGGCCAGCGGCTCGAACTCGTTGATGGCGTCGATCTCGGTGCCCATGGCGATGTTGGTCACCCGCTCGAGGATTACCTCGATCACCACCGGCACCTGATGCTCGGCCATCCAGGCCTGGGCCTGTTCGATGGCCGGTTGCAGGTCTTCCTGGCGGAACACGCGGATCGCCTTGCAGCCCAGCCCCTCGACCACCGCGACGTGGTCGACGCCGTAGCCTTCCATGCCGCTCTGGTCGGCATTGATGTTCTCGAAGCCCAGCTGCACGCAGTAATCCATCTCGAAGCCGCGCTGCGCCTGGCGAATCAGGCCCAGGTAGGCGTTGTTCACCAGGATGTGGATGTAGGGCAGCTTGAACTGCGCACCCACCGCCAACTCCTCGATCATGAACTGGAAGTCGTAGTCGCCCGAAAGCGCCACCACCTTGCGTGTCGGGTCCGCGGCAACCACGCCGAGCGCTGCCGGGATGGTCCAGCCGAGCGGGCCGGCCTGGCCACAGTTGATCCAGTGGCGCGGCTTGTAGACGTGCAGGAACTGCGCGGCGGCGATCTGCGACAGGCCAATGGTGCTGACGTAGCAGGCGTCCTTGCCGAACGCGTTGTTCATGCACTGGTACACGCGCTGCGGCTTCATCGGCACCGAGTCGAAGTGGGTCTTGCGCAGCAGGGTGCGCTTGCGCTCCTGGCAGTCCGCGGCCCAGCTGCTGCGGTCCGGCAGCTTGCCAGCCGCTTTGCGTTCCTTGGCGACTTCGACGAACAGCTTCAGCGCGGCACCGGCATCGGAGGTGATGCCGAAGTCCGGCGAGAACACCCGGCCAATCTGGGTCGGCTCGATATCCACGTGGACGAATTTGCGGTCCTTGGTGTAGACGTCGATCGAACCGGTGTGGCGGTTGGCCCAGCGGTTGCCGATGCCGAGCACGAAGTCCGAGGCCAGCATGTTGGCGTTGCCGTAGCGATGGCTGGTCTGCAGACCGCACATGCCGGCCATCAGCGGATGGTCGTCAGGGATCGAGCCCCAGCCCATCAGCGTCGGGATCACCGGCACGCCAACGGTCTCGGCGAACTCAACCAGCAGCGCTTCGGCACCGGCGTTGTAGATGCCGCCACCGGCGACGATCAACGGACGCTCGGCGGCGCAGAGCATGTCGATGGCTTTCTCGACCTGCTTGCGGGTCGCCGCAGGCTTGTAGACGGAAAGCGGCTCGTAGGTATCGACGTCGAACTCGATCTCGGCCATCTGCACGTCGAACGGCAGGTCGATCAGCACCGGGCCCGGGCGACCGGAGCGCATGACGTGGAAGGCCTGCTGGAACACGCGCGGCACCAGTGCCGGCTCACGCACGGTCACGGCCCACTTGGTCACCGGCTTGGCGATGGACTCGATGTCCACGGCCTGGAAGTCTTCCTTGTACAGACGCGCACGCGGCGCCTGGCCGGTGATGCAGAGAATCGGGATGGAGTCGGCCCAGGCGGAATACAGACCGGTGATCATGTCGGTGCCGGCCGGGCCCGAGGTGCCGATGCACACGCCGATGTTGCCCGCCTTGGTGCGGGTATAGCCCTCGGCCATATGCGAGGCGCCTTCGACGTGGCGGGCCAGAATGTGACGGATGCTGCCGTCGGCGCGCAGGGCGGAATACAGCGGGTTGATCGCCGCACCGGGAATGCCGAAGGCAGTATCGATGCCTTCCTTGCGCAATACCGCTACGGCGGCATCGATTGCTCTCATTCGGGCCATGGGTCTTTCCTCCTGACTCTTGGATTTGTTCACGATCTGCTGCGTGTCTCTCTCGCAACAGCGTGTCTGGTTCTTGTTCGATAGTTTTTATACGTGGCCCAAGGATGAAGGCCTGGAAGAAATGAGGGAATTGGTCGAAACTTCAGTTCTGTCGATATCAGGAGTATCGAATGGATCGCTACACAACCTTGCACAGCTTCGTGCTGGTGGCCGAGAACGGCAGTTTTGCCGCCGCTGCGCTGAAGGAAGGCGTGACGCCGGTGGTGATGGGGCGCCGGCTCGATGCGCTGGAGCGGCACCTGGGCGTCAAGCTGATGCACCGTTCCACGCGCGGGTTGGCGTTGACCGATCTGGGCGAGCAGTACCTGGAACGCGCCCGCGGGCTGCTCAAGGATTTCGACGAAGCGGATGCGAGCATCAGCCACGACCGCACCTCGGTACGCGGACACCTGGTGGTCTCGGCGCCGGCGGCGTTCGGTCGCCGGCATATCGGCCCGCATGCCCCGGCGTTCCAGGCGCGATATCCGGACCTGCAGCTGTCGTTCAACTTCACCGACAGCGTGGTCGATCTGGTGCGCCACGGCTATGACATGGGCATCCGCATCGGCGAGGTGACCGACCCCAACTACGTCGCCATCAAGCTGTTCCCCAACCGCCGCGTGGTCTGCGGCTCGCCGGATTATTTCGAGCGCCAGGGTGTGCCACGGACCCTGGAAGACCTCACGCGGCACAATTGCCTGGCCTTCAACCTGCAAGGCGGGCAGCAGCGTGGCTGGACCTTCCTGCGTGACGGCAAACAGGTGGCGATCCGCGTGGCCGGCAACCTGGACTGCAACGACGGCGAGTTGCTGTTCGGTTGGGTCAAGCAGGGGCTGGGGATCGGCTGGCGCTCGACCTGGGAGATCCAGGCCGAGCTCAAGCGCGGCGAGCTGGTGACGGTCCTCGACGAGTACGCACTACCGGCCTACGACATCCAGGCGGTGTACCCACAGCAGCGCTACCTGCCGGCGAAGGTGCGCTTCTTCATCGATTACCTGAAGACGATCTACAACGCGCCGGGTTACTGGGAAAACCGCTGAGGCGGACTGGGCTGTAGGTCATGCGGTGCCCGGTTTT
>CAMPHU010000338.1 GCA_946886065.1 uncultured Massilia sp. | reverse complement strand
TCGATCCGTATCGTATCCCCGAAACGCATGAAGGGCGTCGCCGCCGCCCCATCCGCGATCATCTCCAGGCAGCGCTTTTCGGCAATGCAGGAATACCCGCGCGATGCATCCTTGTTCGACACCGTCCCCGAGCCGACAATGCTACCGGCCCGCACGTTGCGGGTCTTGGCCAAGTGGGCAACTAGCTGCGGAAAATTGAACACCATGTCCACGCCCGCATCCGGCTGCCCCACCAGGTGGCCGTTCCAGACCGAACGCAACGCTAAATGCACCTTGCCGCCGCGCCAGGCCTCGCCCAGCTCGTCCGCCGTCACCGCCAGCGGTGCGAAGCTGGTGGCGGGCTTGGATTGCAGGAAGCCGAAGCCCTTGGCCAGCTCGTCCGGAATCAGGTTGCGCAGCGAGACGTCGTTGGCCAGCATCAGGAGCCGGATCTGCTGGTGAGCGTCGTCCGGCGTCGCACCCATCGGCACGTCGCCCGTGACCACCGCCACCTCGGCCTCGAAGTCGATGCCCCACTCCTCGTGCGCCAGCACGATGTCGTCGTGGGGACCGAGGAAGTCGTCGCTGCCGCCCTGGTACATCAGGGGATCTTCCCAGAACGAGGCCGGCATCTCGGCGCCGCGCGCGCGGCGCACCAGCTCCACGTGATTGACATAGGCCGAGCCGTCCGCCCACTGGTAGGCGCGCGGCAGCGGCGCCATGCAGCGCGCCGGGTCGAAATCGAAGGGACGGCGCGCCTTGCCCTCGTTCAGCTGGCGCGACAGCTCGTCCAGCTGCGGGGCGATGAAGGCCCAGTCGTCGAGGGCGGCCTGCAGGGTCGGCGCGATGCCGTCGGCGATGTGGGCGGTCTTGAGGTCGCGCGACACCACGGCCAGCTGGCCGTCGCGGGTGCCGTCGTTGAGAGTGGCGAGTTTCATGGGCGCTCCTGTTGGCGGGAGCGCCATTCTACGGCCCTCTTCAATACTTGACCATCACCCCGGCGCCGACGCTGCGCTGGAAATAGTTATAGTCGATCATGCTCTGCCCATAGCCCGAGAACCAGTGCAGGTAGCCCTTCAGCGGGCCGGCCAGCGGGAAAGCCCAGCCCAGCTGGGTCGCGCCCTTGTGCGTGTGGAAGTTGTGGCGCAGCAGGGCCGACACTTCGTGGCCGCCGTCCAGGCGCCAGCTGCCGGACAGCTCCCCATGCCCAAGGTAGTCGGCGATGTCCGGATTGTTGTCCTCCTCCAGCGATTCGTTGACCCGCTTCCATACCCTGGCGGTGACCGACAGCGGACCGCGCTCCAGGCCGACCTGCGCGTAGAAGCGGTTCCAGCTGCGCGACAGGGTCGAGGACTGGCCGTTGGACTGGTGCACGAAACCAAGGTTCAGGAAGCGCAGGTTGGCCCCCAGGATCCCGATGTTCAGCGGCGTCACCACCATCACCTCGGGCGCGTAATTGGTTTCGCGGAAGGGGCTCGAGGCTTCGTCGTTGGTCGCCTGCCAGAAGCTGTTCTGGGTATAGCCGAACCAGACGTCGACCGGCTTTTCGAACAGGGTCTCGACCAGCTTCATCTTGAAGCCGAGCTGGAACGCCAGCTCACCCTTGGACAGGCCCTTCTCGATGCCCGCCGCCTCGCGGAACGGCAAATAGGGCTGCTCATTGGGCCGGTAGGTGCCGGTGGCGATCAGATAGTTCGGCCTGTGTGGGCGAAAAATGAAGGTGCCGCGCTTGTCCCTGGCGTCCAGTTCCCAGTGGCTGCTCATCGTGTAGCCATTGGCGGCCTCGACCGTAGGATCGATCGAGGAGGCGGCGTCGGTCTCGGCATTGCGCGGCGGCGCATAGCCCGTGGCCGTGGGCGGGAGGCTGGCGGCAGCGGCGGAAGCGGCGGAGGCGGCGGCCGGCGCGGACTGGGCGGCCAGGTGGTCGAAGCAGGCCAGGCGCTGGGCATTGTCGAGGAGCGGCGTGCAGTCCGCCATGGACTGCGGCTGGCCCTGGGCCAGGGCCGAACCGGCGAACAGCAGGGAAATCAGGGACAGCGTGGAGCGTTCAAGATGCATGGATGATTCTTTTCGATCAGACAATAACGCAGCGGCCCTTCCGGGCCGCGATGATCCGCGAGTGTCGCGGAAATTGCTTATCGATGTCGCACAGACGGCTCAGGCCGGCACGAGCAGATCCAGCTGGGCCTGCTCCAGGAAGCACCATTCGCCTTCGCGCAAGCCGAGCGCATCCAGGGTCAGGCCGCCGATCTGCGAGCGGTGCAGCGCGCCGCAGTGATTGCCGGCCGCGGCCAGCATGCGCTTGACCTGGTGATACTTGCCTTGCTCCAGCACGATCTCGAGCTGGTGCTCGCCGCGCGGGACGCAGGACACCGCCTTCAGCGGCGCCGGCTCGTCGTGCAGCTGCACGCCGGCCAGCATCTGTTCGACCAGCGCGTCCGTCACCGGCTCGGCCGTGGTGGCCTGGTAGACCTTGGGCACGTGGCGCTTGGGGGAGGACTGGGCATGGATGAAGGGACCGTCGTCCGACATCAGCAGCAGGCCGGTGGTGTCGTGGTCGAGGCGGCCGACCGGCTGCACTTCGCGCCAGGTGAACTGCTCGGGCAGCAGGGTCAGCACGCCGGGATGATGGCTGGGCTTGCGCGAGCACTCGTAGTTGGCCGGCTTGTAGAGGGCGATATAGACGCGCTCGCGGTAGCGCCATTCCTCGTCGAATACGGTCAGGACCAGGTCCTGGGTGTCGAAGCTGGCTTTGTAATTGTCCTGGATCTCGCCGTTGACGGCGACGTCGCCGTCCTCGATCAGGGCGCGGCAGTATTTGCGGGTACCGAAACCCTGGGATTGCAGGATGCGGTCAAGGGAGAGTTTACTCATGGGGCGAGACTTTAACAGAAGGGCTGGGGGCGGGAAAGCTGCGGACCCGGTGATCCGATCCATCCCCGTTGCAGGCGCCGGTCACGGATACCTCCGACTCGGCTCAAGCTGCACGCCCGTCCACTCCGTCCGTCATTCATCCGCCCTGCATGCAGTCGTTCATTTGATAAGCGTCAAGCCGCCCAAATTTTCGGTTGATAGACTTCAAAGCGTTAGGAATTTCCCTAATCGCCCTCCGGAATATTTACTGGATAGTTAGGAAGGCAATGCAGAGGACAACCACCGTGAACGACGATCTCGACACCGGACACCGACAGCCTTCCGCGGCCGAAGCCCATCAGGCACGGCAGCGCGTGGCGTCCAGCCATGCGGCGCTCTTTCCCACCCGGCTGGCGCTGGCGCGCTGGCGCAGCGGCGGCGACCTGCCCCATCTGCACGAAGGCAGTCCGCCCCTGCGCGCCGCCTGGTATGCGCGCGCCGTGCGCGAGCACCAGGCCTGGCTCGACCGCGGCGGCTTCGCCCAGCACGACGATTTCTGTCCCTTGTCCTCGCCCCCTCCGGCGCCGGAACCGGCCCGTCCCGCCCTCGACGGCGACACCCAGCACCTGGGCACCTGCACCTGACATGCATATAAATGGAAACGACGGCCGAAGCCGTCGTTCCCAATCCCGAGGGGGAATCACAACCATGAGGAATTGAATTCTCTCGAAACTGCACGGCAGGTGCAGCGGGTAGCGCTCGTGCGTATCGGCCGATAACGAACAGGCTGGATTAGGGGTATCGTCCGCCGCGGCAGCAACTACACCCTCACTATAGTCTCTTTGCCTCGGGATGCAAGCGAAATCCAGTACAACTGTGCTCGGTGTCTCTATTCTTAATGCAACGCTGCTTAGTGCAACTTCGGCATGGCGCCACGGGTGGCCGCCTTGACCGCGTTTTCACCCACCGCCGCGCCGAATTTCTTCAGCACCCGCTCCGGCAAGCCTTCGTGCGCCGTGTAGTCGACGATGTCCTCGGCCTTGACGATGT
>CAMPHU010000337.1 GCA_946886065.1 uncultured Massilia sp. | reverse complement strand
GTCCAGTTCGTTCGGGAAGGTGCTCTTGCAGAATTCGATGTAGCGGCCCTGGGCGAGCCGGGGCGGGTCGATTCGCCGCCGATGTCGATCATGGTGGCACCGTCGCGGATCATCTCCTCGGCGTGCGACAGGGCGAATTCCAGGCCCTGGTAGCGGCCGCCGTCGGAGAAGGAGTCGGGGGTGACGTTCAGGATGCCCATCACGGCGGGCATGCTGGCGTCGGGGCCTTCCAGCGGGAAGCTGAAGCGGCCGCAGTGCAGGTTCTTGGGCATACAGTGGGCTCGGAGGCGTTAACGAACAAAAGGCATCCTGTCGGATGCCTTTTGGAAGAAACAGATCAGCGCATCAGGCCGGTGCGGTGGCGTTCGGCGCCACGCCGCCCGGGCCGCTGTCGCCCGGCGGCGTGCGCTTGGTCAGCAGGCCGGCCTTCGGCTGGCGCGGCTCGCGGCCGGCCATGATGTCGTTGATCTGCTCGGCGTCGATGGTTTCCCAGTCGAGCAGCGCCTTGGTCATCATCTCGACCTTGTCGCGGTTCTCTTCGAGCAGGCGGCGCGCCAGGGCGTACTGCGTGTCGAGGATGGCGCGGATCTCGGCGTCCACCTTCTGCTGGGTTGCCTCCGAGATGGTCTTGGTGCTGCCGCCGAAGAAGCCGTCGTTCTCGCTGTCTTCGTAGACCATCACGCCCATGCTCTCGGACATGCCGAAGCGGGTGACCATCGACCGGGCCAGCTTGGTGGCGCGGGCGAAGTCGTTCGAGGCGCCGGTCGACATCTGGCCGACGAAGATCTCTTCGGCGATGCGGCCGCCGAACAGGATCGAGATTTCTTCCAGCATCTTGTCCTTGTAGCCGGAGAGGTTGTCGTGCTCAGGCAGCTGCCAGGTCAGGCCCAGCGCGTAACCGCGCGGCATGATGGTGACCTTGTGCACCGGATCGGCCTTGGGCAGCAGCTTGGCGACCACCGCGTGGCCCGACTCGTGGTAGGCCGTGTTGCGGCGCTCTTCCTCGCGCATGACCATGGACTTGCGTTCCGGGCCCATGAAGATCTTGTCCTTGGCGTCCTCGAAGTCGATCATCTCGACCAGGCGCTTGCTGCGGCGCGCGGCGAACAGCGCGGCCTCGTTGACCAGGTTGGCCAGGTCGGCGCCCGAGAAGCCCGGGGTGCCGCGCGCCAGGATGTCGGCCTTGACGTCGGTGCCGATCGGGACCTTGCGCATGTGGACGTTGAGGATCTGTTCGCGGCCGCGGATGTCCGGCAGGCCGACCATGACCTGGCGGTCGAAGCGGCCCGGACGCAGCAGCGCCTTGTCCAGCACGTCGGCGCGGTTGGTCGCGGCGATCACGATCACGCCCGAGGAGGCTTCGAAGCCGTCCATCTCGACCAGCAGCTGGTTCAGGGTCTGTTCGCGCTCGTCGTTGCCGCCGCCCATGCCGGCGCCGCGGTGACGGCCGACCGCGTCGATCTCGTCGATGAAGATGATGCAGGGCGAATGCTTCTTGGCGTTCTCGAACATGTCGCGCACGCGGGACGCGCCCACGCCGACGAACATCTCGACGAAGTCGGAACCCGAGATCGAGAAGAACGGCACCTTGGCTTCGCCGGCGATGGCGCGCGCCAGCAGGGTTTTACCGGTACCCGGAGGACCGACCATCAGCACGCCGCGCGGAATGCGGCCGCCCAGCTTCTGGAACTTGGTCGGGTCTTTCAGGAAGTCGACGATCTCGCCCACTTCTTCCTTCGCCTCGTCGCAGCCGGCGACATCGGAGAAGGTCACGGTGTTGTTGGTTTCATCGAGCATGCGCGCCTTCGATTTGCCGAAGGAGAAAGCGCCGCCCTTGCCGCCACCCTGCATCTGGCGCATGAAGAACACCCACACGCCGATCAGCAGCAGCATCGGGAACCAGGAGATGAAGACCTGCTGCAGGAAGGACGGTTCTTCCGGCGGCTTGACGTCGAAGCGCACGTTGTTCTCGCGCAGGTCGCCGATCAGGCCGCGGTCCAGGATGGTCGCGGTGGCGCGGACCTTGGAATCGTCGGTGCGGGTCGCCGTGATGTTCGAGCCCTCGATCACCACATCCTTGATGCGGCGTGCCTTCACATCGTCGAGCAGCTCGGAATAAGCGATGGTCTTGCTGCCGCCAGCCACGCTATGGGTGTCGAACTGCTTGAACAGCATGAACAGCAGCAGCGCGACCACCACCCAGATGGCGGATTTGGAAAACATATTATTCACGAGAACTCCTCCGATGCGTTCTGCATCTCTACCGATTACAGTACGACGATTTTAACCGCAATAAGCCGACGCCGCCACGCAACGCAAGCGATAGTGCTGAAATGCCATAGTTTTAAGTCCGACATGCATACGCAAGCGTAGGCAACTACCCAGCCTCACGCGGCTGATGTGTGGCTTGCTCGCCAAAAATCAAGAGGCTTCCCCATCGTCTTCGCCGGATTTCGGCCCGGCGGAATGTTTCAATCCGCGGCCCAGCAGGAAAATCTCGGACGATTTATCGCGGCTGGCCTTGGGTTTGACCTGTTTGACGGTCCGGAATTCCTCGCGAAACTTTTCCAGGATTTGGGTAAAGCCCATGTCTTTGAAACACTTTACCAGCAACGCACCGCTCGGCTTGAGGTGCAATTGAGAAAACTCAATGGCCAGGTCGATCAGGTGCTCCATGCGCGCCGCGTCCGCATGCGGGATGCCGGACAGGTTGGGCGCCATGTCGGACAGCACCAGGTCGGCCTTGCGCCCGGCCAGCACCGCGTCCAGCTGGTCCAGGACTTCTTCCTCGCGGAAATCGCCCTGGATAAAAAGCACGTCGGCGACCGGCTCCATGGGCAGGATATCGAGGCCGATGATGGTGCCGTGGATGCCGCCGCCCTCCTTGCCGGCCAGCTTGCGGCGGGTGTACTGGGCCCAGCTGCCCGGGGTGCAGCCGAGGTCGACGATGACCTGGCCCGGCTTGATGAGCTTTTCGCTTTCGTCGATTTCCTTGAGCTTGTAGGCGGCGCGGGCGCGGTAGCCCTCTTTTTGCGCCAATTTGACGTAAGGATCGTTAATGTGGTCGTGCAACCAGTTTTTGTTTAATTTGTTCTTGGCCATTCGCGTAGAATACTGCTTTTAAAGGTACATCCAAAAAATATTATGCTTAAACTCACTCCGGCCGAGCGCAGCGCACTGCGCGCGGAAGCCCATGGACTCAATCCTGTCGTCATGATCGGCGGCGAGGGCCTGACCGAAGCCGTCATGAAAGAAATCGCCTCCAGCCTGGACGCCCACGGCCTGATCAAGGTCCGCGTGTTCGGCGACGAGCGCGAGGAACGGGTCGCCATGTACGAACAGATCTGCGCGGAACTGGGCGCGGCGCCGGTCCAGCACATCGGCAAGCTGCTGGTGCTGTACCGCCCGAAGAAGGAAACCGTCAAGGAACGCAGCGGCAAGTCGGGTCCGGGCATGCGCGAAGTCACCATCGTCAAGGCCAGCGCCAGCGGGACCAAGAAGCCGAGCGTCACCAAGGTCATGCTCAAGGGGAATGAACGCGTGACGGCCGGCGGCAACATCAAGCGCGCCAAGCCGCGTCAGACCAGCACCAAGAAAAATTCGCTGAACAAGTGATGCGGGTCGTGCGAGGAAAAACCGGGGTGACCCGGTTTTTTTTCGTCTGCCGGAATTCTCGCAAAGCTCCGATGGACGCCAGCCGCAAAACCGTCATTGCCGCCACTGGCGGCAATGACTCCCCGCGAAGGCGGGGACCCAAGTTCGTCGCGTGCCACTTTCTTGCTCTCACCGACGGGTGCAAGCCATACATCTCACTGTTCGAAGGAACTGGGTTCCCGCCTTCGCGGGAATGGCGGCTCTACGGACACGGGGCCAGGAAAAGCTCAGCGGATCTTCAGGATCAGCCAGGCCCCCAGCAAGCTCTCCAC
>CAMPHU010000336.1 GCA_946886065.1 uncultured Massilia sp. | reverse complement strand
TCCCCGCGAAGGCGGGGACCCAATTTCCCAAGCAAACCCCTGACTCTGTTTCTTCACCACACTAAACCTCTCCAGCGTCCTCAACCGCGCCTTGTCATGATCGACAAGCGGCCCCGGATAATCCCTCCCCAGCACCACCCCTTTCTCCGCCAGCCGTTCCGCAGACAGCAGCCACGGCGCATGAATCTCCTTCGCATCCAGCCCCCTCAGCTGCGGCAGCCAGCGCCGAATGAATTCCCCCTTCGCATCGAATTTCTGCGACTGCGTCACCGGATTGAAAATCCTGAACCACGGCTGCGCGTCGCACCCCGTCGACGCCGCCCATTGCCAGCCGCCGTTATTCGACGCCATGTCGTAATCGTTGAGCTTGAGCGCAAAGTAGCGCTCCCCGCGCCGCCAGTCGATCCCCAGGTCCTTGACCAGGAAACTGGCCGTCACCATGCGCAACCGGTTGTGCATGAAGCCCGTTCGATTCAGCTGCGCCATCGCCGCATCCACCAGCGGATACCCGGTCCGCCCCGCGCACCAGGCCGCGAACGAAGCCTCCGCCTCCGGCCCATCCTCCCAGCGCACGGCATCGAAAGCCGGCTTGAAGGCGCGCGTCGCCACCTGCGGATGCCGGTACAGGATCATGGCGTAGAAATCCCGCCAGATCAGCTCCGACAGCCAGGTCGAGGCCCCCGCGCCGCCCGCGCCCGCATCGATCATCTGCCGCGCGGTACGCACCAGGTGACGGATCGACGTGGTGCCGAAGCGCAGGTGGCTCGACAGCCGCGAGGTCGCGTCCTCGGCCGGGAAATCGCGCGCCCGGCCGTAGTCGCTGATGTCCTCCAGAAACTCCTCGAACAGCTGCTCCGCCCCTTCCATGCCCGCAGGCAATGCCGGCTCGCCGTCCTCGAAACCGATCTCGGCCAGCGAGGGCAGGGGAGACGGCACCTGCGGCGGCGCAAACGCATGGACGTGCAGATCGACCGGGTACGCCGCCAGCGTCTCCGGCATGGCCGCCAGCCGCTTGAGCCAGGCATTCTTGTAGGGCGTAAACACCGAGAACGGCTGCCCCGCCAGGGTCAGCACCTCGTCCTTCTCGAAAACGACCTGATCCTTGAAACCGAGCAGGCGCTTTCCCTGCCGGGCCAGCTGCTCGGCCACCAGTGCGTCACGTTCCACGGCGCTGGGCTCATAATCGGTATTGATGTAGACGGCATCCACGCCCAGCTCTGCGGCCAGCGCCGGAATCGCCTCGGCCGCGCGCCCGTGGCGCACGATCAGATAGCCGCCAAGACGGCGCAATTCCCTGTCCAGGCTGGCCAGGCTGGCATGGATGAAGCGCAGGCGGGCATCGTCGCGTGGCAGCCCCTGCAGGATGTCGGTGTCGTACACAAAGGCGCAAAACACGCGGCCGGAGCCAGCCAGTGCCTCATACAGGGCGGCCTGGTCGAATGCCCGGAGATCGCGGCGGAACCAGACTAGCGAATTGCTTTCGTTCATCTTTATGTGCTTGGTCAAAACAGGGGTGGAAAGCCCTGGCCGGAAACGGCTAACGAGGCCCGGGTGGAGACGCTTCAAGGGGTGTCCGGGCAATTCAGTGTAAACTAACGAAAAGCTTAATGTTGTAGCCTGGATACCGAGCGATCGTTCAACCAGAGTGAGCCCTGTGAGAGTACGCGTATGAAAAAAAGCAAAGTTGGCAAAACTCTACCGATGCCCGGCATGCCGCCGCAGGACGATACGCAGCTCCGGCCCGGTCCTGCACCGTCGGGGCTGAACCTGGCAAATCATTTCCTGATTGCCATGCCATCGATCCAGGATCCCATTTTCGGCGGCACCGTCGTCTATGTCTGCGAGCACAACGAAAAAGGCGTGCTCGGGGTGGTCATCAACAAGCCGACCGACATGACGATGGACGTGCTGTTCGACCGCATCGACCTCAAGCTGGCCGAGGGGCTGCGCTCGAGCGTGACGGAGGAGCCGATCATGTTCGGCGGACCGGTCCAGGACGACCGCGGCTTCGTGCTGCATTCGCCGGGCGGACGCTACTCGTCCTCGCTCAGCGTCACCGACGAAGTCGCCTTCACCACCTCGATCGACGTGCTGGAAGCCGTCGCCAGCGGGGCGGGGCCGAAGCGCATGCTGGTGTCCATCGGCTACGCCGGCTGGAGCCCAGGCCAGCTCGAGGAAGAAATCTCCCGCAACGGCTGGCTGACCGTGGGCGCCGACGCGCGCGTGCTGTTCGACCTGCCGATCGAGGAACGCTATACCGCCGCCATCAAACTGCTGGGAATCGACCCGCTCATGCTCGCCACCGAAGCCGGCCATGCGTAAGAATGGTTGACATCGATGGTTGATATCGTTTTTGGGTTCGACTTCGGCGTCAAGCGGATCGGCATTGCAATGGGAAATACCCTGACGGGACAGGCCCAGCCCCTGACCGTCATCAAGGCGGTCGACAATGCGACCCGCTTCCAGGTCATCGGCGACCTGATCGAACAATGGCGCCCGGCGCGCCTCGTCGTGGGCGAGCCGCGCCATCCGGACGGCGCCGAGCACGACATGACCATGCGCAGCCGGCGTTTCGCCAACCAGCTTCACGGCCGCTTCAACCTGCCCGTCGACCTGGTCGACGAGCGCTATTCCTCCGCCGTCATCCAGGCCAAGCGCGGCGAGGTCATCGACGCCAAGGCGGCCGCCATCATTTTGCAACAATACTTTGACGATCATGCCAACATCTAACCACGACTTCGATGCGGAAGCGCTCTACCGCGAGCTGCTGGCCCAGGTCCGGGCCGGCCTGGACGGCGTGCCCGACGCCGCCATCGTCGGCATCCACTCCGGCGGCGCCTGGCTCGCGGAGCGCCTCGCGCGCGACCTCGACCTGACGGGCCGCCTGGGGTCGATCGACGTCTCGTTCTACCGAGACGACTACGCCAAGAAGGGCCTGCACCCGGACGTGAAACCGACCCACATCCGCTTCCCGGTCGACGGCGCCACCATCGTGCTGGTCGACGACGTGCTGCAGACCGGCCGCACCACGCGCGCCGCGATCAACGTCTTGTTCGACTACGGCCGCCCGGCGGCTATCCGCCTGGCGGCCCTGGCCGACCGCGGCGGGCGCGAACTGCCGGTCGCCGCCGACTTCGTCGGCACCCGCGCCACGCTCGCGGCCAACCAGTCCCTGTGCCTGCAGCGTGATGCGTCCGGCCAGCTTTCGCTCACCATCGAAGAAGACAATGCTTAATCCGCAACTGAACAAACACGGCGAGCTGCAGCACCTGCTCACCATCGAGGGACTGAAGAAGTCGCACATCGACCACATCCTCGACACCGCGTCGAGCTTCGTCGGCATCTCCGACCGCGAAGTGAAGAAGGTTCCGCTCATGCGCGGCAAGAGCGTGTTCAACCTGTTCTTCGAAAACTCGACCCGTACCCGCACCACCTTCGAGATCGCCTCCAAGCGCCTGTCGGCCGACGTCATCAACCTGAACATCCAGGCCTCGTCGACCACCAAGGGCGAGTCGCTGCTCGACACCATCGACAACCTGTCGGCCATGCACGCCGACATGTTCGTGGTGCGCCATTCGCAGTCGGGCGCGCCCTACCTGATCGCCAAGCACCTGAACGAGAGCGGCCAGTCGCACGTGCACGTGGTCAACGCCGGCGACGGCCGCCACGCGCACCCGACCCAGGGCCTGCTCGACATGTACACGATCCGCCACTACAAGAAGGACTTCACCAACCTGCGCGTGGCCATCGTGGGCGACATCCTGCACAGCCGCGTGGCGCGCTCCGACATCCACGCGCTGACCACGCTGGGCGTGCCGGAAGTGCGCGCCATCGGCCCGCACACCCTGCTGCCGGGCGGCCTGGAGCAGATGGGCGTGCGCCTGTTCACCAACATGGACGAAGGCCTGAAGGACGTCGACGTCATCATCATGCTGCGCCTGCAGAACGAACGCATGAGCGGCGCGCTGCTGCCGTCGGCGCAGGAATACTTCAAGAGCTACGGCCTGAC
>CAMPHU010000335.1 GCA_946886065.1 uncultured Massilia sp. | reverse complement strand
CGGTAGGCGGCGGCATCCGCTCGCTCAACGTGGCGCTGCGCCAGGAGCTCGACCTGTATGTCTGCCTGCGCCCGGTGCGCTACTTCAAGGGCGTGCCCTCGCCGCTGAAGGAACCGGAAAAGACCGACATGGTGATCTTCCGCGAAAACTCCGAAGACATCTACGCCGGCATCGAATGGGCCGAAGGCTCGGACGGCGCGAAGAAGGTCATCGAATTCCTGACCAGGGAGATGGGCGTCAAGAAGATCCGCTTCCCGGAGACCTCGGGCATCGGCGTCAAGCCGGTATCGCGCGAAGGCACCGAGCGCCTGGTGCGCAAGGCGATCCAGTACGCGATCGACAACGACAAGCCTTCCGTGACCCTGGTCCACAAGGGCAACATCATGAAGTACACCGAAGGCGGCTTCCGCGACTGGGGCTACGCGCTGGCGCAGAAGGAGTTCGGCGCCGAGCTGATCGACGGCGGCCCGTGGTCCAGGTTCAAGAATCCCAGGACCGGCCGCGACATCACGGTCAAGGATTCGATCGCCGACGCCTTCCTGCAGCAGATCCTGCTGCGCCCGGCGGAGTACAGCGTAATCGCCACCCTGAACCTGAACGGCGACTACATCTCGGACGCGCTGGCGGCCCAGGTCGGCGGCATCGGCATCGCGCCGGGCGCCAACATGTCGGATTCGGTGGCGATGTTCGAGGCCACCCACGGCACCGCGCCGAAGTACGCGGGCAAGGACTACGTGAACCCGGGTTCGCTGATCCTGTCGGCCGAGATGATGCTGCGCCACATGGGCTGGACCGAGGCTGCCGACCTGATCATCAGCTCCATGGAAAAGGCGATCACCTCCAAGAAGGTCACCTACGACTTCGCGCGCCTGATGGAAGGCGCGACCCAGGTGTCCTGCTCGGGCTTCGGCGAAGTGATGATCGAGCATATGTAAGCTAAGCACGCGTCGGCGGTCCGCCGCTTCGGATAGGATGAAAGCCCCGGCCTCGTGGGAGGCGGGGCTTTTTTCTTGATGCGGAGGCCGCGATGCAGGCAGCGGGGAGGGCGCAGGCCGAGCGGATCGGCAGGCTGGTCTATGCCCAGGTACGCGGAGACTGGCTGGTCGGGGAAGCGGCGCGGCTGGCGGCGAAGGCGCCGGGAGTGGAACTCAGCTTGCTGGTGGCGCGGGGCAGGGCGCTCGGCGCGCACTGCGAGCTGCTGTCCGGGCTGTTTCCCGATCCGCCGCCCGACGATACCGAGGCGGCCACGGCCGGGCTGATCGCGCTGAACGAGGAGATCCACCGCTATTTAAATAGGGTGGGCTGGCTGTGAGGGCGCGCATGGGCGCAGTGCACCGCCTGCGGAGGGCGAAAAAAAACCCCGCTTGCGCGGGGTCTTTTGCTTCCGGGGGAGAGGTATTACACGCCCTGGATGTTGGAAGCTTGCTTGCCTTTCGGGCCTTGCGTGACTTCGAATTGGACTTTCTGACCTTCTTTGAGGGTCTTAAAACCGGTCATATTGATTGCGGAGAAGTGCGCGAACAGATCCTCGCCGCCGTCATCAGGAGTGATGAAGCCAAAACCTTTGGAATCATTGAACCACTTAACAGTACCAGTTGCCATAAAAGAAACTTTCAATTAAAAACAAATCACACGAGCCATAAAAGCAAGAAGCTTCTTGCCCCCTCCTCAGCCTGCTCACTTCTTATCAACAAGTACATAAGTACAATGTCAATAACTGCATTGTTGGTGGAATAATCACTGAAGTCAAGCGGTTTTGCGCTCGGCTTGTCAAATTTGCCACACCGACCTCGACAGGGCACTTGATTTCCTCAATTGGATCGCCATCTGCGCAAAGAACGAAAAACACGTAACATGGAAGCACATGAAAACGAGCTGATGTTTATGCTTGGCACTATTCCCGAAAGCATTAGAATACCCCCATGGCAACGAAGCACGACACTGAACAACTACTGGAGCGGCAGACCGTCAAACCACCCCCTTTGTATCAGGTGGCACTGCTGAACGACGACTACACGCCGATGGAATTCGTGGTCGCGATCATCCAGGAGTACTTCAACAAGGATCGCGAGACGGCGACGCAGATCATGCTTTCCGTGCACCGGCATGGTAAAGGGGTATGCGGTGTGTTTTCCAAAGATATAGCGTGTACCAAAGTGGAGTTTGTCTTAACGCATGCGCGTAAGGCAGGGCATCCCCTGCAATGCGTGATGGAGGAAGTATGATTGCGCAGGAACTTGAAGTATCTCTACACATGGCCTTTGTCGAAGCACGGCAGGCACGGCACGAGTTTATTACCGTGGAGCATCTGCTGCTGGCGCTCCTCGACAATCCATCGGCCGCCGAAGTCCTGCGTGCGTGCGCTGTCAATATCGAAGACTTGCGCAAGACCCTGACTAACTTTATCGGTGACAACACCCCGACCGTACCGGGCACGGGCGAAGTCGACACCCAGCCGACGCTCGGCTTCCAGCGCGTGATCCAGCGCGCGATCATGCACGTGCAGTCGGCTTCCAACGGCAAGAAGGAAGTGACCGGCGCCAATGTGTTGGTGGCGATCTTCGGCGAGAAGGACTCGCACGCTGTTTACTACCTGCACCAACAGGGCGTGACCCGCCTGGACGTGGTCAACTTCATCTCGCACGGCGTCCGCAAGGACCAGCAGATGGACACCCAGAAGGCGTCCGAAGGCGTGGAAGAAGCGCAGGTCGAGGGCCAGACCAAGGAAAGCCCGCTCGACCAGTTCACCCAGAACCTCAACAAGTCGGCTGCGGACGGCAAGATCGATCCGCTGATCGGCCGCGAGGAAGAAGTGGACCGCGTGATCCAGATCCTGTGCCGCCGCCGCAAGAACAATCCGCTGCTGGTGGGCGAGGCCGGTGTCGGCAAGACCGCCATCGCCGAGGGCCTGGCATGGCGCATCGTCCAGGAGGACGTGCCCGAGATCCTGCAAAACGCCGTCGTCTACTCGCTCGACATGGGCGCGCTGCTGGCCGGCACCAAGTACCGCGGCGATTTCGAGCAGCGCCTGAAGGCCGTGCTCAAGCAGATCAAGGACACCCCGAACGGCATCCTGTTCATCGACGAGATCCACACGATCATCGGCGCCGGTTCGGCATCGGGCGGCACGCTGGACGCCTCGAACCTGCTCAAGCCGGCCCTGGCGAACGGCCAGCTCAAGTGCATCGGCGCGACCACATTCACGGAATTCCGCGGCGTGTTCGAGAAGGACCATGCCCTGAGCCGCCGCTTCCAGAAGGTCGACGTCAACGAACCGTCGGTCGAGCAGACCGTGGCGATCCTGCGCGGCCTGAAGTCGCGTTTCGAAGAGCACCATGGCGTCAAGTATTCCGCCTCGGCGCTGTCGACCGCGGCCGAGCTGGCGGCGCGCTTCATCAACGACCGCCACCTGCCGGACAAGGCGATCGACGTGATCGACGAAGCGGGCGCGGCCCAGCGCATCCTGCCGAAGTCGAAGCAGAAGAAGACCATCGGCAAGACCGAAATCGAGGACATCATCGCCAAGATCGCGCGGATTCCCCCGCAGACGGTCAACCAGGACGACCGCAGCAAGCTGCAGACCATCGACCGCGACCTGCGCAACGTGGTGTTCGGCCAGGATCCGGCGATCGAAGCGCTGGCCTCCGCCATCAAGATGGCGCGCGCCGGCCTGGGCAAGACGGACAAGCCGATCGGCTCCTTCCTGTTCTCGGGCCCGACCGGCGTCGGCAAGACCGAAGTCGCCAAGCAGCTGGCCTTCATCCTGGGCATCGAGCTGGTGCGCTTCGACATGTCGGAATACATGGAGCGCCACGCCGTGTCGCGCCTGATCGGTGCGCCGCCGGGCTACGTCGGCTTCGACCAGGGCGGCCTGCTGACCGAGGCCATCACCAAGAAGCCGCACGCGGTGCTGCTGCTGGACGAGATTGAAAAAGCCCACCCGGACATTTTCAACATCCTGCTGCAGGTGATGGACCACGGCACCTTGACCGACAACAACGGCCGCAAGGCGGACTTCCGCAATGTGATCATCATCATGACCACCAACGCGGGCGCCGAGAGCCTGACCAAGCGCTCGG
>CAMPHU010000334.1 GCA_946886065.1 uncultured Massilia sp. | reverse complement strand
CCGCGCCGCTTCGGCGCGGGCGGTATCGCCTTCCCAGCCGTGGCGCAGGGCGATGTGGATCCGCGCCAGGCACAGATTGTCGCGGGCGGACTTGTCGTCCAAGCGCGCTTCCTTGATCAGTTCCGCTTCGCTCAGCTTGCCGAGATAGAAGCGCGCGACCGGCTCCGGCCAGTCATTCTCGCGCTCGAAGTTCTTTTCCAGCTCCTTCCTGCCCAGCTCGCCCTGCTTGTTGAGCATCCGGGCCGCATACAGCCACAAGGCCGCGCGGCGCGCATTGGGCTGGGCGTCGACGGCCTTGCGCAACCGGTAACTGGCCTCGGCAGGGCGGCCCAGCTGCACCAGGCGCTGTCCGATGAGGGCGTTGGCCTGGGGATTCCCATTGCTGGCGGCCCGTTCCAGCCAGACCTGTCCCTGCTTCTGTCCGGCCTCGCCGCGCTGGCGCAGATAGGCGCCGGCAAGGGCCATCTGGGCATCGACATTGCCTTCGCCCGCTTCCTGCTCCACCCACGGTTCGATGGCGCGGCGCTGGCTCAGGGCGTCGCCGCCGACATAGGAAAAATAGAGGCGGCTCTGGCTCATCGCGAACAGCACGCGGTGCGAACGCAGGAAGTCCGCGCCCAGCAGCACGTCCACCTGCAGGCGGCCGGCGTCCACCACGTCCAGCCTGGGGCTGCTGATGGTTTCGGTCCCGATCCGCAGCGAGTCGAACACCGCCGACCAGCGCGCCGAGCGGGCCTGGCCGATGCCGGCGGCATCGCCGATGCGTTCGACGTTGGGGGCGTCGAGCTTGAGCCCGATGCGCCGGGCCGCCTCGAGCGACACCATGCTGGAGGTGGCGCTGCTGTCGATGACGGCCGTGAGGGCGACGCCGTTCAGGACCACGCCGAAACGGGGATTGACCCCGGGCGATGCGGACTCCTCGAACGGGATCTCGACGGCCTTGCGGTCCCAGTAGGCCAGGAACTGGTCGTCGCAATTGGTCGGCCGGAACATGCGGATCCGCTTTTCGGCGTACGACAATTCGAGGTCGGCCTGGAGCAGGTAGGATGCGCCGACCATGCCGTCCCAGGGCGGGGGCGCCGACTGGTCGCCGATCACCGGCAAGTCGAGGCGCCTGGTGCTGGCGGGGCCGACCGAGAATTCGTCGATCCTGGCCGAGTACACGCGCGAGTAGCCGCTGATGCCCAGCAGGGTGGAGTCGGAATTTCGAAGACGCAAGCCGTGCCGTTCGGCGCCGGTCCGGGTCAGGAAGTGGCGGGGCGTGGCGGTGTTGACCAGCAGGGGCGCAGGTTTGCCGTTGATGCTCCCTTCCATCGTCACGCCCAGTGCGGGACCCATGTACTTCAGTGGCAGGTTTGCAACAGCCGTGTAGACGCAGCGCGGGGGATCGGCTGCTTGCGCATGGCCCGGCAGCGCGGCCAGCAGCGCGCCCACTGCAAGGAGGCCGGTCTTGAGAAGGAGGGAAGGATGCATGTCCACATTCTAATTATTGCCATGTGGAAATGTAAATGCCGTGCGCATAAAAGCGCAGGAACACCGCGCCGGAGGGAGGGCGGAAGACGGAGCGTGTCCGTCTTCCGCACCTGCTGGAGCCGGTGTTACTTGTTTGGCGCCAGCACCAGGGTGTCCGGCGCAGCCGGCGTTGCCGATGCCGTCGCCAGCGTGCCGGCCGCCTGCGCCGGCTTGCTGCCCGGCTGCGAGCGCGGCTGGCGCAGGTAGCGCGCCGTATGGCGGCGCTCCCCGTGGCCGCCTTTCGGCCAGGTGATGAAACGCGACAACTCCTGCAGCGCGCGCTGGTAGACGTCGCGCTTGAATTCGATCACCACGTCCAGCGGCACCCAGTAGTCATGCCAGCGCCAGGCGTCGAACTCGGGATGGTCGGTCAGGCGCAGGTTCACGTCGTTGTCGCGCGCGACCATGCGCAGCAGGAACCAGATCTGCTTCTGGCCACGGTAGTGGCCGCGGATCTCGCGCTTGATGAAGTGGTCGGGCACTTCGTAGCGCAGCCAGTCGCGGGTGCGGCCAATGATCTTTACATGTTCCTGGCGCAAGCCGATTTCTTCCTCCAGCTCGCGGTACATCGCCTGTTCCGGCGTTTCGCCGTATTTGATACCCCCTTGCGGAAACTGCCATGAGTGCTCGCGCACCCGCTTTCCCCACCACACCTCGTTGTTGGCGTTCAGCAGGATGATGCCGACGTTGGGGCGAAACCCTTCACGATCGAGCATAAGTGCACCTCGAAACTTTCTGCCGGCCGTACGATCCTTATGGTTTTACTTACAAATGCCGCGCCCTTGGGAGGACCCGTACCGCTTGCGCGGCAGGCGCTGCCTGTCTCGAGCCCATTTGTAGAAAGTTTGGACGCATCAGCCGGCTAATCCTTTAAAATTAAGGTCGATTATAACTCTCTCTTTTTAAAAAGAATTCATCGATATGCGCGCCTCACGATTTTTTATTTCAACTCTTAAAGAAGCGCCTTCCGACGCGGAGATCGTCAGCCACCAGCTGATGATGCGCGCCGGGATGATCAAGCGCCTGGGTTCCGGTATTTACACCTACATGCCGATGGGCCTGCGCATCATCCGCAAGGTCGAAAATATCATCCGCGAGGAAATGAACCGTGCGGGCGCCATCGAGCTGCTGATGCCGGTCGTGCAACCGGCCGAGCTGTGGCAGGAAACCGGCCGCTGGGACAAGATGGGTCCGGAACTGATGCGCGTCAAAGACCGTCACGGCCGCGACTACGCCATCCAGCCGACCTCGGAAGAAGTCGTCACCGACGTGGTGCGCAGCGAGCTGAAGTCCTACCGCCAGCTGCCGATCAACTTCTATCACATCCAGACCAAGTTCCGCGACGAGCGCCGTCCGCGCTTCGGCCTGATGCGCGGCCGCGAGTTCACGATGAAGGACGCCTATTCCTTCGACCGCGACGTCGCAGGCATGCAGGTGTCCTACCAGACCATGTTCGACGCCTACACCAGGATCTTCAACCGCTTCGGCCTGAAGTTCCGCGCGGTGGCGGCCGACAACGGCGCCATCGGCGGCACCGGCTCGCATGAATTCCACGTCATCGCCAGCACCGGCGAAGACGCGCTGGTGTACTGCCCGAGCTCCGATTTCGCCGCCAATATCGAGGCCGCCGAAGCGCCGGCCCTGGGCGAGCGCGGCGCGGCTACCCAAGAACTGGCCAAGACCTCGACCCCGGGCAAGACCAAGTGCGAGGCGGTGGCCGAGCTGCTGGACATCCCGCTCCAGCACCATGTCAAGAGCATCGCCCTGACCGTCGAGAACGAAGGCAAGAAGGAATACTGGCTGCTGCTGCTGCGCGCCGACCATGAGCTGAACGAGATCAAGGTCACCAAGGTGGCAGGCCTGAAGGACTTCCGCTTCTCGACCGAAGCCGAGATCCAGGAAGCCTACGGCACGGTGCCGGGTTACCTGGGCCCGATCAATACCAGGCTGCCCGTCAAGGTCGTGGCCGACCGCAGCGTCGCCAACATGGCCGACTTCGTGTGCGGCGCCAACGAGGCGGACTACCACTACACCGGCGCCAACTGGGGCCGCGACGTGGCCGAGCCGATCGTGGCCGACCTGCGCAACGTGGTCGAAGGCGACGCTTCGCCGGACGGCAAGGGCGTGCTGGCGATCGAGCGCGGCATCGAAGTGGGCCACGTGTTCCAGCTCGGCACCGCTTACTCGGAAGCGATGGGCGCGACCTACCTCGACGAAGGCGGCAAGCCGGTCGCCCTGCAGATGGGCTGCTATGGCATCGGCGTGACCCGTATCCTGGGCGCGGCGATCGAGCAGAACTTCGACGACAAGGGCATCGTCTGGCCGGACGCCATCGCTCCCTTCGAGCTGGTGCTGTGCCCGATGGGCCTGGACCGCAGCGAGATGGTCAAGGAGCAGACCGAGAAGCTGTACGCCGAACTGCAGGCGCTTGGGGTGGACGTGATCGTCGACGACCGCGGCCTGCGTCCGGGCGCGATGTTCGCGGACTGGGAGCTGATCGGCGTGCCGCACCGCGTGGTGATCGGCGAGCGCGGCCTCAAGGAAGGCAACCTGGAATACCAGGGCCGCCGCGA
>CAMPHU010000333.1 GCA_946886065.1 uncultured Massilia sp. | reverse complement strand
TGCAGGGCTTGATTGAAAACGCGTTCCTGCAAGGCGTTGCCAACCGGTGAGCGGCGCAGCCATGGGGGCTTGTTGAGGAATCAAAAAAAAACGGGCCCTGAACGGGCCCGTACGCTCAAGCTTGATATGAATCAAGCATGTGTTGCTTCTGCTTGCCGTGTCACCACGAGTCAGCATTCGTCATTCAAGCGCAAGCCTTACACGCGCTCGATCGCAATGGCTATCCCCTGGCCGACGCCGATACACATCGTACACAGCGCATAGCGCCCACCCGTCCGGTGAAGCTGGTACGTCGCAGTCGTCACCAAGCGCGCACCGCTCATGCCCAGCGGATGGCCGAGCGCGATGGCGCCGCCGTTGGGATTCACGCGCGGATCATTGTCACCCAGTCCCAACATGCGCAGCACAGCCAGCCCCTGGGAGGCGAATGCTTCGTTCAGCTCGATCAGGTCGAACTGCGCGAGGCGCATGTCCAGCTGCCGCAGCAGCTTTTGCACTGCCGGTGCCGGGCCGATCCCCATCACGCGCGGCGCGACGCCGGCCGTCGCCATGCCCAGGATGCGGGCGCGCGGGGTCAAGCCGTACTGTTGCGCCGCCTCCGCATTCGCCAGCAGGAGCGCGCAGGCGCCGTCGTTCACGCCCGACGCATTGCCGGCAGTGACCGTCCCATCGGGGCGTACCACCGGTTTCAGCTTCGCTAGCGCCTCCAGGCTGGTTTCGCGCGGATGTTCGTCGCGGGCCACCCGCAAGGCCTCGCCCTTCTTCTGCGGCACCAGCACAGGCACGATCTCCTGCTCGAACACCCCATCCTGCTGGGCGCGCGCCGCCTTGGACTGGCTGGCCAGTGCGAAGGCATCCTGATCCGCGCGGCTAATGCCGTAGTCGTCGGCCACGTTTTCGGCCGTTTCCGGCATGGCGTCGGTGCCGTACAGCGTCTTCATCAGCGGGTTCGGGAAGCGCCAGCCAATCGTCGTGTCGTAGATCGTGGCGCTGCGCGAGAACCCGGACTCGGCCTTGCCCATCACGAAGGGTGCGCGCGTCATCGACTCCACGCCGCCCGCGATGACCAGGCGCGCTTCGCCGCTGCGGATGGCGCGTGCGGCGACCCCGACCGCGTCCATGCCCGAGCCGCACAAGCGATTGACGGTCGTTCCCGGCACCTCCTGGGGGAGCCCGGCCAGCAGCGCGGCCATGCGCGCCACGTTGCGGTTGTCTTCTCCGGCCTGGTTCGCGCAGCCGAACACCACTTCGTCGACCGCGCGCCAGTTCACGTCGGGATTGCGGCGCATCAGTTCGCGCAGGGGAACCGCCCCCAGGTCGTCGGCGCGGACATCCTTCAAGGCGCCGCCGTAACGGCCGATGGGCGTGCGGATCGCATCGCAAATGTAAGCATCAAGCATGCTTGGTCTCCTTGGAAGCGGTTGGCGGCAGCAGCGGTGCGGCGGTGACCGCTTGCAGGTCCGTGAGCGTCAGTCCGGGCGCCATCTCGAGCACGCGCAGCCCTTCGGGCGTGACGTCCAGTACGGCGAGGTCGGTGTAAATGCGGCTGACGCAGCCGATCCCGGTCAGCGGGTAGCTGCAGGCCTCGACGATCTTGCTGTCGCCGGTCTTGGTCTGGTGCTCCATCATGACGAACACCTGCTTGGCGCCGATCGCCAGGTCCATCGCGCCGCCGACGGCGGGAATGGCGTCCGGCGCGCCGGTATGCCAGTTGGCCAGGTCGCCCGTGCGCGACACCTGGAAGGCGCCCAGCACGCAGATATCGAGGTGGCCGCCGCGCATCATCGCGAACGAGTCGGCATGATGGAAATACGCGCCTCCGGTCAGCAAGGTCACCGGCTGCTTGCCGGCGTTGATGAGATCCTCGTCCTCCTCGCCCTCGCCCGGTGCGGGTCCCATGCCGAGCAGGCCGTTCTCGCTGTGCAGGAACACCTCGCGCTCGGGCGGCAGGAAATTGGCGACCCTGGTCGGCAGGCCGATGCCGAGGTTCACATAGGCGCCTTCGGGAATGTCCCGGGCGACGCGCTCGGCCATCTGGTCGCGGCTATAGCGGCTCATGCTGCCTCCTTGACGACACGTTGAACGAAGATGCCCGGGGTGACCACGGCTTCCGGGTCGATGGCGCCGAGTTCCACCACTTCCGCCACCTGGGCGATCGTCACCTTGGCCGCCATGGCCATGATCGGGCCGAAGTTGCGCGCCGTCTTGCGGTACACGAGATTGCCCCAGCGGTCGCCGCGCAGCGCCTTGACGAGGGCGAAATCGGCGTGGATCGGCGTTTCGAACACGTACTGGCGGCCATCGATCAGGCGCGTCTCCTTGCCTTCGGCGAGCAGGGTGCCGTAGCCGGTGGGCGTGAAGAAGCCGCCGATCCCGGCGCCCGCCGCGCGGATGCGCTCGGCGAGGTTGCCTTGCGGCGTGAGTTCCAGTTCGATCTCGCCCGCGCGGTACAGCCCGTCGAAATGGTGGGAATCGGCCTGGCGCGGGAACGAGCAGACCATCTTGCGCACGCGGCGCGCCTTGATCAGCGCGGCCAGGCCGGTTTCGCCATTGCCCGCATTGTTGTTCACGATGGTCAGCTCGCGCGCGCCCTGGGCCAGCAAGGCGTCGATCAGCGCCGACGGCATGCCGGCGTTGCCGAAGCCGCCGATCATGATGGTCGCGCCATCCGGGATATCAGCGACCGCGCGCTCGAGCGTGTCGCATGTTTTGTCGATCATGGGTGTCCCTGTGGTGTCGTTTCTCGGGTGCCGGCGCCGACCAATCCAACTACGGCCAGGACCGGATGGCGCGTTCAATACCTTTCCGGTGTGGACGGCCTGTCCTGACGTCACCGGGTCCGGAGCCGCAGCAGCAATGCCTGCTCCCGCCCGGCTGCGCCGGACTACCGGCGTAACAGTACCGCCAGCCTCATTCCGCCTGGTGTGCTTCCTTGTGTCTGGTGGCCGGAGGCGCTCCGTTCGAGCGCAGTCCTGATTGCAGCGTAGATAACTCGGGAGCCCGAGTCCAACACTGATTAGGTATCCATTCGATACCCGGGAGGTATCAGAGCGCAGGAGCACCCCTGCCGGGGCGCTTACAGGCTTTCTTTCACGTGAGGAAGCCCGTAGTCGTCATAGATCTCGTAGATCACAGCCAGCATCTGCTCCAGTTCCGGTGAGCGGTCCATGTGGCGCACGCTGAAGAAGATCGGCGACACCGCATGCTTGTCGACGATCGGCCGGTACACCACGTTCCGGTGGTGCATGCCCTGCACGCTGGCCGGCACGATCGACAAGCCCTGCCCCGCCGCGACCAGGCCCATGGCGATCTGCAGTTCGCGCACTTCCACCACGTGGTCCGGCGTCAGGTTGGCGTCGCTGAACAGCGCGAGAACCTGGTCGGCGAAGCTGGGGCGCGGATTGCGCGGGTAGACCAGCAGCGGCTCGTGCACCAGGTCGACCAGGCGCACGGGATTCTCGCCGCTGGCCAGCCGGTGGCCGGGAAACAGCGCTACCACCATCGCCTCCTGGCGCAGCAGGATGCGGCGAATGCTCGGGTCTTCGCTCTTGAGCCGCCCGAAGCCGACATCGATGCGCCCCTCCTTCAGGGCCTGCATCTGCTCCACGGTCGTCATTTCGTGCAGCGTCACCTCCACTTCCGGATAGCGCTCGCGGTAGCGGCGGATGATGTCGGGCAGCAGTCCGTACAAGGTCGAGGCGACGAAGCCCGCGCTGATCGTGCGTTCCAGCTTGCCCACCCGGCAGGTCATGGCCTTCAGGTCGCGCACCTGGTCCAGCAGCGGCTTGGCGTGCGCCAGGAAGAACTGCCCAGCCTCGGTCAGGCGCAAGGGACGCGATCCTTTCTCGATCAGGGCCACGCCCAGGATTTGTTCCAGCTGCTGGATTTGCCGGCTCAGCGGCGGCTGGGCGATATGCAGGCGCTCGGCCGCACGGGTGAAGTTGCGCTCCTCCGCCACGGCGACGAAATAACGCAGGTGCCGAAGCTCGATCATCATACCTCCCAGGTATTAAAACGATACCAACTTAGTCTTGGACGGGGCTTTGCAGGGGGATTATCGTGTTTCTACCGACCGCACTATACGCACTGAATATGA
>CAMPHU010000332.1 GCA_946886065.1 uncultured Massilia sp. | reverse complement strand
CCGTTCTGGTTGAACGGAATGCGGCGGTTCGACGTCAGGTAGGCCGCGATGTTGGGCCGCGCCGCCACCCGGTCGCGCAGCGACGTCAGCGCCGGATACTCGCGCTCCATGCGCTTCATGGCCTTGGGGAAGGCGTAACGCAGGCCCTCGATGACCTGGAACAGCGACAGGTCCGCATAGCTCAGCTTGTCGCCCACCAGGAAGTCGCGCGGCTCGGGATTGGTGAGCAGGCGCGCGAAGTAGCCGAGGAATTTCGGGATGCGCGTCTCGACGAAGTCGGCGGCGCGCCGCAGCGCTTCCGGCTTCTGGTCTTCGTAGTACAGCGAGGTGGCGATCGGGTGGTGGGTGTCGTGCACCTCGGTCACCAGGTCGGCAATGGTCAGCTGCAGCTGGTGCGCCCACAAGCGTCCGGGATCGGTGCGCGGCGCCAGTCCGTGCTGCTCGCCCAGGTACATCAGGATGTTGGCGACCTGCCCTACCGTCATCTCGCCCGCCTTCAGGAAGGGCGGCGCGAACGATGGGTATTCCTCGGTCTCGAGGGCGGCCGTCAGCAGCTCCATGCCGCCTTTGCGCCGCGCCACGTCGACATAATCCGCGCCGGCCTCCTCCAGCGCCAGCCTGACGAATTCCCCGCGTCCCTGGATGCCGGGCCAATAGTAGAGTTCATACGCCATCACCACCTCCGGTCTGCTTCGGTTCGCGCAATTATCGATGATGAATTAGAAGCCTGTCGCCGCGCAAACATGGTAGGCTTGTCGTGCCTGCCTGGCGAATACAAAAAGTCAACAAAACACAGAGAGAGCAGACCATGGACACGTCACGTTTCGTTGGTTCCCCACCACTCTATTCGTTTCATCCAGGCACAAGTTAGCGATTCGGCGGATAATTGCAGAGCGGAATTAACATTCCGCTGAGCACGTCCACGCCTAGTGGACGACAAGATAAGGACAGGCTGCCGCGTGCGCGGCGCCCGACACTTTACGCCGAATGGAGCGTCCGAATGCATATCGCTCACCTTCCGAATCCCGTGCACGGCATTGCGCGCCGCCTGCGCATGCTGCGCTATTGGCGCGAGCACCAGGCGCTGAGCCGCCTGGACCTCATCCGCCGCTTCGCCGAAGCCTCGCCCAACGGCGATCCCTTCGACCACCTGGGCGACCGCGACTTCCTGATGCGCGGCCTGAGCGCGCGCGAGCGCGTGCAGTGCGTGCTGTCGCACTACCGCTTCGAGGATGCGTGCTTCAACGCCGCCTACAAGGACGCCGTCTACGGCGGCGGCGGCCTGAACCTGTGGCAGCACGACACCGAGGAGCACCACTTCGTCCTGCGCCTGGAGATGTCGCCGCGCCACGACGCCGAAGGCGACCTGACCATTTCGCTGATGGCCGACGGCCAGTACCTGCACCGCCTGTCCTACACCTGGGTGGATGGCGCGCTGGCCGGGGTCGACATGCCGACCGTGCCCTTCCTCACCCGTAACCAGGGCCGCTGGGCCGATTCCGGCGCCGCCTTCGAAGCCTTCGACAAGGTCTTCCCCAACAATTCGCCGAGCTTCTTCTGCTTCGCCGCGATGCAGGGCGTGGCCCAGGCGCTGGGCATGGACCGCGTGGTGGCGATCCGCTGCACCGCCCATATCGCCTACGACCCGGACGACACGCGCCACTTCGAGAACGCCTACGACGGCTTCTGGCGCATCCTGGGCGGCAGCGAGATGAACGAGCGCAGCTTCCTGATCCGCCTGCCCTTCTACCTCAAGCCGCTGGAAGACATGCCGTCCAAGCACCGCAAGCGCGCGGCGCAGCGGCGCGAGCACTGGCGCGCGATCGGCGACGCCACCCGCACCACCCTGCTGCGCCACCTGGTGCGGCCCAGCGCGGCCAGCGCGAGCCAGGCCACGACGGCCGCCACCGCCGAGGCGTGACAGCGCACAGGCTTTGATTCGGCGATAATCCCCTCTTTGTCTGCTTCCACACAAAGAGGGGTTCGCCTTGCATAACTTCGATTTCCACAATCCGACCCGGGTGCTGTTCGGCCAGGGCCAGATCGCCACGCTGTCGACCCTGGTGCCGGAAGGCGCCCGCGTCCTGATGCTGTACGGCGGCGGCAGCATCCGCGCCAACGGCGTCTACGACGAGGTCAAGAGCGCGCTTGCCGCGCACACTGTGCTCGAATTCGGCGGCATCGAACCGAATCCCACCTACGAAACCCTGATGCGCGCCGTCGAACTGGTGCGCGCCGAACGCATCGATTTCCTCCTCGCCGTGGGCGGCGGATCGGTCATCGACGGCACCAAGTTCATCGCCGCCGGCAGCCTGCTGGAGGAAGACCCATGGACGGCCATCTTCGAACAGCGCGCCGCCAGCGTGCAATCGGCCCTGCCCTTCGGCGCCGTCCTGACCCTGCCGGCCACCGGCTCGGAAATGAACTCGGCGGCGGTGGTGACGCGCAAGGCGACCCAGGAAAAGCGCGCCTTCGCCTCGCGCCACGTGTTCCCGCGCTTCGCCGTGCTGGACCCGACCAAGACCTATACCCTGCCCACGCGCCAGGTCGGCAACGGCGTGGTGGACGCCTTCGTCCACGTGATGGAGCAGTACCTGACCACCCCGGTCGACGCCAAGGTGCAGGACCGCTTCGCCGAAGGCCTGCTGCTGACCCTGATCGAAGACGGCCCCAGGGCCCTGGGCGAGCCGCAGAACTACGACGTGCGCGCCAACCTGATGTGGACCGCGACCCTGGCATTGAACGGCCTGATCGGCGTGGGCGTGCCGCAGGACTGGTCCACCCACATGATCGGCCACGAGCTGACCGCGCTCTACGACCTGGACCACGCACAGACCCTGGCAGTGGTGCTGCCGGCCATGCTGCGCGTGCGCCGCGAGGCCAAGCGCGCCAAGCTGCTGCAGTATGCGGCGCGCGTGTGGGACCTCACCGAGGGAGACGAGGACGCACGCATCGACGCGGCGATCGAGCGCACCGAAGCCTTCTTCAACAGCGTCGGCGTGCCGACCAGGCTGTCCGGCTACGGCCTGGGCAAGGAGCATGTCGAGCCCGTGCTGGCCGCGCTGGAGGCGCACCGCCTGGTCAAGCTCGGCGAGGACCGCGGCGTGACGCTCGAGGTCAGCCGCAAGGTGCTCGAGCTGGCGGTATAAGCAGCGGCCTATTGACACATCCACCACGTCCCGGGCGGACGTGGTACACTCGCGCCTTCGCTAGGGGTCCTGGAACCGATGTTCCGGGTGAGACATACCCTTCGTACCTGATCTGGATAATGCCAGCGAAGGAAAGCGCAACGCAGTTCCCATCCTTGTTTGCCCTTCCCCCACGTTGGCTCCGGCTTTTTTGAAAAGCAGCGCGCCCGTGGCGCGCGAAGACGAGCAAACCATGAAACTCACGCTGAAGTACACCGTCCTTGCCTGCGCCCTGATGCAGGCCTACTCCGCATCCGCCCAGACCGAGGTCCCGTCGGTCATCGTCACCGGCAGCAAATGGGTCGTGACCGACCGCGCCAGCATCGGCGGCTTCTCCGAGACGCCGCTGCTGGACACCCCGGCCTCGATCACCGCGGTCAGCCTGAACCAGATGCAGGACCTGTCGATCCGCAGCGCCACCGACGCGGTGCGCTTCGACGCCTCGGTGGGCGACGCCTACAACGCCGTCGGCTACGCCGAGCAGTTCTCGATCCGCGGCTTCGCGCTCGACAACGCCACCAGCTACCGCAAGGACATGATCGCCATTCCGGGCGACACCCAGATCCCGCTCGAGAACAAGCAGGGCTTCGAGATCCTGCGCGGCCTGGCCGGCCTGCAGGCGGGCGTCGCGGCGCCGGGCGGCATGATCAACTACGTCACCAAGCGCCCGACCGATGTGCCGCTGCGCTCGGCCACGATTGAGGTGCGCGAACGCGGCACCGTGTACGGCGCGGTCGACCTGGGCGGCCGCTTCGCCGACCGCCGCTTCGGTTATCGCATCAATGCCGCGGCCGAGGACCTCAAGTCCTACGTGCGCGGTGCCGATGGCGAGCGCCAGTTCGTATCAAGCGCCTTCGACTGGCAGATCAGCCCGGACGCCCTGCTGCAGCTCGACCTTGATCACCAGCACAA
>CAMPHU010000331.1 GCA_946886065.1 uncultured Massilia sp. | reverse complement strand
TTCCACTCCTCGCACATCGAGCACTTGACCGCATCGCCGGCAAAGGCCGGAACCAGGCAGCTCGCCGCCATGCCGGCGGCCAGCACTTGCAGGCATTTCTTCATCATTCATTCACCTCGCACACGCGAAAAAGGCGCCTTGCAGGTCCCTGCGGAGAGGGCTGCGCTGTTGTCAAGGCGACACTCTACCACGCATGCCCCAGCCCTTTCCCCCCATGCCGGGGGCTGTTTGACGGCCATGCCGGCGTGGCTCAATCTCACATCCGCAAACATGAAAACCAGAGGCGCATGATGCACGATTCTGTCAACACGGTGGCGAAGCTTGGATGGATGCTGGCGCTCGTCCTGGGCGCCGGCTATCTCTTGCCGGAAACCGGGCAGCTGGTGAAACCGGATTACGTTGCCGGCGACTTCAAGGCCTTTTATCCCGACGCACGGACCAGGGTAGTCATCTACGGCACCAACAGCTGCCCCTACTGCGCCGAGGCGCGCGCCTACCTCAGGCAGCGCAATATCGCCTTCGCCGACGTCGACGTGAACGACGCCGCGAAAGGCCGGCGCGACTATACGGCCCTTGGCGGCCAGGTGGTGCCGCTGATCCTCATCGGAGGCCGCCGCCTCGACGGCTACAACGAAAAGGCGATCGAGGACGCGCTGGAAGAATTGCCGGTTCTATAAGCCGGAAGCAGCCGGCGTCCGGAAAGCCCGTGGGACGCCGCGGGCTTTTTCATTGGCGAAGGAAAACGCTCTCTCCTGCATGGATGACGTTTACGGCAAATGACTCCACGCATGGCAACGCCCGCCAATTCATCAGATAATCCAAGGATATTACTACAATGCAATAACCCTACCGGGCCAGCCCTCCAAGGAAACCGATGGATGCACAACGATTCACCCAGCTGATGGCATTCTGGCGTAGCGTCGAAGCCTTCAGCCCGCAGGCGATCCCGAAAGCGGCGCCATCCGATCCCCGGGAACCGGCCCGCAACTGGGCGCACGGCGCCCTGCTGCCCTGGACCGAGCCCGCCTTCGCGCGCCGTCCGATTCCTCCGGCCAGGGCATGGCGGCACAGTGTCTACGGCGTGGTGATCGAGCGGGCGCAGTTCGTCAAGCGGCTCGAGCAACTGCTGGGCAAGCAGCCGGACGTGTATGAGGAAAGGCTGAATGGCGAGTCCGCCGTCTTCTTCCTCGCTGTCGACGAGCATGGCCGTCCGCTGGCCGAATCGCTGACGATCAGCATGGCGGCCTGGGCCTTCGGCGTGGTGGCGGGACGCGGCCTGGCGGCGCTTGACGCGGAGCATGCCTGCGACGTCGCCGGATTGCATCGAGCTCCCTTCCCCCTGGAACTGCCTTCGACAAATAGCGGCTTTCCTGGTTTCGACATCCAGGCCGGCGCCTTGCGCGAAGAACTGGCATGGCGGATCGGACAGCTCGCGCCCGGCGAGGGCATCGATGGCCCCTGGCTGGCGGACTTTGCCGAACTCGTTGTCGACAAGCTCGGCCTCGACACGCTGGTGCTGCATGCGCCCTCGCACCGCGTCAAGTCGGTGCAGGTGCGGCGTCCCAAACCGAACGAGACCGCAGCGGCGCCGAAGGCCGACGACGATTTCCTGAATTCCTTCTTCATCCGCGACCTCAACCGGGTCGCCGCGGCCGGCCTGGAACAAGCCGGGCCTGCGCTGCAGGGTTTCCTCGAAGCGCCGCCGCAGATGGCGCGTCTGGACGTGCGCATCGAACGGCAACAGGCGCTGGCGCTGCTCGATCCTTCGCGCTTCCCTGCCGGATGCTGGCCCGCGGAACATCCGCTGGTCTGGAGCCAGCAGCTCGCCATCAACTCGCTCTGGAACAAGCTTGCGCAAGCGGGCAGCTTCGCCGTCAACGGCCCTCCAGGGACGGGCAAGACCACGCTGCTGCGCGATGTCGTCGCCGCGGTCGTCGTGGAACGGGCGCGGGTCCTTGCCAGCAAAGGCAGCCAGGTGTTCGCCGAACCGCGCAGCATCGAGATCGGCCCGCGCAAAGTGCCTTATTTTGGGCTGGACCCCGCGTTGTCGGGATTCTCGATCGTCGTTGCGTCGAGCAATAACGGCGCCGTCGAAAACCTGTCGCTCGAGCTTCCCAGCGAAACGGCGATCGACCCGCAGTGGCTGGGGGAAGCCGACCTGTACAAGGACATCGCCGGCGAACTCCTGCAGAAGCCCGCCTGGGCGCTGATCGCCGGCCGTCTCGGCAACAAGGCCAACCGAAGCGCGTTTTCCAACATCTTCTGGTGGCAGGCCTCGGATGACGGCAAGCAGGTCCCCGGCCTGCGCGAACGCCTGGAAGCACTCAAGCAGGGAAAGGCTGCGCCGGCGTTGAGCTGGGACGATGCGCGGGCCGGCTTCGAACAGGCGCTGGAACAGGAACGCGGCTGGCGCGAACGCATCGGCGCGCTGGGAGCCCTGCCCGTACGCCTGGCCCAACTGGAAAGCAAGCGCAGGCAGGCGGAAGCGGACCGGGAGCCGGCGCTGGAGCAGCAGCATGCGGCACGCGACGCCGTCGCCGAATGGACGCGGCAGCTCCAGGATGGCGAAGCCGCCGTGCGGCAGTCGCAGGCGTATCAGGCCGGACTCAGGGACATCCGGCCGGGCTGGCTCGACTGGCTGCGCAGCTTTGGCGGCGCGCAGCGCGCATGGCGGGCACGCATGGCCGTCGCCGTGCAGGAACAGCGCGACCTGGAAGGCGCCAACGCGGCGACCAGGCGGCACCTCAAGCAGGCGACGCACACGCTCGCGCAATGCGATGCGCTGCTGGCCGGCCTCGACAGCGAGCTTGCCAGGCTGAGCGCGCAGGTGTCCGAGGCCGAACGCGAACTGAAGGCCGGCAAGGAGCTGCTCGGCGCCCATTGGCCGGATCTGCAAGCCAGCGCGAGCGCGCAGGAGAAGTCCAGCCCGTGGGCGCATCCGGAATGGCGCCGCGCCCGCATCCGGGTATTCATCGCCGCCCTCCGGCTGCACCGCGCCTTCATCGAAGAGCACGCGCAGCAGATGACGACGAACCTGGGCCTGGCCATGTATATGCTATCGGGGAACGTAGCGCATCCGGGCGCGCGCTCGGTGGCGCTCGACTCCCTGGCGCTGGCCTGCCCGGTGCTGTCGACCACCTTCGCTTCGGCCGCCTCGCTGTTCGGCGAACTGGGCCCGGGAAGCATCGGCTGGCTGCTGATCGACGAAGCCGGCCAGGCGCCGCCGCAGGCCGCGGCCGGTTCGATCTGGCGCGCCGCGCGCACGGTCGTGGTCGGCGACCCGCTCCAGCTCGAACCCGTCGTCACCCTGCCGCGCTCGGTCGAAGCCTCGCTGGCCGCCTGTTACGGCGCCATCGGGCCGCAATGGCTGCCGACGCGCACCTCGGTCCAGGCGCTGGCCGACCGCGGCACGGCGATCGGGACCATGGTCGGCAAGGGCGACGATGCGATCTGGGTCGGGGCGCCCTTGCGCGTGCACCGGCGCTGCGACAACCCGATGTTTTCGATCTCGAACGCCATCGCCTACGATGGGCTCATGGTGCACCAGAAAAAACCGGCTGCGGTGGAATGGCCGGCCAGCGCCTGGATCGACGTGGCGCAGGGGAACAGCGACGGCAACTGGCTGCCGGCGGAAGGCGAGGCCCTGCGCGAGTTGCTGGGCCAGCTGATCCAGGCGAACGGCGTGGACCCGGCATCCATTTTCCTGATTTCCCCGTTCCGCGACGTGGTGCAGCAGGTCAGGACCATCGGCAAGTCCTTTGGCCTGGATTCCGGCCGCATGGGAACGGTGCATACGACCCAGGGGAAGGAATCGGAGGTCGTGATCCTCGTGGTGGGCGGCGGCACGTCGGGTGCGCGCGCCTGGGTGGCCGGCAAGCCGAACCTGCTCAACGTCGCAGTCAGCCGGGCGAAGGCGCGGCTGTATGTGATCGGGAACCGGCGCGACCTGGCGCAGCGGCCTTATTTCGATGTGCTTGCCAAACAGCTTCCGGTGATGGCGGCTCCTAGCCTTGCCGGCAGCACCGGGCGCTAGAAATGAAAACGCCCTGCCGAGGCAGGGCGTTTTGTTGCGGCGAACGCGGCGGCTTAGACGTTGAACAGGAAGTTCAGCACGTCGCCATCCTTGACGATGTATTCCT
>CAMPHU010000330.1 GCA_946886065.1 uncultured Massilia sp. | reverse complement strand
ATCAGCGCTTGAGCTGGCCGAAGCTGTCGCCCTTCTTCCAGGTGGGCATGGCCGGCGCGTTGGCCACGGCGTAGCCGAGGTTGAGCGTGAACTGGGCCTGCTGCACCATGCCCGACAAGTCCCAGTCCGGACGGTACTCGTCGCTGATCTGGTGGTAGTGCTGCTTGAAGCCCACCATCTTCTGGCTGGAGGCATCCTGGCCGTGCTCGAACTCGAAATGGCCGTCGCCCGAGAACACGGCGGAACCGACGTTAAAGGCCGGCACGCCGGCCTTGGCGAAGTTGAAGTGGTCGGCGCGGAAATAGGCTCCCGACAGGTCGGGGATGGTCGGCGCGAGCTTGAGGCCCATCTTCCGCGCCACCAGCTTCGCCGTGTCGTACAGGCTGCTGCGCTCGGCGCCGGGCACGCCGATGTCTTTCGTGCGGCCGACGAAGTTCAGGCTGTCCAGGTTCAGGTCGGCGGCGGTCCGGGCCAGCGGCACCACCGGGTTCTTGACGTAGGCGGCGCTGCCCAGCAGGCCCTGCTCCTCCGCGGCCGGCCACAGGAACACCTGGGTGCGGCGGGTGGGCTTCTTCACGGCTTCGGCGGCCATCGCCAGCAGCGCCGCCGTGCCCGAGGCGTTGTCGATGGCGCCGTTGTAGATGCGGTCCTTCTTCCCTTCCGCGACGGCGCCCTCGTCCATGCCCAGGTGGTCCCAGTGCGAGGAATACACCACCGCCTGTTCCTTGAGCCTGGGGTCGGTGCCGGGCACAATGCCGACCACGTTGAACTGTTCGACCTGGCGGATCGCCGACTTGAGCTCGACGCGGGCGCCGATCTTCAGGTCCACCGGGCGGAAGTCGCGCCGTTCCGCCTGGGCGCGCAGCTGGTCGAGGTCGTGGCCGGCGGCCGCGAACAGCTCGCGCGCGGTGTCCTCGTGCAGCCAGCCTTCGACCGGATTGCCGGCACCGGCCAGGTGGAAGCGCTCGTGCGAAAAGCCGTTGGCCGGCACGCTCCAGGGATAGGAGGACGACGGCAGCGTATGGATCAGCAGCGCGCCGGCCGCGCCCTGGCGCACCGCTTCCTCGAACTTGTACAGCCAGCGGCCGTACCAGGTGTAGGCCTTGCCGGCGAAACGGTTCGGCTCTTCGCTGGTCGGCTGCGGGTCGTTGACCATCATGACCAGGATCTTGCCCTTCATGTCCTGGCCCTTGTAGTCGTTCCACTTCTCTTCCTCGGCCGTGACGCCGTAGCCGACGAAGACGAGGGGCGCGTCGAAGGCCAGCGCGGTCTTGCCGCTGGCGGTGCCGAACACGATGCCCTTGCCGATCTCCGGGGCGAAGCGCTTGCCGCCGGCCTGGAAGCTCACGCTGCTGCCCGGCAGCAGCCTGGTGCCTTCGATGTTGACCGGCTGGCGGTAGCCGCCGCCGGGGATCGGCTTGAGGCCGATGAGGGCCGCCTGGGTTTCCAGGTAGCGCACCGCCAGGTCGCCGCCGCGCTGGCCGGTGCCGCGGCCTTCGAACAGGTCGTCGGCCAGGAAGGACAGGTGGGCGCGCAAGGCGGTTTCCGACACGGCAGGCGCGAGCTGCTGGGCGTGGATCGGGTAGGAGAAGATGGAGGCGCCGAGGGCCAGGGCAAGGGAACGAAGTCGCATCGCAGGTTCGCAAGGTATCGGAAAAAATGCATCTTACCTCAGCATGCATATCCCTGCGAAAAGCCTGGCCCCGGCGTGCGCCGCGTCCTATACTCCCCTCACACTCACTTTCCAACAAGGACGCGCCATGGCTGTTTCCCGACGCACCGCGGTGGCCGCGCTGGCCACCCTGCCGCTCGCGGCGCCGCAGTTCGCCCCGGCCGCGCCCGCCATCAAGGATACGCCACGCATGTACGGATTGATCGGAAAAATGCGCGCCCAGCCGGGCCAGCGCGACGCCCTCATCGCCATCCTGCTCGAAGGCACGGCCGCCATGCCGGGCTGCCTGGGCTATGTCGTCGCCAAGGACCTGGCCGATGCGGATGCGCTGTGGATCACCGAGACCTGGGACAGCCGCGAGAGCCACAAGGCCTCGCTCTCGCTGCCCTCGGTGCAGCAGGCGATCGCCAAGGGGCGGCCGCTGATCGCGGGCTTCGGCGAGCGCTTCGAGACCGAGCCGGTGGGCGGCCAGGGACTGATGGGCAAGTCGGTTTCCTAAGCCGCGGTCGGCGCGCCCGCGAAGGGCCGCGCATCGGCGGGGACGTCGATCACGAAGCTGGTGCCCTCTTCCTCGGAACTGGACATCAGGACGCTGCCGCCGTGGGCCTCGGCCACGCGCCGCACATAAGGCAGGCCGACGCCCCAGCCCTCGCCCGCTTCCTGGTTGCCGGCGCGCCGGAACAGCTGGAAGATGCTTTCGCTATCCTCGGGCGCGATCGGCGCGCCCCGGTTGTGCACCAGCACCTGCACGCGCTCCGTGGTGGTGGTCACGGCCAGGCGGATCGGCGCGTTCGAGCCGTACTTGATCGCGTTGTTGACCAGGTTCTCGACGGCGCGCTGCATCGATTCGCGGCACCACCAGCCCTTGACCGGCTCGACCTCGAGCTCCAGTTCCACGGCATGGAAGCTCTGGGCGTACTGGGCGACTTCGCGCGCCACGTCGGTCATGTCCACGTAGGAGAGATCCAGCGGGAAGGGGCCGGCCTTGCTGAACGAGATCCGGTCCAGCAGCTCGCGCGTCATGACGTCGATGCGCTGGGTGCTGGCGACGATCTTGCCCGCGTAGCGCTTGACCGCCTCGTCGTTCGAGGTGTGCTCGATCATCTGGGCCGCCATCTGCGCGGTCGACAGCGGCGTGCGCAGGTCGTGCGCGACCGCGGCCACGTATTGCTCGCGCAGCGCGGCCTGCACCACGGCGAAGGAGTTGGCGCTTTCGCGGATGGTGGCGTCGATGCTGGCAACCACGATGGTGCGCTCGTCCTGGGTCAGCGCCACCCCGGCCTGCTCCAGCGCCGCGAACAGGGTGTCGCGGAAAATCTGCAGCTCGTGGATCAGGGCGGTGGCGTCGTAGACCGTCATGCGGGCCCGCTCCCCACCGTGCTCGCTGGCCACCGCGCCCAGGTCGTTGTGGGCGCGCGCCGAGTAGCCGGGCGTGAGCAGCGCGGCCAGGGTGTCGTAGTAGGCCGGCAGCGTGTTCTCGAGGATCGGCACGGCCAGTCCGCGCGCCTGCAGCACCGTCTTGCGCACGTTCGCCATCCATTGCTCCATCACCTGCGCGCGCAGGGTGAGCATGGCGCGGGTGGTGGGAGACAGGTCTTCCCGGTCAGGCGACAGGTGTCCGGTCAGGTTGGCGTTCACGCGTGCTTCCTTGGTTAAATAATGAACAACGAAGGTGAGCAGAGTCTACACGAGGGTTTCCGCGCACGGCGCTTGAATGCCGTGTGCTGGGGAGTGCTGGAGTGCAACTGTTTGTGGGGAGCGCGCGTTGGCGGTCTGCTGGCGAACCTGGGTTCCGGCCAAGTTGATAAGCACACCTCAAAAGTAAAAAGCCGCCCGCAGGCGGCTCTCCACAAAGATCAGCGCACCGGCTGCCCTTTCAACCACTCCATATACTTCGCCACCCCGCCCGCCACATCGGTGAACGGCTCCGCATACCCCGCTTCGCGCAGCGCCGAGATATCGGCCTGGGTGAAGCTCTGGTACTTCCCTTTGAGCTTGTCCGGGAACGGCAGGTACTCCAGCAGCCCCTTGTCCACGATCTCCCCGAGCGGCATCGGCGCCCCGCCCTGGTTGGCCAGCGCATTGACGGTCGCCACCGCCAGGTCGTTGAACGGCTGCGCGCGCCCGGTGCCCAGGTTGAAGATGCCGCGCTGTTCCGGGTGGTCGAGGAAGAACAGGTTCACCTTGACCACGTCCTCGATGAAGATGAAGTCGCGCATCTGGGTGCCGGCCTCGTAGCCCTCGTTGGCGCCGAACAGCTTGACCTTGCCCTCTTTCTGGAACTGGTGGAACTGGTGGAAAGGCACCGAGGCCATGCTGCCCTTGTGCCCTTCCAGCGGGCCGTAGACGTTGAAGTAGCGCAGGCCGACCACCTGCGGGCCGGTGTCCTTGCCGCGGCTGCGGCCCAGCCAGTGGCGGCGCACGTACTGGTCGAACAGGAACTTCGAATAGCCGTAGACGTTCAGCGGGCGCTCGTGC
>CAMPHU010000329.1 GCA_946886065.1 uncultured Massilia sp. | reverse complement strand
TGTCGCCCGGCTTGACCATCAGTTCGATGACTTCGACTTCCTTGAAGTCGCCGATGTCGGGGACCTTGACTTCGACGATGCCGCCCGATGCTGCGGGCGCGGCGGCAGGTGCCGCTTCAGCGGCTGGCGCCGGCGCGGCTGCGGGAGCCGGTGCGGCGGCGGCCGGTGCAGGCGCGGCGGCGCCGGCGGACTCCTCGAGCAGCAGCACGAGCGAGCCTTCGGCGACCTTGTCGCCGACCTTCACTTTGATTTCCTTCACGACGCCGGCATGGCTGGACGGGATTTCCATGCTGGCCTTGTCGGATTCGACCGTGATCAGCGACTGGTCGACCTTGATGGTGTCGCCCGGCTTGACCATCAGCTCGATCACTTCGACTTCCTTGAAGTCGCCGATGTCGGGGACTTTGACTTCCACAATGCTCATAGTGTTAGCTCCGTTTTTATTTGAGTTCGCCACACGTCATCCCCGCGAAGGCGGGGACCCAGGTTTCTCAACGCAGTCGAAACATGCTTCATGGCTGCGCACGCAAACTTGGGTCCCCGCCTACGCGGGGACGACGGAGCATTTACTGGGTCACAGGATTCGGCTTGTTCGGATCGATACCGTACTTGGCAATCGCCTGCGCCACGACCGAGCGCTCGATCTTGCCTTCGTCGGCCAGGGCGCGCAGCGAAGCGACCGTGATGTAGTAGCGGTTCACCTCGAAGAACTCGCGCAGCTTGACGCGCGAATCCGAGCGGCCGAAGCCGTCGGTGCCCAGCACCTTGTAGGTGCGGTCCTTCGGCATGAAGGCGCGGATCTGCTCGGCGAACAGGCGCATGTAGTCGGTGGTCGCGACGATCGGGCCGGTGGTGTTCTGCATCAGCGAGGTCACGTAAGGCACGCGCTGCTCCGCATCCGGGTTGACCATGTTCCAGCGCTCGGCGTCCTGGCCGTCGCGGGCCAGCAGCGTCAGCGACGGAGCCGACCACACGTCGGCGGCCACGCCCCAGTCGTTCTTCAGCAGCTCGCTTGCTGCGATCGACTCGCGCAGGATGGTGCCGCAGCCGATCAGCTGCACGCGGTTCTGCGCTTCCTTCTCGCCTTCCTGCAGCAGGTACATGCCCTTCAGGATGCCCTCTTCCTGGCCGGCTTTCAGGCCCGGATGCTGGTAGTTCTCGTTCATGATGGTGATGTAGTAGAACACGTCTTCCTGTTCTTCCACCATGCGGCGCAGGCCGTCCTGGATGATCACCGCCACCTCGTGGCCGAAGGTCGGGTCGTAGGGCAGGCAGTTCGGGACCGTGGCAGCAATGATGTGGCTGTGGCCGTCCTCGTGCTGCAGGCCTTCGCCGTTCAGCGTGGTGCGGCCGGCGGTGCCGCCCATCAGGAAGCCGCGCGCACGGATGTCGCCTGCCAGCCATACGAGGTCGCCCACGCGCTGCATGCCGAACATCGAGTAGAAGGTGTAGAACGGGATCATCGTGCGGTTGTTCGACGAGTACGAGGTCGCCGCGGCGATCCACGAGCTCATGCCGCCCGCTTCGTTGATACCCTCTTGCAGGATCTGGCCGGCCTTGTCTTCGCGGTAGTACATCACCTGGTCGCGGTCGACCGGCTCGTACAGCTGGCCCTGCTGGTTGAAGATGCCGATCTGGCGGAACAGGCCTTCCATGCCGAAGGTACGCGATTCGTCGACCAGGATCGGCACGATGCGCTGGCCGATGCTCGGATCCTTCAGCAGGCTGGTGATCACGCGGACGTAGGATTGGGTGGTCGAGATCTCGCGGCCTTCCGCGGTCGGCTCGAGCACGGCCTTGAAGGTTTCCAGCTTCGGCACCACCAGGGCTTCGTCGGCCTTGGAGCGGCGCTGCGGCAGGTAGCCGCCGAGGGCCTTGCGGCGCTCGTGCAGGTATTTCATTTCAGGCGCGTCGTCGGACGGCTTGAAGAACGGGATCTCGGCCAGCTTGTCGTCCGGGATAGGGATGTTGAAGCGGTCGCGCATTTCGCGGATCGCCTCGTCGTCCAGCTTCTTGGTCTGGTGCGCGGTGTTGCGCGCCTCGCCCGACTTGCCCATGCCGAAGCCCTTGACGGTCTTCACCAGCAGCACGGTCGGCGAACCCTTGTTCTCCTGCGCGTTCTTGAACGCGGCGTAGATCTTGTGCGGGTCGTGGCCGCCTCGGGTCAGGCGCCAGATGTCGTCGTCGCTCATGTTGGCGACCATCTCGAGCAGCTTCGGATGCTTGCCGAAGAAGTGCTTGCGCACGTAGGCGCCGTCCTTGGCCTTGTAGTTCTGGTATTCGCCGTCGACGGTTTCCATCATCACGCGCTGCAGGATGCCGTCCTTGTCCTTCGACAGCAGGGCGTCCCACTGCGAGCCCCAGATGACCTTGACCACGTTCCAGCCGGCGCCGCGGAAGTCCGCTTCCAGTTCCTGGATGATCTTGCCGTTGCCGCGCACCGGGCCGTCCAGGCGCTGCAGGTTGCAGTTGACGACCATGACCAGGTTGTCGAGGCGCTCGCGCGCGGCCATGCCGATCGCGCCCATCGATTCCGGCTCGTCCATCTCGCCGTCGCCGCAGAAGACCCAGACTTTACGGGCTTCGGTGTTGGCGATGCCGCGCGCGTGCAGGTACTTCAGGAAGCGCGCCTGGTAGATCGCCATCAGCGGGCCCAGGCCCATCGACACGGTCGGGAACTGCCAGAAGTCCGGCATCAGTTTCGGGTGCGGGTAGGACGACAGGCCCTTGCCGTCGACTTCGCGGCGGAAGTTCAGCATCTGCTCTTCGCTGATGCGGCCTTCGAGATAGGCGCGCGCGTAGATGCCGGGCGAGCTGTGGCCCTGGATGTACAGCAGGTCGCCGCCGTGTTCTTCGGTCGGGGCGTGCCAGAAGTGGTTGAAGCCGATGCCCAGCATGTTGGCCAGCGAGGCGAAGGACGAGATGTGGCCGCCCAGGTCGCCGTCGGCGCGGTTGGCCTTGACCACCATCGCCATCGCGTTCCAGCGCATCCACGAGCGCAGGCGCTCTTCATATTCGAGGTTGCCCGGGCAGTTCACGTTCTGGTGCGCCGGGATGGTGTTCACGTAGGCGGTGTTGCTCGAGAACGGGATGTGGGCGCCGCGGCGGCGCGCCAGGTCGACCATGCGCTCCATCAGGTAGTGGGCGCGTTCGGTACCCTCATGTTCGATCACCGCTTCCAGGGCGTCGAGCCATTCCTGGGTCTCGAGGGTGTCCGGGTCGTTGGCAGCTTGTGCCGTCAACTGGTCGAGTTGAGCTGACATTAATGCGTCTCCTTGAGTATGCGCCCCACCCGATCCCTAATTTTGGCTGGCGGCGAAGTGGTGAAATTTCAAATATCGATTAATAAACCCATGGATTCTAACAGCGGTATTTTTCTTTTTCAAATTGCGATATGTCATTTCATAATACGAAATCACATGCTGCAAGCGCACATTTTTCGGCCGCTGGTGCGGTCTGACTCGAATTGTCAATCGTATAACGAAGTGCGGTGGCAGAATGTGCCAACGGTGCTCTCACCTTCGGCAGAGCTACCCCGTCGTTCCGGGACTCGGCGGCGTGCAAGCTTTAACGATGAATATGACAATGCTTGCCCCCACGCGGCGCGCGTTAGAGCACACCCGGGGCGCGGGCTTTATAATTTCATTTTTGCCCAGCCCGAGCCTACCCATGCCTGCCCAACTGATCGACGGAGTCCTCCTTTCCCAACAACTGCGCGCCGATATCAAGGAACGCGCCGCCAAGCTGACCGCCGCCGGCAGGCAGCCTGGCCTGGCCGTGATCCTGGTCGGCGAAGACCCGGCCAGCCACGTCTACGTGCGCAACAAGGTCAAGGCCTGCGGCGACGTGGGCTTCCACTCGGTGCTGGAGAAATACGACGCCGACCTCACCGAGCAGGCCCTGCTCGGCCGTATTGCCGCCCTCAACGCCGACCCGGCGATCCACGGCATCCTGGTCCAGATGCCCCTGCCCAAGCACATCGACCCGAGCAAGGTCATCGAAGCCATCGCCACCAGCAAGGACGTGGACGGCTACTCGGTGCTGTCGGCCGGCGAGCTGGTCGCCAACCTGCCCGGCTTCCGCCCCTGCACCCCCTACGGCTGCATGAAGCTGATCGAGACCACCGGCATCGACCTGCGCGGCAAGCACGCCGTCGTGATCGGCCGC
>CAMPHU010000328.1 GCA_946886065.1 uncultured Massilia sp. | reverse complement strand
AGGTCGACCACCTTCACCACCTCGATCAGGCGGTTCAGGTGCTTGGTGATCTGCTCGATGATGTCGTCCGAGCCCGAGGTGACGATGGTCATGCGCGACAGGGTCGCGTCTTCGGTCGGCGCCACGGTCAGGGTTTCGATGTTGTAGCCGCGTGCCGAGAACAGCCCGACCACGCGCGACAGGGCGCCGGCTTCGTTCTCGAGGAGGACGGAAATGATGTGTCGCATTACAGGTCCTCCGAGCCGAGCAGCATTTCATTCAGGCCTTTGCCCGCCTTGACCATCGGCCAGACGTTCTCGCTCTGGTCGGTGATGAAGTTCATGAACACCAGGCGGTCCTTCATCGCGAAGGCCTCGCGCAGCGAACCCTCGACGTCGCCCGGCTTCTCGATGCGCATGCCGACGTGGCCGTAGGCCTCGGCCAGCTTCTCGAAGTCCGGCAGCGAATCCATGTAGGACTCGGAATAGCGCGAGCCGTAGTCGATCTGCTGCCACTGGCGCACCATGCCCAGGAAGCGGTTGTTCAGGAGGATGATCTTCGGCGTCAGGTGGTATTGCTTGCAGGTCGCCAGCTCCTGGATGCACATCTGGATCGAGCCCTCGCCCGTCACGCAGGCCACGGTGGCGCCCGGGTTGGCCATCTGCACGCCCATGGCGTACGGCAGGCCCACGCCCATGGTGCCCAGGCCGCCCGAATTGATCCAGCGGCGCGGCTTGTCGAAGCCGTAGTACTGCGCGGCCCACATCTGGTGCTGGCCCACGTCCGAGGTGATGAAGGCGTCGCCGTCGGTGACCTTGTACAGCTGCTCGATCACGGACTGCGGCTTGATCAGTTCATCCGACTTGGTGTACGCCAGGCAGTCGCGGCCGCGCCATTCGGCGATCTGCTTCCACCAGCCCTGCAGGGCGTTGGTGTTGGTCGACGTGGTGCTGGCGTCGAGCTGCGACAGCAGTTCCACCAGCACGTCCTTGACGTTGCCGACGATGGGGATGTCGACCTTGACGCGCTTCGAGATCGACGAGGGGTCGATGTCGATGTGGATGATCTTGCGCGGGTTGGTCGCGAAGTGCTTCGGGTTGCCGATCACGCGGTCGTCGAAGCGGGCGCCGATGGCGATCAGGACGTCGCAGTGCTGCATCGCCATGTTCGCTTCGTAGGTGCCGTGCATGCCGGGCATGCCGACGAAGTGCGGGCTGGTGGCGCGCGAGGCGCCCAGGCCCATCAGCGTGTTGGTGACCGGGAAGCCGAGCTTGTCGACCAGGCGGTTCAGTTCGTTCGACGCATTCGCCAGGATCACGCCGCCGCCGGCGTAGATCATCGGGCGCTCCGCGCCCTGCAGCAATTGCACGGCCTTGCGGATCTGGCCCGCGTGGCCCTTGTCGACCGGGCGGTACGAACGCATCTCGATCTCGCGAGGATAGTCGTACACGCACTTGTGCATGCTGATGTCCTTCGGGATGTCGACCAGCACGGGGCCGGGGCGGCCGGTGCGGGCGATGTAGAAGGCTTTCTTGATGGTCGAGGCCAGCTCGCGCACGTCCTTGACCAGGAAGTTGTGCTTGACCACCGGGCGGGTGATGCCGACGGTGTCGCATTCCTGGAAGGCGTCCTGGCCGATCGCGTGGCTCGGCACCTGGCCGGAGATCACGACCATCGGGATCGAATCCATGTAAGCGGTGGACAGGCCGGTGACGGCATTGGTGACGCCGGGACCCGAGGTCACGAGGGCGACGCCCACGGTGTTCGAGCTGCGCGAATAGGCGTCGGCGGCATGGACCGCGGCCTGTTCGTGGCGAACCAGTACGTGCTGGAATTTGTCCTGCTTGAAGATGGCGTCGTAGATGTAGAGGACTGCCCCGCCGGGATAACCGAAGACGTGCTTGACGCCCTCCTCCGCGAGACAACGCACCACTATCTCAGCGCCCGTGATGGGGACGGCTGAATCGTTACTCATGTTCATTCCTTTCAAGACCCAGAGGGAGATTGATCGGATGCCCGTTCCTAACGAAACGCGTCTCGCGCGACAGTGCTCTTGCTTCCCTTCTTTCTGCGTGCACGTCGATGTTTCAGGCCACCGTAGGGTCCTTACGCACCGGCGCTGGGCGCAACTCGTTCAGCTTGAGTGTCTGTAGCGGTCGATCGCATTTCTCGCGCTTGTGGCGCGGGTTGGAGCAAACTGCCTACAAATGAAAGCGCGTCAATGATCCGGACAAGGCCTTGTGTGCCGATTCCGGTTGACTTGATGCTTCGGGGGTGCAAAGCGTATTGAGCACATTACCGCGCTGCACCATTTTGGTCAAGGAGTTAATTTGAAAATCTGTTCTGCCAAAACGGCAAGGGCCTTGCCTGGCGGATGAGCCCCGGCGATGCGGCCAGACCAATGTGAAGCGCGCTGCCTTCCGCAACGGAAAGCAGCGCCACCAAGGCCTCGCAAGGGTAAGGCTGCGCGATTCCGGTGCATACCGGGTGGTTTTTTGCTAGGATTCGTCAGTTTTCCTTAAGGCAGAGCAAGAAAGCACTTCCCTGAACCCGCATGGCCACAGACAAAGAACTTAACGACTTCCTCGAGAATGTCGAACGGCGCGCGTTCAAGCAGGCGGTGTATGCGGTGCGCAAGGACGAATCGGCGCTCGATATCGTCCAGGACGCCATGATCAAGCTGGCCGAGAAATACGGCGACAAGCCGGTCAACGAACTGCCGATGCTGTTCCAGCGCATCCTGCAGACCACCATCCTCGACTACTTCCGCCGCGAAAAGGTGCGCAACACCTGGGTCAGCCTCTTCTCGGGCTTCTCCGGCAAGGATGGGGACGATGACGAATTTGATATACTTGCTTCGTATGAAGCCGAGGAAGGATCGGCCGCCGCAGAGTCGAGCGCGGACCAGCTTGAGCGCGCCCAAACCTTGCGCCTGATCGAAGAAGAAGTACAAAAGCTCCCGGGACGTCAACGGGAAGCCTTCCTCATGCGTTACTGGCAGGATATGGACGTGGCCGAAACGGCCGAAGCGATGGGTTGCTCGGAAGGCAGCGTAAAAACACATTGTTCCCGCGCCACCCACGCCCTCGCCGAAGCGCTCAAGGCCAAGGGAATCAAATTATGAACACCGACGACATCAACCTGGCGTACAAGATACGCCACGCGCTGAACGAACAGCTCGACGCATTGCCGGAATCGACCACCGACCGGCTGGCGCAGGCCCGCGCGCGCGCCATGGCGCGCAAGAAGGCCGACGCGCCGGGCCACGAATGGCCCAAGCAGGCCGTGCGCAGCGGCTGGCTCGATTTCGGCACTCTGCTGAGCGGCCAGGCGCTGTCGCGCGTGGCTGTGGCCGTGCCGCTGCTGGCACTGGTCATCGGCATGGGCGGCGTGTACCAGCATGAACAGCAGGAGCGACTGGCCGACCTGGCCGACATCGACGCGGCCGTGCTGGCCGACGAACTGCCGCTGACCGCGTATCTCGACACCGGGTTCCCCGCCTACCTGGAGTCGCAGCAGCGCCAGCAATGACGAAAAACGCTTCGAAGCCTCGCGTTGCCCTGCTGGGAACGGCGGCGGCGGTCCTGGTGGCCGGCGCCGTCGCCTGGGTCATCGTGGACCGGGTCGGCTCCGCGCCGACGACGCCGGCTTCGGCAGCGCTGGGCACACCTGGCGGCAAGCCGGCGCCGAAATCCCTCGACAAGCCCCTGTGGCGCGACCTGACGCCGGCCCAGCGCACCGCGCTCGCCCCGCTGCAGGCCGAATGGGACCAGCTGGAAGGCATGCGCAAGCGCCGCTGGCTGGAGCTGTCGGAGCGCTTCAGTTCCATGAGCCCGCTCGAGCAGCAGCGCGTGCACGAGCGCATGCGCCAGTGGATGAAGCTCACTCCCCAGCAGCGCAACCTGGCGCGCGAGAACTTCAACAAGACGCGCAAGCTGGCGCCGGGCGAGAAAATCGCCACCTGGGAAAGCTACAAGCAACTCCCCCCGGAACAGAAGCGCAAGCTGGCCAAGTCGGCCACCCGCAAGCCGGCCCCGGTGGCCCTGCCGGAATCGCCGACCCTGGTCATTCCGACCCCGTGCCCGCCGAACACCACCCGCCGCGGCGCCGAGTGCATGACGATCCCGACCGCGAACGCCCCGGCCCCGAGCGCAACGGCGTCGGCGCCGGCCGCACCGGCTGCCGGCGCGGCGCCAGCCGCCACGGCGCGCATCTATGTCGACACGCAGTCGATTCTCAAGCCGTTGATGTC
>CAMPHU010000327.1 GCA_946886065.1 uncultured Massilia sp. | reverse complement strand
CGGCTGGGGGCGGACGAACGGCACGCTAGCCGATGAGCCGTGCCTATTCGCGGTCAAGACCGCTCCTACAGGTCAGGCGTTCCACCGGATAATGTGGGAGCGGTCTCGACCGCGAATAGGCACGGCTCATCGGCTAGCGTGCCGTTCGTCCGCCCCCAGCCGGTGGAGGCAGGCTTGTCCAGGCAGAGCGCGGCGAACCATCGAGAACACCACAGCGATGAGTGGGTTCTTTTCGCGGTCAAGACCGCTCCCACAGGTCAGGCGTTCCACCGGAAGCGTGGGAGCGGTTGGGGACGCCTAGTCTCGACCGCGAATAGGCACGGCTCAACGGCTAGCGCGCTGTTCGGCCGACCCCAGCCGGTGGAGGCAGGCTTGTCCAGGCAGAGCGCGGCGAACCATCGAGAGCCCCTCAGCCATGAGCGGCCCTTTTCGCGGTCAAGACCGCTCCTACAGGTCGGGCATTCCACCGGAACCGTGGGAGCGGTCTTGACCGCGAAGGGGCACGGCTCCTCGGCTAGCGCGCCGTTCGGCCGTCCCCAGCGGATGGGATTCGGTTTGCGATTCGTGTGCGCGGTCTCCGAGTGGAGGCCGCGCATACGAAGGAGGGGGCAGGTCAGCCTTCGAGCATGGCCTTGTTGCGTACTGCGCCCTTATCGGCGCTGGTGGCGAGCAGGGCGTAGGCCTTGAGCGCCGTGGTCACCTTGCGCGCGCGCGGCTGAGCCGGCTTCCAGCCCTTCTTGTCCTGCTCGATGCGGCGGTGGGACAGTTCTTCATCACTGACCTGCAGCTGGATGCTGCGGTTGGGGATGTCGATGAGGATCTTGTCGCCGTCCTGCACCAGACCAATCGCACCGCCCGCAGCCGCTTCCGGCGAGGCATGGCCGATGGACAGGCCCGAGGTGCCGCCGGAGAAGCGGCCGTCGGTGAGCAGGGCGCAGGCCTTGCCCAGGCCTTTGGACTTCAGATACGAGGTCGGGTAGAGCATTTCCTGCATGCCCGGGCCGCCTTTTGGGCCTTCGTAGCGGATGATGACGATGTCGCCGGCCTTCACTTCGTCATTGAGGATGCCCTTCACGGCGCTGTCCTGGCTTTCGAAGATCTTCGCCGTGCCTTCGAAGACGTGGATGGATTCGTCCACGCCGGCGGTTTTCACCACGCAGCCATCCAGGGCGATGTTGCCGTAGAGCACGGCGAGGCCGCCCTCCTGGGAATAGGCGTGCTCGACGCTCCGGATGCAGCCTTCGGCACGATCGAGATCCAGGGTGTCCCAGCGGGTCGACTGGCTGAACGCCGTTTGCGTCGGGATACCGGCCGGACCGGCTTTGAAGAAGGTGTGCACAGCCTCGTCGCTCGTCTGGGTGATGTCCCACTGGGCGATGGCTTCTTCCATGCTGCGACTGTGCACCGTGGGCACGTCAGTGTGCAGTAGACCGCCGCGCGCCAGTTCGCCAAGGATGGAGAAGATACCGCCGGCGCGGTGCACGTCTTCCATGTGGTACTTCTGGATGTTCGGCGCGACCTTGCACAGTTGCGGCACCTTGCGCGACAGCGCGTCGATGGCGCGCAGGTCGAAATCGACCTCGGCTTCCTGAGCGGCAGCCAGCAGGTGCAGGATGGTGTTGGTCGAGCCGCCCATGGCGATGTCGAGGGTCATGGCGTTCTCGAACGCGCGGCGGCTGGCGATGTTACGCGGCAGCACCGACTCGTCGCCTTCGCCGTAGTAGCGCTGGCACAGCTCGACCGCGGTGCGGCCGGCGCGCAGGAACAGCTGCTCACGGTCGCTGTGGGTGGCGAGCGTCGAGCCGTTACCCGGCAGGGCAAGGCCCAGGGCCTCGGCCAGGCAGTTCATGGAGTTGGCGGTAAACATGCCGGAGCAGCTGCCGCAGGTCGGGCAGGCGCTGCGCTCGTATTCGGCGACCTTCTCGTCCGAGGCGCTTTCGTCGGCGGCGATGACCATGGCATCGACCAGGTCCAGGCCGTGGCTGGCGAGCTTGGTCTTGCCGGCTTCCATCGGGCCGCCGGAGACGAACACCACCGGGATGTTCAGGCGTAGCGCGGCCATCAGCATGCCGGGGGTGATCTTGTCGCAGTTGGAAATGCAGACGATGGCGTCGGCGCAGTGCGCGTTGACCATGTACTCCACCGAGTCGGCGATGATCTCGCGCGAGGGCAGCGAATAGAGCATGCCGTCGTGGCCCATGGCGATGCCGTCGTCGACCGCGATGGTGTTGAATTCCTTGGCCACACCGCCGTGTTTCTCGATCTCGCGGGCGACCAGCTGGCCCAGATCCTTCAGGTGCACGTGGCCGGGCACGAACTGGGTGAAGGAGTTGGCGATGGCGATGATCGGCTTCTTGAAGTCTTCGTCCTTCATGCCGGTGGCACGCCACAGCGCGCGGGCACCGGCCATGTTGCGGCCGTGCGTGGAGGTTTTCGAGCGGTAATCGGGCATGACGGTTCCTGCGGCTAATCAGCTGGTCGAGTAGTGCTTATGGTGAGCGTCACCTGTGCCGCGTGCAACGGTAGGTGACCGTGCGTGCGGAGGGGCCGGATCGAGGCGGGGTATCGCTCGGGCGGCCTGGGCTCATGGGCCCGCCGGGGGATGCTGGCGAGGAATGGCCCGATTCTACGCGCGGTTGCGGAGTCGGGGAAGGCTGATGGTCGGGCTTCGGCGGTTGGCGGTGTGGTGGCCTCGACCGATGACGCCTCGCGATCTTCCACGGGTGGCCATCCACCCTACGCATGCACGGCGCGGCGGAAAGGTGACGTAGGGTGGATGTCGCTGTTTACATCCACCACTTGAGGTCCGCTCCGCCGGTCAACTGTTCGGCAGAATCCGGCAGGTGATGCTCTTGATATAGCGCGTCTCGGGGATCGCCGGGTGGACCGGGTGATCCGGTCCCTGGCTGCCGCGCTCCAGCAGCTGGATATTGCGATCCAGATGCCGTGCGCTGCCGAGCAGGATGTTTTGCAGGTTGTCTTCTGCCAGGTGCATCGAGCACGAAGCGCTGACCAGGATGCCGTCCTTGTTCAGCAGACGCATGGCGGTTTCGTTGAGGCGACGGTAGGCGGCTTCGCCATTCTTGATGTCCTTCTTACGCTTGATGAAGGCCGGCGGGTCGGTGATCACCACGTCGAAACGCTCCTCGGCGTTCTTCAGCTCCCTCATCGCCTCGAAGGCGTCGCCCTCGACGCAGGTCATTTTCTCCGCGACGCCATTGAGCGCGGCATTGCGCTCGACGCCATCCAGCGCGAAGGCCGAGGCATCGACGCAGAACACTTCACTGGCGCCGAACGCCGCGGCTTGCACGCCCCAGCCACCGATGTAGCTGAACAGGTCGAGCACGCGCTTGCCCTTGACGTAGGGCGCCAGGCGCGCGCGGTTCATGCGGTGGTCGTAGAACCAGCCAGTCTTCTGACCCTGCAGGACGGGGGCCTCGAACTTCACGCCGTTCTCTTCCAGCGCGACCCATTCCGGGACCACACCAAAGGCAGTATCGACGTAGCGTTCCAGGCCTTCGGCGTCGCGCGCACTGGAGTCGTTCTTCCACAGTACGCCGCGGGGCTTGAGCACCTGCACCAGCGCTTCGAGCACGGCATCCTTGTTGCGCTCCATGGTCGCCGAGGCCAACTGCACCACCAGGTGATCATGGAAACGGTCCACCACCAGGCCTGGTAGGAGGTCCGAGTCACCGTAGATCAGGCGGTAGCAAGGCTGATCGAACAGGCGATCGCGCAGCGACAGGGCCACCTGGATGCGATGCACCAGCAGCGACTTGTCCAGGCTGTGCTTCAGATCGCGCGACAGCAGGCGCGCGCAGATCAGATTGTTCGGGGAAACCCCGACGATGCCCAGTGGCTTGCCACCCGCGGCTTCGAGGATCGCCTGGTCGCCGGCGGCGAAACCGCTCAGCGGAGTGGCGGCGGTGTCCACCTCATTGCTGTAGACCCACAGGTGACCGGCGCGCAGTCGGCGATCGGCGTTGGCTTTGAGGCGCAGGCTGGGCAGGGTCATTGGGAGGGCTCCGGGTAAAAGGGCGGGATTATAGGGAGAAAAGCCGATAAAAGCGCTGGAGGCTTGAGGCTGGACGGGACCGTGATGCGTGGGTTCGTAGAAAAGATGATCGAGCCGGCCCCGGGCATAAGAAGCGACCTGCGCTAGCTTCGGGCTTCGGGCTTGCCTGCCGCCTGAAGCCCACCTGTAGGAGCAGGCTCTGCCTGCGACCAGCGTGACGCAGGAGCGGT
>CAMPHU010000326.1 GCA_946886065.1 uncultured Massilia sp. | reverse complement strand
TCGGTCTGGCGCGACAGGATGAAGAAGTCGTACATCGACATCTCGATCTGCGACACGACTTCAGGATCGTGGGCGCGCAGCAGTTCCACCATGCCGGCGCGGTTGTCCTGCAGCCGGTTGAGGATCTCGGCCACCTGGCGCACGCCTTCCACGCTGGCGCTCTGGGTGTCGAGCGCCGACAGGCAGCGGCCGACCAGCTCCTCCAGTTCGTACAGCACGTCGCGGTCGATCTCGTCGAGGCGCGCCATGTTCAGCAGAACCAGCTCGCGGCCGTCGGCGGGCAGGGCTTCCAGGATCTGGGAAGCCAGCACCGGCGGCAGGAAGGCCAGGAACACGGCCTGCATCTGCACATGCTCGGAGGCGACGAATTCGGCCAGCCACTTGGGCGAGGCGTACTGCAGGCGCGCCATCTTGGGGCGGATCGCATCGCCGTAGATCGTGTTCAGCACGCTGTTGGCGATGTCGCTGCCCAGCGCCAGGTCGAGCGAGCGCTTGAGGTAGCTGCGCGAGGCGCCGTGCAGGCCGCTCTGCTGGCGGTAGTCGTCGAAGAAGGTCTGGATCGCCGACTTGACGGCGTCGACCTTGATGCCGCTCATGCGCGACATGACCTGGGTCAGCTCCAGCAGTTCGTCGCGTTCGAGGCAGCGCAGGACGGCGGCGGCGCCTTCCTCGCCGATCGACAGCAGCACGATGGCGGCCTGTTCGACCGGGCTCAAAACGGGGCTTTCCGCGCCGTCGAAGTTATTCAGTTCGGCCATGTTTTTTCTGTACCCATTGTTTGACGACTTCGGCAACGCGCTCAGGCTCTTTGCCGGCGAGGACTTTCAAGTGGTCGACCATCACGTCGACAGGTGAACCGGCCGGCGGCAGGTCGTAGTTTTCGAGCAGCGGGACGACGGAGTGCGGGCCCCCGACGCCCGGACCACCGGCGCCGGCAAGCTGCGGCGCGTTCAGGGCGGGGGCGCCTGCCGATGCAGGCGCGGTGTCGTTGCCCGGCAGTGCGGCGGCAGCGCCGTTCGGCGAACCACCCGGCAGGGCAGGGGCGGCAGGGGCCAGAGGCGGCTGCGGCGCCAGGCGCGTGGTCACCGCACGCAGCAGCGGGCGGGCCAGCAGGAGATAGGCGAGCAGGGCAGCGACAGCATAGACGGCCCAGCCCGTCATGTCGACCACGTTGTCGCGTTCCTGCCACCATTCCTGCGCGGCAGGCGCGGCCGGGAAGCTCAGGCTCGACACAGCCAGCACGTCGCCGCGCGCCGCGTCGATACCGAGGCCGCTGCGCAGGATCTTGTCGATGTTGGCCAGCTCGGCCGGGGTGTAGCCGGCCTTCGGGTTGGCCGCGGTGGCGTTGTTCAGCACCACCGCCACCGACAGCTTCTTCAGGCGGCCGCGCGAGCGCTTGATCTGGGTGATCGCGCGGTCGTAGGCGTACTGGCGGGTGGTGGCGTTCTTGCGTGCGCTGCCATCGTCTTCCGGCTTGGCGGCGGCGGCCGGATCGGCGGCCTGGCCTTCCGGGGCCGCATCGGCGGGCTGCGGGGGACGGTTCGACAGGGTGCCCGGCACGCCCAGCGCCATGCGGTTGCGCTCCATCTCTTCGCGCATCGCTTCGCTGGTGACCTTCGGCGCTTCGCCGTACTTTTCCTGGGTTTCTTCGATCTTGTCGTTGTCGACGTCGGCGGTCACGCTGAGCTTGAAGTTGTTCGCGCCCAGCACCGGAGCCAGCAGCTCGTTGACGTTGGTGCGCACCTCGTCGGTGTAGCGCTTGGAAGCGCTGTCGCCCTGGACCGCGCCCTCGAAGCCGTCGCTCAGGTCGATGCGCGAAGACAGGTAGTTGCCGGCCTGGTCGACCAGCGACACACGGGTCGGCGCCAGGTTGGCGACGCTGCTCGAGACCATGTTGACGATGGCCGCGATCTGCTCGTTCGACAGCGTGCGGCCGGGTTTCAGCGCCACCACCACCGAGGCCGAGGACTGGTCGCCCGCGCCGGTGACGAAGGCGCTGGTCTTGGCGATCGCCAGGTGCACGCGCGCCGAGGCGATGGCGTCCATGGTCAGGATGCTCTGCGCCAGCTCGCCTTCCAGGCCGCGGCGGAAGCGCACGTCCTGCACGAATTGCGACACGCCCAGCGGATCGTTCTTGTCCATCAATTCCAGGCCGGCCGGCAGCTGGGCGGTCACGCCCTTGGCGGCCAGCAGCATGCGCACCTTGCCCAGTTCGCCGGCCGGCACCATCACCTGGCCGCTTTCCGGGTGCACCCGGTAGGGAACCTGCTCGGCTTCGAGCACGCTCATCATGTCGCTCGCGGAGACCTTCTCGCGGGCGCCGAAGACCGGCTTGTAGCTGGACTGGTCCTGCCACAGGAACATCATGACGGCGGCCGTGATGGCCACTGCCAGGCCCAGCAGCAGGGGCAGGTTGTTGCGCAGCGCCGGCGGCAGCGCGGGAACCGCGAGCTTGCCGCCGAAAACGGACTTGAGGGTAGAGATCACTGGAACGTCTCGTTAAGGGAAAAGGATCAGACCGGGAGCTTGAGCAGTTCGTCGACTGCGCCCATCACTTTGTTGCGAACCTGCATCAGCATCGAGAAGGACAGGCTGGCTTGCTGGGAGGCCAGCATGGCGCCCACCAGGTCGTCGCTCTTGCCGGCATCGACGGCCGCCATGCGCTCGCCGGCGGCGCGGTCTTCGGCATCGACGCCGGCGATGGCGTCCTTCATGGTCTGAGCGAACGAGAAGCTGCCTTGCGAATTGTTAAATGCGCCCTGGGCCGACAGGTCGGCCGCAGGCTGGATCGCAAGGCGGTTGGCTTCGTTGGTCAGTTGTGCAAGGTCGGCTTTGATCAAGCCGGCGAGTTCGGTTGCCATCTGGGTTCCCATGCAGTTTCTGTGTTGTTTGACGACGACAAAATGTGACTTATTTTGTTGTCCCGCAGCCTCGGTGAGGGCCTGGATTGTTAAATCTTGGTCTACGAACGCCCGTCTGTTTCTGCCCCTCTTTCAGCGTATTTACCTCTGTGCCTAGAGGAGAGGGCCCTTGATGCTGCGATGCGATGAAGAGATCTTACCGTAGGGCAAGTAGGAAATCAAAGGAGAATCTCAAAGTGTCGTACGCAAATATCCCTGTATAATAGTTGCCTGTGGGAATGAAAAAACGTCATTTCTCGTTACTTCGTAACAATTACATATGCCGATCAATTCACCCGACCGTTCGCGCGACTTTCAAGTGATCGACCCAGCCCTGCTGGGCCGGCCCGTCCACTTGTTGCCGACCTTCGCCGCCCGCCTGTTCGAATCGCTGGGCGAAGCAATGGCCTCGCCGGCCGGGCGCCGCTATTGGGGCGCTTACCGTCTTAACGAGCTCAAGTTCGAGCGCGCCCCTGAACAGGCCGGCTTGCGCTGGCAGGGCGTGGCGGGACGCTTCGGCGTGGCCGCCGTGGCTTTCGAGCGCTTTCTTCTGCTGGGCCTGCTGGAAGGGCGCTACGCCCGCCGTGCGCCGAGCCAGGCTGGCCAGCGCGACCTCGCCAATGAACGAGTCACCGCCACCGAGGAACGCCTGGCGGCGACCCTGACCCAGCAGCTGGCCGCGCTGCTCGACGCCCGCGTGGCCGAGGGCATGGCGGCGGTGGGCGCCGCGGTGGAGGCTCCTGTCCCGGCCGAGGCCCCGCTGGGCCAGGTCGGCACGGCCGCCCCGCCGGGCAAGGCCGGCTGGGTGATCCGGGTGGCGCTGCGCGCGCCGCAGGCGGAGCAGGACAGCCTGTTGTGGATCGGTCTCGACCAGCAACTGATGGGCCATGTCCTTCAGGGGCTGATGGCGGAGAAGGGCAGTGTGCGCAGTACGCGCGGCGCCCAGGAGCCGCTGGCCGCGAGCCTGCACGTCAAGCTCGACGGCCGTCTTGTCAGCAAGGAGATCACGCTCGCGGCGCTGTTCGACCTCCAGGTCGGCGACGTGATCCCCGTGTCGGTCGGGCGCGCCGACGTGCTGCTGGATGAATCGCGCCTGTTCACGGCCGCCGTGGCCGAACACAAAGGGAAATTGTGTTTAACCTCTTTTGAAGATGCCGAATAAATGGATATGAATCTCAACGAGCAACTGGCTGGCGCGGACCTCATCATCGACGACCTCGACGGTGTCGAGGCCGCCACCGCCGCCGCCGGCAAGAAGGCCGGCCGCCAGCTGCCGCAGATGATGCGGCGCATCCCGGTGACCCTGACCCTGGAAGTGCTGTCTCTTATACACATCTGACGCCTGCCGACGAATTAGACGGTGTAGTTCGCGG
>CAMPHU010000325.1 GCA_946886065.1 uncultured Massilia sp. | reverse complement strand
GTACTGGTCGAACAGGAACTTCGAATAGCCGTAGACGTTCAGCGGGCGCTCGTGCGGGCGTTCTTCCCTGAACACGGTGCCGCCGCCGTACACCGCCGCCGAGGAGGCGTAGATGAAGGGAATGTTCTGGCGCTGGCAGAACTCGAACAGCTCGATCGTGTACTCGTAGTTGTTCGCCATCATGTAGCGGCCGTCGGTCTCCATGGTGTTGGAGCAGGCGCCCTGGTGCAGCACGGCGGTGAACTTGCGGTCGAACTGGCCGGCCCGCAGGCGCGCGATGAAATCTTCCTTGTCGAGGTAGTCCGCGATCTCGGCGTCGACGATGTTGTGGAACTTCTCCGGGCGCGACATGTTGTCGACGCCGAAGACGGAAAACGGCTGGCGCGCGGACAGCGCGTGCACCAGGTTCGCGCCGATGAAGCCTGCTGCGCCTGTGACCAGAATCATGATGGAGTCCTTGTTAAATATGCGTGCCGCCGGCCGGGACGGCGGCGAGCAGGGGCAGCATGGGCTGCAAGGGTTGCCAAACGGCGGCCGGCGCGATCTGCTTCATGCAGTTCTGGTGCCCCAGCGGGCACTCGCGCTGCTGGCAGGGCGAGCATTCGATGTGCAGCCACAGCACCTTGGCCAGCTCGGACAGCGGCGGCGTGTGGCGCGGGTCGGTGGGGCCGTAGATCGCCACCACCGGGCGGCGCAGCGCGGCGCCGATGTGCATCAGTCCCGAATCGTTGGTCACCACCGCCGCCGCGCGCGAGATCAGGGCGATGGCTTCGCTCAGCGACGTGGCGCCGGCCAGGTTGTGCGCCTCCGGCACCACGGCCGTGATTTCCTCGCACACCGCGCGGTCCTTGGGGGAACCCATCAGCAGGATGCCGACGTCCGGGCGCTCGGCGCGGATGGTCCGGGCCAGCTCGGCGAAGTAGGCGGCCGGCCAGCGCTTGGCCGGGCCGAACTCGGCGCCCGGCGCGAAGGCGACATACCGGCCCGCCGGCAGGTCGAGGCGCGCTTGCGCGGCCCGCGCCTGGGCCTCGTCGACCCACATCACGGGCTCGGGCAGCTTGCCGGGTCGCGGCAGGTGGCGCACCGGCGCGTCCGCCAGCGCGGCGTAGAACTGGGCCATGGGACGCGGCGCGGCCTTGTCGTCGTGGTGCATCACGTTCACCAGGCCGTAGCGCATCTCGCCCTTGTAGCCGACCCGCTTCGGAATGCCGGCCAGCCAGGGGATCAGGGCGAACTTGAGGGTGTTGGGCAGCACATAGGAGTCGGCATAGCCGCGCGCCTTCAGCATCTTCGCATAGGCGCGGCGTTCGGCCAGCTGGAGCTTGCCGTGCTTGAACGGCGCATCGAGCACCGTGTCGACCTCGCGCATGGCCTGCCATACCGGCGCCACCCAGGTGGGCGCCAGCACGTCGATGGGCCGGTCCGGATGCAGCTCTTTCAGCCTGCGCAGCAAGGGCTGCGCCATCACGGCGTCGCCGATCCAGTTGGGGGAAATGACAAGGGTGCGCAACATCGTCGTTCTTCGTCGGAATTCGTCAGCCCGGATTATAGCAACCGCCAGCCTTCCGGCGTGGCCCGCAGGCGGTGGGTCAGCCGGATGCGCTCCAGGAACACGCTGTCGTGCGACACCACCGCCAGCGCTCCCTGCCAGGCGTTCAGCATCGCCTCCAGGGCCGCCAGCGAAGGCAGGTCCAGGTGGTTGCCCGGCTCGTCGAGCAGCAGCAGCTCCGGCGGCTCGTCCGCGTACAGCACGCATGCCAGGGCCGCCTTCAGGCGCTCGCCGCCGCTGAGCAGGCCGGACGGGCGGCGCACGGCGTCCGCATCGAGTCCCAGCTGGACCAGCCAGGTGCGCAGCATGTCCTGGCCGGCGCTGCGGTTGCGCTCCAGCAGGTGGTCCAGGGTCGAACGGTGGGGATCCAGGATGCCGAGCTGCTGGTCGAGCCTGGCCACCCGCGCCGGCGGGCTGACCGCGTCCGCCAGCGCCGTCAACAGGGTGGACTTGCCGCAGCCGTTCGGGCCCTCGATGCCGATACGCTGCCGGCCCGCCAGGCTCAGGCTGATGCGATCCAGGGGCCGGCGCACCCAAGGCAGCAGCGCGTCTTCCAGGAGCGCGACGCGGCGCTGGGCCGGCGCCGCTGCGCCGGCGGCGTGGATGCGTACCGCCGCATCCGCGCGCACCTGCTGCGCGGCGTCCCGCACCGCCTGCGCCCCTTCCTCGCGCGCCGCCTCGTGCTGCAGGCGCAGCCGGCCGGCGCTGCCTTCGCTGCGTTCCCGCCGTCCGCCGAGCAGGATCGGCGCCTGGTTGGCCGTCTTGCCTTCGCGCTTGCCGCGTGCCTCGCGGCGCGCCTGGCGCTCGCGCTGTTCGCGCCTGTCCTGCTCGTCGCGCCGCAGCGCCAGGCGGGCGTGCTCCAGCTGGCGCGCCGCGCTGTCCTGCTCCTGGCGGCGCGCCTCCTCGTAGAAGGCGACATTGCCACCGTAGCTGCGCAGTCCCTGCGCGGACAGCTCGACGATGCGCTCCATGATGCCCAGCAGTTCGCGGTCGTGGCTGATCACCAGCAGGCCTTTGCGCCATGCCAGCAGTTGTCCGGCGAGCGCCTGCCTGCCTTCCCGGTCGAGGTGGTTGCTGGGTTCGTCGAGGATCAGGAAATCCGGGTCGCGCAGCGCGGCGCCGGCCAGCGCCACCCGCATCGCCTGCCCGCCGCTGAGCGACGCCGCCGGACTGTCCGGCCCGAGCTGGCCCAGGCCGGCGCGCTCCAGCGCCTGCGCCAGGCGCTGGCGGATGTCCCATTGCTCGCCCACGGTGTCGAAGTCGCGCGCTTCCAGGCCGCCGGCCTCGATGCGTTCCAGCGCCGCCAGCACCGGGCCCACGCCCGCCAGCCCGGCCACCGTCTGCGCGCCGCCCTGCCCCGCATGCTGGGCCAGGTAATACACGGAGGCGGGACGCAGGCAGCGTCCCGCGCTCGGCTCCAGTTCCCCCGCCAGCAGGCGCGCCAGCACGCTCTTGCCGGCGCCATTGCGCCCGACCAGGCCGGTGCGGCGGCTGTCGAATTGTTCGGTGAGACCGGAAAACAGGATCCTGCCGTCGGGCAGGACGAAAGATGCGCTGTCGAGCGCAAGAATTGAGGACGTCATGAATACTCCAGGATGCCGGCGAACTTCCCTTATGGATGGGAAGGCGAAGAACGGGCCGTCAGCAGACGGCGGCATCAATGGCGCATTGGACGGATACCTCCTGATGGAATGAAAGGGATGTTAGCAGACCTGAAGGGCTGCGCCAACGGGGCGCTCCTAGAGGAATGCCGCCCAGTGGTCGGCCAGCAGCGCCGCGAACAGCAGCGCCAGGTAGATGACCGACCAGCCGAAGGCCTTGCGCGCCACCTGGTCGCTGTAGCGGCGGTGCACCAGCCAGGCGTGGCGCAGGAAGACGGCGTTGAGCGCGGCGGCCGCCAGCAGGTAGAGCGCGCCGCTCATGCCCATCACCCAAGGCAGGGCCGTGCCCAGCGCCAGCGCGATGCTGTAGCGCCAGACCATGCGGCCCGTATGGTCCATGCCGTGGGTGACCGGCAGCATCGGCAGCCCGGAACGGGCGTAGTCCTCGCGCCGGTACATGGCCAGCGCCCAGAAGTGCGGCGGCGTCCACAGGAAGATGATCAGGACCAGCAGCCAGGCCTGCAGCGGCACCTCGCCCGCCACGGCGGCCCAGCCCAGCGCCGGCGGCATCGCCCCCGCCAGCCCGCCGATCACGATGTTCTGCGGCGTGTTCGGCTTGAGCAGGAGCGTGTACACGAAGGCGTAGCCGACGAAGGTCGCGAGGGTCAGCCACATGGTGAGCGGATTGACCATCCAGTACAGCGCGGCCATGCCGGCGCCGCCGATCAGGCCGGAAAACACGGTGGTTTGAAAGGGAGTGAGTTCGCCGCGCGCGGTGGCGCGGCGGGCGGTGCGCGCCATGCGCGCGTCGACCTTGGCCTCCAGCAGGCAGTTGACCGCGAATGCGGCGCCGGCCAGCAGCCAGATGCCGGCCGCGCTCCACAGCAGCACGCCCCAGCCGGGGAAGCCGTCGGTGGCGAGCAGGCTGCCGATGACGGCGCAGAACACGGTCATGAAAGTGACGCGCGGCTTGGTCAGGGTCCAGTACTGGGCCAGGCGGCCGGGCTGCGTGGATGCGCGGGCGCAGGCGGCGTCCGCGAGGGCGATTTCGAGATTCGACATGGTGTTCGGTGGAAGGCGGCGCAGCTGTCGCTTGCGGCGAAGCTGCAATGCTAACGCAATCCGCGGCCCGTTTGAGGTGGGCAAATCGTCCCAGTTGACGGACAGGCAAGCAC
>CAMPHU010000324.1 GCA_946886065.1 uncultured Massilia sp. | reverse complement strand
GACACGCTGCGCATGGTGGTGTCGAGCTTCGGCCTGCCCTACGAAGGAGCCAGCAAGGCCGAGCTGCTCAACCGCCTGGAACAGTTCCTGCGCACGGTCGACCGCCAGGGCAAGCGCGCCCTGCTGGTGATCGACGAGGCCCAGAACCTGAACGCGCGCACCGTGGAAGAGCTGCGCATGCTGTCCAACTTCCAGACCGACGACCGCTCGCTGCTGCAGACCTTCCTGCTCGGCCAGCCGGAATTCCGCGCCACCCTGCACAGCCCCGGCATGCAGCAGCTGCGCCAGCGCGTGATCGCCAGCTACCACCTGGGGCCGATGGACGCCCAGGAGACCCGCGCCTATGTCGAGCACCGTCTGGCCACGGTCGGCTGGCAGGGCGACCCGTCCTTCGACGACGGCGCCTACGCGGCGGTATTCGCCTACAGCGGCGGCATCCCGCGCAAGACCAATACCCTGATGGACCGCGTCCTGCTGATGGGCTACCTGGAAGAGCTGCACGCCTTCACCGAAGCCGACATCAACGAAGTGGTGCGCGACATCTCCGAGGAATACCAGCTGCCCGAGGCCGAGATTCCCGGCGCGGCGCGCGCAGGCCATGGCGCGGCGAACGGCGCCGACACCCTGGACGGCGAGCTGCGCATTGGCGAACGGCGCGCCGGCGGCGCCAGCGTCGAAGTGCTCGACGAGCGCATGATGCGCCTCGAGAAATCGATCGTCTCGGTGCTGTCGATCCTGAAGAAAATCGTCGCCGCGCCACCCGGCGCGCCGGCCCAGCACATGGACAACCAGGAATGAAGATGCACACCCTCGCAGCCCGGCCGCGTCCCGCCCCGGGCGAGCGCATCCGCAACGCCATGACCTGCGACGTCGAGGATTACTTCCAGGTCTCCGCCTTCGCTCCCTATATCGCGCGCGACAGCTGGGATGCGCGCGAGTGCCGGGTCGAGGCGAATATCGAGCGCATCCTGGCGCTGTACGAGCGCCAGGGCGTGCGCGCCACCTTCTTCACCCTGGGCTGGATCGCGGAGCGCTATCCGCAAGTGGTGCGCCGCATCGTGGCCGGCGGCCACGAGCTGGCCAGCCACGGCTACGGCCACCTGCGCGCCTCGGACCAGAGCCGGGCGGAGTTCGACCAGGACATCCGCTCCAGCAAGGCCCTGCTGGAAGACATCGGCGGCCAGGAGGTGATCGGCTACCGCGCGCCCAGCTTCTCGATCGGCGAGCGGAACCTGTGGGCCCTCGACGCGCTGCGCGAGGCCGGCTACCGCTACAGCTCCAGCATCTACCCGATCGCCCACGACCACTACGGCATGCCGGACGCGCCGCGCTTCGCCTTCTACCCGAACGGCCCGGACGGCCTGCTGGAAGTCCCGGTCACCACGGTGCGCATCGGCAGCCGTAACCTGCCGGCCGGCGGCGGCGGCTACTTCCGCCTGCTGCCCTACGCGCTGTCGCGCTGGATGATGGAAAAGGTCAACCGCGAAGACGGCGAACCGGCCCTGTTCTACTTCCATCCCTGGGAGATCGATCCGGGCCAGCCGCGTCCCGAAGGCCTGGGCGTCAAGGCGCGCTTCCGCCACTACATCAACATCGGCCGCATGGAAAGCCGTCTCGAGCAGCTGGCGAAAGACTTCGCCTGGGACCGCATGGACCGCATCTTCCTGGGCCGGCAATAAACCAAGTCTTCAGAAGGAACACGCAAGGCATGAACTCGATCATCGACGCCGCACAGGCCCAGCGCGCCGCCCCGGTCCTCGCGGCCGGTCCGCACACGCTGCACCTGCTGCGGCCGCAAGAATACGCCCGTTGGGACGCTTTCGTTCGCGCCTGCCCCGAAGCCACTTTCTTCCACCTCTCGGGCTGGCAGAAGGTCATCGAACAATCCTTCGGCATCAAGACCTGGTTCTACTACGTGGAACAGGGCGGCCAGATCCAGGGCGTGCTGCCGCTGGCCGAAATCAAGAGCCGCCTGTTCGGCCACTCGCTGGGCGCGATGCCCTTCTGCGTCTACGGCGGCGTGGCCGCCCTGGACGAGGAGTCGCGCCGCATGCTGGACCAGGCCGCGCACGAACTGGCGACCAGGCTCGGCGTGGGCCACCTGGAATACCGCGGCATGCAGCGCGCCCACCCGGACGATCCCAACTGGCACACCAAGGAACTCTACGTCACCTTCCGCAAGGAGATCTCCGGTGACGACGAGGCCAACATGAACGCCATCCCGCGCAAGCAGCGCGCCATGGTGCGCAAGGGGATCAAGCTGGGCCTCAAGTCCGTGGTGGAAGACGACGTCGAGCGCATGTTCGCCGCCTACGCCCACAGCGTGCTGCGCCTGGGCACCCCGGTGTTCCCGAAGAAATACTTCGCCCTGCTGCAGCAGACCTTCGGCGCCGAGTGCGAGGTGCGCACCATCCTCACCGAGGACGACCGCCTGGTGGCGTCGGTGCTGTCCTTCTACTGGCGCGACGAAGTGGTGCCCTACTACGGCGGCGGCACCGACCTGGCGCGCGAAGTGGCCGGCAACGACTTCATGTACTGGAGCCTGATGCAGGCGGCGGCCGCGCGCGGCTGCCGCATCTTCGACTTCGGCCGCAGCAAGCTGGGCACCGGCGCCTACGACTTCAAGAAGAACTGGGGCTTCACGGCCGAGCCGCTGCCCTACGAATACAAGCTGTATGCCTCGAGCCAGCTGCCGGACAACAATCCGCTGAACCCGAAATACCAGCTGTTCATCAAGATGTGGAAAAAGCTGCCGCTGCCGGTGGCGAATTTCCTCGGACCTTATATCGTGCGCAACCTGGGATAAGGCCATGGAAGACCTGCTGCTGCTGATCCACCGGATCCCCTACCCGCCCAACAAGGGCGACAAGATCCGCTCCTACCACCTGCTCAAGCACCTGGCGCGCGACTACCGGGTGCACCTGGCTACGTTTGTGGACGACGCCGACGACTGGCAGCATGTGCCGACCGTCGAGCGCATGTGCGCCAGCAGCCATTTCGCCAGCCTGAATCCCACGCTGTCGCGGGTGCGCAGCCTTGGCGCCCTGGTCAAGGGCCGCTCGCTCTCGCTCGACTACTACCGCGACGCCGGCCTGGCGCGCTGGGTCGACCAGACCGTGGCCGCGCACAAGATCGAGCGCGTGCTGGTGTTCTCCTCGGCCATGGCGCAGTACGCCGACAAGTATCCGGGCGCGCGCCGCGTGGTCGACTTCTGCGACGTCGACTCGGACAAATGGCGCCAGTACGCCGACAAGAAGCCCTGGCCGATGAGCTGGCTGTACCGTCACGAAGCCAGGCAGCTGCTCGCCTACGAGCGCCGCGTGGCGCGCGACTACGACGCCTCGCTGTTCGTGTCCGGCCCGGAAGCGGACCTGTTCCGCCAGCTGGCGCCGGAAAGCGATGCCAAGATCGGCTTCTTCAGCAACGGCGTCGACACCGACTACTTCACCCCCGAGGGCGGCTACGCCAGTCCCTACGCGCCCGGCGAACAGGCCATCGTGTTCACCGGCGCCATGGATTACTGGCCGAACGTGGACGCGGTCCAGTGGTTCGCGGCGGAGGCCATGCCGGTCCTGCGCGCGCGCTACCCCGAGCTGCATTTCTACATCGTCGGCGCCCGTCCCGCGCCCGCGGTACAGGAACTGGCGAAGCAGCCGGGCATCCGCGTCACCGGCACCGTGCCCGACGTGCGCCCCTACATCGCCCACGCGAAGGCCGCGGTGGCTCCGCTGCGCATCGCGCGCGGCATCCAGAACAAGGTGCTCGAGGCGATGGCCATGGCCACGCCGGTGGTGGTCTCGCCGCAGGCGCTGGAAGGCATTCACGCAGAACCGGGCCACGAGCTGATCGTGGCCGAGGACGGCGCCGGCTTTGCCGACGCCGTCGCGCAACTCCTGGAACGCAGCAATAACGACATGGGCCTGGCCGCACGCGCCAGGGTCGAACGCCAATACAGCTGGCCGAGCAACCTGGCCTGCATCGGGGAGAGACTGGAATGTTCCTGACACCGCCGCCGGGCGTGCTTCACGCCCCTGCATCAACCCGTTCCGCCAGCGCGCCAGCGCCGCTCTCGCGCGCCCAGGCCGCCGTGCTGGCCCTGGCCATGCTGGCGCCCATCCTGTTCTACTTCGCCACGGCCGGCTCCATGGTCGCGATCTGGAACAGTTCGGACACCTTCGCCCACGGCTATGCGATCCTGCCGATCAGCCTGGCCCTGATCTGGCGCCGGCGCGAGAACTTCAGCCTGATCCCGACCCGGCCGTATTTGCCGGCCCTGCTGCTGCTGGCCGTGCTGGGCGCCGGCTGGCTGGCGGCGCGCATGGGCGACGTGCAGGTGGTGATGCAGTACGC
>CAMPHU010000323.1 GCA_946886065.1 uncultured Massilia sp. | reverse complement strand
CCAATTCAAGGACGCCGTCGCCGCCTACCGCACCCGCTACGGCGTATAACAAGTCGGGTCAGAGTCGAATTGTTGGGAAATTCCCCAGAATTGCCAAACAAATCGACTCCGACCCCCATACCCTGTCAATTTCCCTTCTGACCCCACACGAGGGTCAGAGTCGATTTATTGGGAAATTCCCCAAAGTTGTCAAACAATTCGACTCTGACCCTAATTATTTGGGGCGAGCTGAACAGCTGTTTTGTTCCGGCTGAGAATGGGAATGGCCTTAGGTTTGAGCCGGCTCAAATCTGGCTTTGCCGACATTTCCCGCAGTGTCAGAAAATAATTGGGGTCAGAGTCGAATTATTGGGCAATTTCTCAAAGTTGCCAAAGAATTCGACTCCGACCCCAGTTGTCGAAGGCGTATTGCTGAGTAAACAAAATAGGGTCAGAGTCGAATTGCAGGAAATTCTGGAGAATTTCCCAACAATTCGACTCTGACCCTATTTTTTAGCCGGCGAGTTTTTTCTTCAGGAGTTCGGTGACCTGGGCCGGGTTGGCCTTGCCTTTCGAAGCCTTCATCGTCTGGCCGATCAGGGCGTTGATCGCTGCTTCCTTGCCGGCGCGGTATTGTTCGACCGACTTGGCGTTGGCGGCCAGGACTTCGTCCACGATCGCTTCCAGCGCGCCCGTATCCGAGATCTGCTTCAGGCCCTTCTGCTCGATCACGATGTCGGCCAGGTGTTCGTCGGTCGACTTCGCTTCCCACATCGCGGCAAACACTTCCTTCGCGGCCTTGTTCGAGATCGTGCCGTCGGCGATGCGCTTCAGGAGCAGCGCCAGCTGCGAGGCTTCCACCGGCGAATGGGCGATTTCCACGCCTTCGCGGTTCAGGGTCGACGAGACGTCGCCCATCAGCCAGTTCGCCGCGGCCTTGGCGTTTTCCTTGCCGGCCTTGGCCACCACGGCTTCGTAATAGGTTGCCATCGCCTGCGACGAGGTCAGCACCAGGCTGTCGTATTCCGGCAAGCCGTAGTCGCCGGTGAAGCGCGCGCGCATCGCGCCCGGCAGTTCCGGCATGTCGTTCTTCACGCGGTCGATCCAGTCCTGCGAAATCACCAGCGGCGGCAGGTCCGGATCCGGGAAGTAGCGGTAGTCCTGCGCGTCTTCCTTGGTGCGCATGGAACGGGTTTCCTTGCGGTCCGGATCCCACAGGCGGGTCGCCTGGATCACCTTGCCGCCGTCCTCGATCAGCTCGATCTGGCGCCGCACTTCATAATGGATCGCCTCTTCCATGAAGCGGAAGGAGTTCAGGTTCTTGATCTCGCAGCGGGTGCCGAATTCCTTCTGGCCGACCGGTCGCACCGAGACGTTGACGTCGCAGCGGAACGAACCTTCCTGCATGTTGCCGTCGCAGACGCCCAGCCACATCACCAGCGAGTGCAGCGCCTTGGCATAGGCCACGGCTTCCGCGGCGCTGCGCATCTCCGGCTCGGACACGATCTCGAGCAGCGGCGTGCCGGCGCGGTTCAGGTCGATGCCGCTCATGCCGGCATAATCCTCGTGCAGCGACTTGCCCGCGTCTTCCTCGAGGTGGGCGCGGGTCAGGTTGACGGTTTTCGTCTCCAGCTTGCCGTCCTTCTCGTAGGCGAAGCTGACGGTGCCGCCCTGGACCACCGGATCCTCGAACTGGCTGATCTGGTAGCCCTTCGGCAGGTCGGGGTAGAAGTAGTTCTTGCGCGCGAAGACCGAGTGCGGCGCGATCTTCGCGCCCACGGCCAGGCCGAAGCGGATCGCGCGCTCCACGGCGCCGCGGTTCAGCACCGGCAGCACGCCCGGCAGCGCCAGGTCGACCGGGCTGGCCTGGGTGTTCGGCTCGGCGCCGAACCGGATCGAGCTGCCGCTGAAGATTTTCGAGTTGGTCGTGAGCTGCACGTGGTTCTCAAGACCGATGACGACTTCCCATTGCATAGTGTTCTCTCTTTCCTGTCCTCAGACGCCTTCCGGCGCGCGCTGGTGCCAGTCCGTCGCCTGCTGGTACTGGTGCGCGATGTTCAGCAGTTTCGCTTCGCCGAAGTAGTTGCCGATGATTTGCAGGCCGACCGGACGCTTGCCGCCTTCGCCGCCGAAACCGCACGGAATCGACATGCCCGGCAGCCCGGCCAGGCTGGTCGACAGGGTGTAGATGTCGGCCAGGTAGTTCGCCACCGGGTCGTTCGCCTTCGAGCCCAGGTCCCAGGCCACGGTCGGGGCCACCGGGCCCATGATCACGTCGCACTGGTCGCGGAACACGGCCTGGAAGTCGTCGGCGATCAGGCGGCGGATCTTCTGCGCCTGCACGTAGTAGGCGTCGTAGTAGCCATGGCACAGCACATAGGTGCCGACCATGATGCGGCGCTGCACCTCGCGGCCGAAACCTTCGGCGCGGGTTTTGCGGTACATGTCTTGCAGATCCTTGTAGTCCGCGGCGCGGTGGCCGTAGCGCACGCCGTCGAAGCGCGAAAGGTTCGACGAGGCTTCCGCCGGGGCGATGATGTAGTAGGTCGGGATCGACAGCGCCGTCTTCGGCAGCGAGATCTCGACCAGGGTCGCGCCCAGCTTCACGAATTCATCCAGCGCGGCGCGCACCGCCCCCTCGACGTCGGCCGCCAGGCCCTCGCCGAAGTATTCCTTCGGCACGCCGATCCGCAGGCCGGTCAAGGGCTTGTTCAGGTCGCGGGTATAGTCCTCGCCGATATTGCCCTGGTCCGGCGTCAGGCTGGTCGAATCGCGCTCGTCGAAGCCGCTCATCTCGTTCAGCAGCAGGGCGCAGTCCTCGGCGGTCTGGGCGATCGGGCCGCCCTGGTCCAGCGAGGAGGCGAAGGCGATCATGCCGAAGCGCGACACGCGGCCGTAGGTCGGCTTGATGCCGGTGACGCCGCAGAAGGCGGCCGGCTGGCGGATCGAGCCGCCGGTGTCGGTGGCGGTGGCGGCCGGCGCCAGGCGCGCGGCGATGGCCGCAGCCGAGCCGCCCGAGGAACCGCCCGGCACGGCCAGCGCATCCCAGGGGTTCTTCACCGCGCCATAGGCCGAGTTCTCGTTGGCCGAGCCCATGGCGAATTCGTCCAGGTTGACCTTGCCCAGGGTGACCATGCCGGCCGCCTTGAAGCGGTCGACCACGGTGGCGTCGAAGGGACTGACATAGCCTTCGAGGATCTTCGAGCCGGCGGTGGTGCGCCAGCCCTTGGTGACGAAAATATCCTTGTGTGCGATCGGCACGCCGGTCAGCGGGCCCGCCGTGCCTTGCGCCAGGCGCTCGTCGGCCGCGGCCGCCTGCGCCAGGGTCAGTTCCGGATCCACGTGCAGGAAGGCGTTATGGCCGCTGGCCTCGATGCGGGCGAGGTAGTGGCGCGCCAGTTCGGTGGCCGAGACCTGCTTTGCGTGCAGGGCTGCGGACAGCTCTTTGATGGTCTTGGTGTGCATGTGCGTGTCGATTCGTAAAAGCGGATTACTCGATGACCTTCGGCACCAGGTAGAGGCCGTCCTGGGCCTTGGGCGCCGGCGCCTGGTAGTCCTCGCGGCGGTTGGCCTCGGTGACCACGTCGTCGCGCAGGCGCAGCGGCAGGGCCAGGATGGCGGCCAGCGGCTGTGCCAGCGGCGCAACGCCGCTGGTGTCGACCGCCTGCATCTGCTCGGCCAGCGCGAAAATGCCGTTCAGTTCGCCCAGCATGGTCTCGGCATGGGCCTCGTCCATGTCGAGCTGGGCCAGGTTGGCGATGCGTTTTACGTCTGAAAGGGTCAGGGACATGATGTCGGGCGCGGCGCGGGCCGCGCGCAAAATGTGGTTGAGCGAATAATGAATGTTGGCAACTTACCAGCCAACGGCGTGCTACGGCCGATAAAAGCTTGGAAACAGCGCCGATCTCGCACTCGAATTAGGGGGTAAAAGCCCCTGTATTCGGCATGTAAACGTCAAATTATAAGGTAGAATGGCGGGCTAATGCGTTGTCGTGCCGAAAGCTGCCGCAGCGCAGGACAAGACCGCGAGGCCCGGGGAAACACAGACGGGCGGGCACGGCAAGGACATCCCGATCAATGTTTAGGCGCACCTTGATGCGCATCAGGACACTCATGTTTGGTTTTTTACGCAGCTACTTCTCGAACGACCTGGCGATTGACCTCGGCACCGCCAATACGCTGATCTACGTCCGCGGCCTGGGCATCGTCCTGGACGAACCGTCCGTCGTGGCGATCCGCCAGGAAGGCGGCCCGAACGGCAAGAAGACGATCCAGGCGGTCGGCAAGGAGGCCAAGCAGATGCTGGGCAAGGTGCCGGGCAACATCGAAGCCATTCGCCCGATGAAGGACGGCGTGATCGCCGACTTCACCGTCACCGAGCAGATGCTCA
>CAMPHU010000322.1 GCA_946886065.1 uncultured Massilia sp. | reverse complement strand
CACCCTCTCCGCCAGTAGTAATAAAAAAGGCTCCCGAAGGGAGCCTTTTTTATTTTTGCTCGGCGCTGAGTTTCAGTCTCTTGGCTAACTAAGGTGGTGACTTTGACGCGCCCCTTCCGCTTCTCTTTCCCAAGCACAGCACCTCGTTTCCCCAGCACCGGTCATTTACACCGATTTACACCCCGCGTTTGATCCCCATGCATAAGCACGTGCCACGCCTCGGTACGATGTGCTGGTAGCTTCGCAAGCTGGTCAATTGATCGCTAGCGTCCTGCCCGCGCGCGAGGGTGGTGACCGTCGCGGTTTCACCGAGTTCCGACAGTGCCCCCATGAGCATGCCACGGTCCGACTTCTGGAAAAACTTCAGCACCGTCCTGGCTGGCGCGACGGCCGCGCAAGCGCTTCCATTGCTGGTCGCGCCCCTGCTCACGCGCATGTGCACGCCCTCCGACATGGGCGCCTTCAGCGTCTGGCTCGGCGTGATAGCGGTAGCTTCCATCGTGGCCACCCTGCGTTTCGAGGCTGCCATGGTGCTCGATCACGAAAAGAGGCAGCAACGCGTCTGCTTCAGTGTGGTGGCCTATTTTGCGACCCTGCTGGCCCTGACGCTGACGGCCTGCGTGGTCGCGGCGCGGGTGGCGGGACTGTCCGCGGTCGGCACGATGTCCTGGTTCGCGCTGCTCACCATCGGCGCCGGCACCTGGCTCACCGCGTTCACGCAAACCACACTGGCCTACGCGGCCTCGCACAACTTGTTCGACAAGGCCGCGAAAGCCAAGGTGCTGGCGGCCGGTACCACCGCCGTCAGCCAGCTCGCCTTGCTCTACTCGGGCCTGCACGGCGCCGCGCTGCTGGCCGGGCAATTGATCGGTCTCGGCGCCGGCCTGTGGGCGGCGCGACTCATGGTATCGCCGCCTCCGGCCCGCATCAGGCTCACCCTCGACAAGGAACAGCGCAGCTATCTCGCCAAGCACCAGGCCTTCTGGCGCTTTTCCTTGCCGTCGAGCGTGCTCAACACCGTGGTCGGCCAGTTGCCGCTGTTCATGATCGGCATCCACCATGGCGTGCAGGCGGCCGGACTGTTTGCGTTGACCCAGCGGGTGCTGAATGCGCCCATCGCGCTGATCGCCACCTCCGTGCTGGAGGTGTTCAAGCGCCAGGCGGTGCACGAATTCGAGTCCGCTGGACATTGCCGCGACGTCTACCGCGCCACCTTCAAGGTGCTGGTGCTGCTGGCTCTCGGGCCGTCGCTGGTGCTGCTCCTGTTTTCGCCGGATCTGTTCGGCTGGGTATTCGGTTCCACCTGGCGGCCGGCCGGGGAACTGGCGCGCATCCTGGCTCCCTTGTGCTTCCTCAATTTCGTCGCCAGCCCGCTCAGCTACGTGTTCTACGTGACTGGCAAGCAGAAGATGGAACTGCTGTGGCAGGTGGCGCTGTTTGTCATGACCATCTCCGTGTTCGTCGCGCCGCTGACGCTGCACGAATGCCTGCTCGGGTATGCGGTGGGCCGCTCGGCGCTGTACATGGTGTACCTGGCCATGTCGTACCGCTGCGCGCAGAACGGCCCGGCGCCGGTCAGGCGCGAAGGAAGGCCAGCAGGTCCGCGTTGAGCTGGTCCTTGTGGGTGGTCGCCAGGCCGTGCGAACCGCCGGCATAGACCTTCAGCGTCCCTTGCGGCAGCAGCTCGACGGCGCGGCGTGCCGTGGTGTCGATCGGGACGATCTGGTCGTCGTCGCCGTGGATCACCAGGGTCGGGATGCTCATCTTCCTGAGGTCCTCGGTGAAGTCGGTCTCCGAGAACTGCTTGATGCAGGCGTAGGCGCTCTTGAGGCTGCATTGCATTCCCTGCAGCCAGAAGGTGTCGCGCATGCCTTCCGACAGCTTGGCGCCCGGGCGGTTGTAGCCGTAGAAGGGCAGGGCCAGGTCCTTGAAGAACTGCGCGCGGTCGCTGCGCACGCCGTCGCGGATGCCGTCGAACACCTCCATCGGCACCCCATGCGGGTTCGAGGGCGAGGCCATCATCTGCGGCGTCACCGCGCCCACCAGCACGGCCTTGCTGACGCGGCCGGTACCGTGGCGGCCGATATAGCGCGCCACCTCGCCGCCGCCGGTCGAATGGCCGACCAGCATGGCGCCGCTCAGGTCGAGGGTGTCGATCACGGCCGCCAGGTCGTCGGCATAGGTATCCATGTCGTTGCCGTGCCAGGGCTTGCTCGAACGGCCGTGGCCGCGGCGGTCGTGGGCGATGACGCGGCAGCCGTGCTCCGCCAGGAACATCATCTGGTCTTCCCAGGCATCGCCCGAAAGCGGCCAGCCGTGGCTGAACACGACCGGGACGCCATGGCCCCAATCGGTGATGTGGATCTGGGTGCCGTCGTGGACGGTGAGCTTGTCGAGAGTGCGGGTGCCTTTCATGCTGTTCCTTTCAGTGAGGCGGGTGGAGGAGGCGCCAATGCGGCGCACCGTCGCATTCTGGAATCCGGGCCGGTGCGCGTCCATGCGGACGAAGGAAGAGCCGCCGGCCACACCTTCGTGTGGTTGGCCGCCTGGGCGGTAAAGACATACCTTTCATTGGCATGTTCACAACGCAAGGCAGTCGTCTTACACTGGTGGTAAATACACTGGGAGAGATGCGATGCATGCCTGTGCCGCCACCATGCTGCCAGCCGGTCCGCACGGCTGCGACAAGCTGAGGCTGCGCATTGCCGGACGCGGCGTGGCCCAGGCAGGCGCGGGGGAGAAGGCGGCATGAGCGCCACGCCGCGCGCAGTCGTCATCGGCGGTTCGCTGGGCGGACTGCTGGCGGCCGCGATGCTGCGTGCGGTTGGGTGGGAGGTCGACGTGTTCGAGCGCTCGGCGGACGGGATGGGCAGCCATGACGGCGGGCTCGTGCTGCAGCCCGACGTGCTCATGGCATTGCGTTTCGCACAGCTGGACCCGGACCGGCTGCCGAGCGTGCCTTCCGACGACCGTCTCTACCTCGACCGGGGCGACCGGATACTCCAGCGCAGCCACATGCCGCAGGCCCAGACCTCGTGCGAGGTGCTGTACCGGGCGCTGCGCGACGGACTGCCGCCGGCCCGCCTGCACGCGGGCCGGACCTTCGTGCGCTACGAACAGGAAGGCCAGCGCGTTACGGCCCACTTCGCCGATGGCGCGAGCGAGACGGCCGACCTGCTCATCGGCGCCGATGGCGCCCGTTCCACGGTCCGTACCCAGATGCAGCCCGATGCCGCTCCCCGCTATGCCGGCTATGTCGCCTGGCGCGGCGCCGTGCCCGAGGCGCTGCTGCCGCCGGCCACGCGCGAGAAGCTCGATCGCGCCTTCGTGTTCCAGCAGGGCGACGGCCATCTGCTGGTGGCCTACCTGGTGCCGGGCCAGGACGAATCGGTCGAGGTCGGCGAGCGGCGCTGGAACTGGATCTGGTACCGGCGCGCGGGGCAGGGCGCGCCGCTCGCCGCGCTGCTGACCGGCCGCGACGGGCGGACCCAAGAAGCGTCGCTGCCGGCGGGCGCGGTGCGGCCCGAACACGTCGCCGCGCTGCTCGGCGATGCCCGTCAATTGGCGGCGCCATCCCTCCGCGTGCTGATGGAAACGACGGACGCGCCTTTCGTGCAGGCGATCATGGACCTGGAAGTGCCGAAAATGCTGGAAGGCCGGGTGCTGCTGTGCGGCGATGCCGCCTTCGTGCCGCGCCCGCACACAGTAGGCAGCACCGCCAAGGCCGCCGCCGACGCGCTCACCCTGGCGATGCTGCTCAGCCAGCGCCAGGCAGTGCCGGACGTCGGCCTCGCGCAGTGGGAGCAGCTGCGCCTGACGGCGGGGCAGGGCATGGTGATGGCGGGAGCCGAGATGGGCGACCGCATCATGGGCATCTCGCGCTCGTGAGCCGCTGCCTGAAAGTTGCAGTTCGTCACTTGCCTTCCTGATGAGGCCTCCGCTATAATGCGGCCTCTTGCAGCTCACAGCAAGAATCGACCGAATCAGGAGAGGTGGCAGAGTGGTCGAATGTACCTGACTCGAAATCAGGCGTACGGGTGACCGTACCGTGGGTTCGAATCCCACCCTCTCCGCCAGTAGTAATAAAAGAGGCTCCCGAAGGGAGCCTTTTTTATTGCGTACGCGGAAGGAGTGAGCCACCAATGTGGCTCACGCGTGGGATTCGAAGACCGGCGCTTGCAAGCGCCGGGGCGGCCTGCGGGATGTAGGCGAATCCCACCCTCTCCGCCAGTAGTAATAAAAGAGGCTCCCGAAGGGAGCCTCTTTTATTTCTTCAGTGTGCGTATAAACGTCATTCAGGCGAAGGCCGGAATCCAAGTTTGCATGCGCTGTCGGGGCGCTCAACTTGGGGCCCGGCCTACGCAGGGGCGA
>CAMPHU010000321.1 GCA_946886065.1 uncultured Massilia sp. | reverse complement strand
GCGCGGCTGAACCAACCGGGCATCTACACGACATCGATCGCCCGGCCCGCCCTGCCCTCGCGGCCTGTCCGCGCCCGCCGCTCGCGGCTGGCGCGCTGGCTCGGCGCCGGGCTCGAGACCTATGTCTCGCTGCCGCTGTTCGCCCTGCTGCTGGTGGGCGGGCTGTGGTTCGCCACCTTGCACGTGATCGATTCCGAGCGCCGCGCCGCGCAGGAGGCCGCGCTCGACGCTACGCGCGAGCTGGTCGACACCTACGAAGCCCAGATGGCGCGCAGCCTGAGCGGCATCGACCAGACCCTGCGCGTGCTCAAGTACGCGGTCGAGCAGAACGGCCCCACCGGCGCCCTGCCCGCGCTCGCGGCCCAGGGCCTGCTGCCGCCGGGCCTGGTGTTCCAGGTGGCGATCATGGACGCCGACGGCCGTGTCCAGGCCAGCAACCCGCCCCTCGGCGCGCGCGACCTCGCGCACGCGCCCTGGCTCGCCTTCCACCGCAACACGCCGCACGACACCCCCTACGTCAGCGAGACCGCCGGCGGCCACGAGCCGCACCTGCATTTCACGCGCCGCATCAACGACGCCGCCGGCCACTTCGCCGGGGTCGCCATGGTGGCGGTCGATCCGTCCTACTTCACCAGCTCCTACGAGCGCTCGCGCCAGGGCGACCGCGGCCTGCTCGGCCTGGCCGGCCGCGACGGCATCGTGCGCGCGCTGCGCATCGGCGACAACGTCTCCTGGGGCCAGCGCTTCGCGCCCGGCGCCGCCGACACCGTCGTGCTGCGCGATATCGACGCCGGGAACGCCACGCGGGAGCTGCGCTACACCAGCACCCGCCCGCTGAACGGCTTCCCGCTGGTGGCCGTGGTCGGACTGTCGCAGGACGAGCAGATGGCCCGCTTCGAACAGCAGCGCCGCACCTGGCTGCTGGGCGCGGGCGCCGGCAGCGCCCTGGTGCTGGGCGTGGTGACCCTGGTCAGCGCCTGGTCCTGGCAGCTGGCCAAGGCGCGCCGCCGCGAGCGGCGTGCGCAGCAGACCTACGCCGCCGCCTCCGAGGGCAGCCTGGACGCCTTCTTCGTGCTGCGCGCCATCCTTGGACCGGGCAACAGCGTGACCGACTTCATCATCGAAACCACCAACAGCCGCGCCGAGCAGCTGACGGGCCTCAGCAAGGCGCAGATGGCGGACCAGCGCATGTCGGTCCTGCTGCCGGCATCGCTCGGCGCCAGCATCTTCGAGGACCTGGCGGCGGTGGCCCTGGACGGCGTGCCGCGCGAAGCCGAATGGCAGGCGCACGCCCTGCCGGAGCCGGACCGCTGGCTGTACCGCCAGGTGGTGCCGGTGGAAGGCGGCGTCGTGGCGATCGTCAGCGACATTACCGAGCGCAAGCTCACCGAACAGCGCATCCGCCACCTGGCGCACCACGACGACCTCACCGGCCTGCCCAACCGCAGCCTGCTGCGCGACCGCCTGGGACAGGCAATCCGCGACGCGGAGCGCAAGGGCAGCGCGGTCGGCCTGGCCTTTATCGACCTGGACGGCTTCAAGCTGATCAACGACGGCCTGGGCCACAACGCCGGCGACGAACTGCTCAAGGTGGTGGGCGCGCGCATGGGCCGCTGCCTGCGCCGCACCGACACCCTGGCGCGCTTCGGCGGCGACGAATTCGTGATCCTGCTTCCCGACCTGTCGGGCGACCCGATGGCCATCACCCCGCTGCTGGAAAAGGTGCGCCAGGCGGTCACCGAGCCGGTGCTGGTCGAGGGCCAGGAAGTCCAGGTCAGCTCGAGCATCGGCGTGGCCTTCTACCCGCGCGATGGCGCCGACACCAACACCCTGATGATGAACGCCGACGCCGCCATGTACCGCGCCAAGGACATGGGCAACAACAACGTCCAGTTCTACGCCAGCGAGATGAACGCCAGCGTCGAGGAGAAGCTGGTGCTGCTGGAAGGCCTGCGCTCGGCCCTGGATACCTGCGTCGCCAGCGGCCCCTGCCAGTTCCAGCTGCTGTACCAGCCCAAGGTGGACCTCAGGACCGGCCGCCTGTTCGGGGTCGAGGCGCTGATCCGCTGGCACCATCCGGAACACGGCATGATCCCGCCGCAGCGCTTCATCTGCCTGGCCGAAGAGAGCGGCCTGATCGTCCAGATCGGCGAGTGGGTGGTGCGCACCGCCTGCCGCCAGGTGCAGGAATGGCGCGCCGCCGGCCTGCCTCCCCTGAGCGTTTCGGTCAATGTCTCGGCCCGCCAGTTCGAGGAAAAGCGCCTGGTCGAGCGCATCGAGGGGGCGCTGCGCGACACCGGCCTGCCGCCGGATGCGCTGGAAGTCGAAGTCACCGAGAGTTCGATCATGCGCGACCTGGCCCGCTCGATCGACAAGATGCGCGAGCTGAAGGCGATGGGCGTGTCGCTGTCGATCGACGACTTCGGCACCGGCTATTCGAGCCTGTCGGCATTGAAATCCTTCCCGATCAGCCGCCTCAAGATCGACAAGTCCTTCGTGAGCGACCTGGCCGACAGCCAGGACGACCAGGCCATCGCGATGGCGGTGATCTCGCTCGGTCACAAGCTGAACCTGCGCGTCATCGCCGAAGGCGTGGAGACCGAACAGCAGCGCGACTTCCTGCGTGCCAACGATTGCGACGAAATGCAAGGTTACCTGTTCAGCCGCCCGGTGCCGGCCGAACAGATCGCCGCCATGCTCGCGGCGGTGTCCGCGTGACCCGCCCGGGCGCCATCTGGCGCGCGATCACCGGGTCGGAACGCGGCCTGCGGCGCATGCTGCAATACTGGGCCGCCACCGCCCTGCTCTACCTGGCCGCGATCGCCATGGTGGAGTGGCAGGTGCTGTACGGCTTCAGCGAAGTAGGCGCCATGCGCCGGCTGGAGGTGTTCGGCATCGGCGGTCTGGTGTGCTTCTATTTCCTGGTGCGCCACAGCGCCGCGCTCAGGCTCAAGCCCGAGGTCCTGGCCATGACCCAGGCCTTGTATGCGATCGGTTGCGGGATGTGGTCGTATTCGATCAGCGGCCCGGTGCGCGGGGCCATGCTGCCGATGACGGTGGTGGTGGTCGCCTTCTGCATGTTCTCGCTGCGCCCGCGCCAGACCCTGGTGCTGACCGGCGTCGCGCTGGCCGCCATGGGCGGCACCATGTGGTGGCTGCAGGCCCAGGACCCGGTGCGCTTTCCGCCGGAGATCGAGGGGATCACCTTCGGCTACCTGGCGACGGCGCTGCTGTCGATCGCCGTGCTGACCGGCGAGATGCACAAGCTGCGCGCCCGCCTCAAGCGGCGCAAGATGGAGCTGGAACAGGCGCTGGACACCATCCGCCAGCTGGCGACGATGGACGAGCTGACCTCGCTGGCCAACCGCCGCCACATGAACGAGGTGCTGGCCGCCGAGGAGCGGCGCGATCCGCGCGGCGCGGGCACCTGCGTGGCGCTGCTGGACATCGACTTCTTCAAGCAGGTCAACGACCGCCACGGGCACGCGGCCGGCGATGCCGTGCTGCGCGGCTTCGCCGCCACCGCGCGCGCGGCCCTGCGCAGCCACGATGTGCTGGCGCGCTGGGGCGGCGAGGAATTCCTGCTGCTGCTGCCGGACACGAGCCCGGCGGATGCGCGCACGGTGCTGGAGCGCATGGCGGAACGCGTGCATGCGATGCGGGTGGACGGGCTGGAGCCGGAAAGACGGATCAGCTTCTCGGCCGGCCTGGCGGAGAGGCGCAGTGAGGAAGCGTTTGCGGATGCGATCAACCGGGCGGACAAGGCCTTGTACCGCGCGAAGGAAAGCGGGCGGGATCGGATCGAGGTGGCGTGAAGTATTGGCAGCAGCGGGACCGTCGTACGCGCCACTGCGCCTACGACGGTGTGCATGCGCTGGTGGCAGACCTCACCCGCGCAAAATCTCGCCTTCCACATCCTCGCCCGCCGCCGGCACCGCCGCCGCGCGCAGGCGCCGGATCAGCGCCACCGGATCCTCTTCGACCAGCATCAAGCCCTCGTGCTCCGGCCTGACGAAGCCTTCTTCGCACTGGTGCCGCACGAAGGCCTTCAGGCCGTCGTAGAAGCGGTTCGCATTCAGCAGCCCCACCGGCTTGGCATGGATGCCCAGCTGCGCCCACGTCACCATCTCGAACAGCTCTTCCAGCGTCCCCATCCCGCCCGGCATGGCGATGAAGCCTTCCGACAGGTCCGACATCATGGCTTTGCGCTCGTGCATGTCCTTCACCACGAACAGCCGCGTCAGCCCGGCGTGGCCCACTTCGCGCTCGACCAGGGCCTTGGGGATCACGCCGGTGGCTTCGCCGCCCAGGCGCAGCACCTCGTCGGCGATCACGCCCATCAGGCCGACCTTGCCGCCGCCGTAGACCAGGCCGATGTT
>CAMPHU010000320.1 GCA_946886065.1 uncultured Massilia sp. | reverse complement strand
GGCGTAATCGAGGTGATATTCAGCAAGTCGCCATTCTTGAGTGTGCGTTTCAGCCCCTGCTCATCGAGCGCGAACTGCTCGACACTGCGCGGACGCGACCTGTTCGGATCGATGCGCTCGAGGAAGGCGCGGCGTGGATCGGCCAGCACCGGCAAGCCGCCGGCGATGTCGAGCACGGATGAGATCGACTCGTTGCCGGACTTGATCTCGAAGATGGCAGGCGCATTCACCTTGCCAGTCAGTGCAACGAAGCCGCCTGCCGGCGGAATGTAGATCGAATCGCCGTTCTGGAGCTTGATGTCACCCGACTTGTCGCCCTTCGCGATGAAGGCGTACAGGTCCAGCTCCGCCACTACCTTGCCGGCGCGCTTGACCTGCACGCTGCGCATGCTGCCGGTCGCGTTGGGGCCGCCACTGGCGAACATCGCACTGACCAGGGTGGACAGGCTCGACACGGTGTACGTGCCGGGACGCTTCGCCTGGCCGACGACGTAGACAGTAATGGCCCGCAGCTGGCCGAAGTTGACGCTGACCGTAACCCCTTTGTAGAGGCGCGCGACCGCGCCACGGATCAGCGCTTCGGCGTCACCCGCCTTGACCCCGCCAAGCACCACGGTGCCGATCGTCGGAATGTTGATGGTGCCGTTGCGGTCGATGGTGGCACGGAAATCGATATCGATCGTACCCCAGCCGCGGATCAGCAGTTCGTCACCCGGCCCCAACGGATATTCCGCAGGTACCGGCGTGTTGGAGATGGGCGCGAAGGTCGAAGGCGAATTGGAGAAGAATTCTTCGCCATACACCGGCAGCAGATCCCCGGTGTTTTCGAAGACGAACTTCTGGAACTCGCTCATCGTTTCCTTCTTCGCCGGGCCCCGAGCCTGGGAAGTGAAGCCTCTGTCACGCTGCTGGCGCGACAGGGCGCCTTCACCTTGCTGACGGACGGCGCGCTCGCCGGCCTCGGCCATACCCTGCTGGTCGTACAGGCTATCGGACGCGGCCCGGCTGTTACCCTGGCCGGCTACACCGGCATTCGTGATACTCAGTTTGCGCGACTGCGCAGGAGACGGCGACAGTGGGGTCGACGATTCCTGGCCAAACAGATCGTCGGATTGATTCTGGTTCGTCTGCTGTGCGTTAGCAGCAATGGAGGTGACGACCAGAGCCACGGCCAGGACAGTGCGATTGATCTTGGACATCGGTTACCTAGTGGGGAGAAAGCTGAGGGCCCTGCTTCGAAAGAACATGAAATGATACCCTAAACCTATTAGTGATTGGAAAGATTTTATTAAATGCAGTCCGTCGCTGGAGCGTACCTGCCACACTTCAGGGGCAAACTCGACAGGAAAATTGCCAAGTTGGTTTCGCTGCGTCTTATGGGCCGCAAATGAAAGTGAGAATTTGTGAGTTTTTCAAGGAAAAACATATAGTTCTATCGAGACACCGCGAAGCCTGTTCTCGGCATGCTTGCCACGAGCTCACTCTCCTATCTGGCGAATGCACGGAATCCGAGATTTTTCAAAACGGCCCTCCATTCAAGCCACGAAATTTAGAGCATTGCAAATCGGAAATTCAAGTGACACAGCTTTCGATAAACCCGTTTCCTATTTCATTCACGAAATTATTTAATACATGCATATCGGAACATTTGCCGAACGATTGAAAACACCGCTTCCCAATATTCGCTTCTTATCGCAGAAACCGAGAGTCGCCCGGATTCTCGCCCGGGAGAAAGCGGGATAGTGGGAATGCCGGAACCGAAAACAAGCCCTGCCATTAACGGCCGGCCTAACCTGCGGCGCGGCGGCTAACCGGCTTGATTTCGAAATCCTCGGCCGGAGCGTGGACCCGAGCCGCATGCTTCCCTGCCGATGCAACCCAGGCATAGCCAGCGCAATACAGCGAGAAACTTGCAACCCCGGCATATCCGAGCAGCACAGGCGACTCTGAGAAACGGACTGCAAAAGCCGCCGGAACCAGCGCCACACACCAGGCGAACGGCGACACCGCAGCATTGCGCAGCGGCGCTGGCCACGCCCGGAAATAATGCGCCGAAATATTCGTCTTGATCAGGCTGTGCAAATGCCGGCTGTCCGGCAGACCCGGATGATGGCGGCACCACAGGCGGCGCAGGATGGTAAACAAGGTCTCGAAAACCGGATAGCCGCAGGCAAGGAAGGCAGCCCAGGCGGAAACCGCCGGGTTACGGTAAACCAGCATCACGGACATCCATGCCAGCAAGAAGCCGAGCAGGTAAGCCCCACCGTCGCCGAGGAATAATTTGCCGAACGGGAAATTTACCATGAAAAATCCGGCAGTCACGGCGCAGATCAGGAAGCACAACTGGGCCAGGTGCGCATCGCCGCAGCCGAGCGCGATCAGCCCCAGCGCGCCCATGCTGATCATCAGCGTACCGCTGGCCAGGCCGTTGAAACCGTCGATGATGTTGAGCGCATTGGCCACGCCGCCGACGGCGAAAGCGGTGAACAGGACCGAAAACGGCAACCACGCCAGCAGTGCATCGACCGGTCCGACACCGATTTGGCGCAAGGTAACATCGGTCAGCCACCAGCACAACACGCCGCTGGCCATCGTGGCCAGCAGGCGCGCCCGCACCGAAACATTGCGCGTGAGGTCTTCCACCAGCCCGAAAGTGAAGGCGGGCAGGCCGGCCACCAGCACCGGGAACAGCAGCTCCTGCTGCGGCTCGGGCAGGACCGCCAGGGCCAGCCAGAGGCCGGCAAAAATGGCGGCGCCGCCAATGCGCGGGGTCGGGGTGATGTGGAATTTCTGGACCCCATGGATGGCATCAAGCGAGTAACGTCCGTGCCAGCGCTTCGTCCAGACGAGCAGAAGCGAGCAGATCAGTGTCGCGGCGAAACCAATACCGAAGCTGTTGACTGGCAGGGCGAGATTGTTCATAGAATCACTTTTTGTTATCCCATCAATTCTAGCGCAGACAGCCGAAACAGCAGTCAAATCGTGCGCTGCGTCACAAACGCTTCGAGAGTTGGATGAGGCCGCGTTTGCTGGAGCGTAAGCGGCCGATTCTAGCGAGATTGCGTTCGTACAATCAACGCGCCCGAAACATCTCCTACTATTTACAGACAATTTGTTACATATTTTTTTCCAGCAACTAGTCATGTGAGGCAAAAAGGAGACACAATGGTGCACTGCAAACTCCGCTTCTTGCTCGCTTGGGTCATAGGGAGCCTCTGGATGCCCCTTGCCCTCGCCCAACAGCCGGCCGGCCTGCTCGACGCCCGCGCCCGCCTGCTGGAAGCGGAAACCCGCCAGGCGATCGCCGAAGCCGAGCGCGCCGAACTGCTGGCGCGGCTGCCGCCGGCGCAAGCCAAGCCCCTGTCCGGGGCCATCGACACCCGCCAGTTCGGCGCCGCAGGGCTGGCGCGCGCCTTCGACCTGGCCCTCGAGCTGGCGGAGGAAGTCTGCGCGGCCCTGCCGCCGGAGCGCGCCACCCTCCTCTACGATCCGGCCGCGGCCCAGGGCATGGTGGCCGCGCGCGCGGTCGAGGGCGCCCTGGTGCGCCTGGGCGAGGACCTGGCCGCGCGCAACCGCGAGCTGGCGCTTTACATCGAGGCCCGTACGCCGGCCGAAGGCGCGCCCCGCGTCTTGCCCCTGGCCTGGCTGGCCGTCCTGCCCGCCACCTTGCGCGCCGCCGCCGACCTGGCCGCCCTGTTCAAGGGCGACACCACCCTGGCCGGCATCGGCTACGGCGAGGGCGCGCGCGCCCTGTTCGCCAGCGCCATGGCGCGCAGCTGCCCGGCGCGGCTGGCGGGCCTGGGCGGCGGCTACCTGGGCGAACTGGACTGGTCACGCCACGAGCGCCTGCTGGGACGGGTGCGCGCGCTCGGCGGCCACCGCGCCACCCTGGCCCAGCATGCCGAAACCCTGGCGCGGCTGGCCGCCGGCGCCAAGGGTGAGCTCAAGAAGGAGCTGGCGGCGATGGAGGATGCCGCCCGCGCCCAGCTCAAATCGGTCGACGCCTTCGTCGACTCGCTCAAGGCGGGGGAAGCAAGCGACAAGAGCCCGCTGTACGTGGCGGCGCGCTACCTGGGCCAGGCCGAGCGCAGCCAGGGCGCCCTGGTGCTGGACGTCGACCTGCGGCTGGAGGGCATGACGGTGGTGCGCGACAATTTGTTTACTGGGCAGAAGCTGGCGCTGTCGGGGGTCGCCTTTCTGTGGTACCGGCTGCACGAGGCGGATGGGAGGCTGGTAAAGGCGGATGCACTAAGGCGGATCACGCGGCCGGTGGAGGTGCGCCTCAGTGGGGAGCGTGCTGGAGACGGTTTTTGGGCGGCGCCGCCGCCGGGTCGGTGATACCGGTTTGCCGGCAAACTCGGATCCCCGCCTTCGCGGGGACGACGGTTTTACGAAGCGTAGCCGAAGTCGCGTTTTCTGCTGTTCTCGCACCCTGAGCCAAGCTCATCCCGGCGAAGGCCGGGATTAATTACTTCTCCAGCTTTTTCACCACCTGCTCGATCGCCCCGAAGATCGACTTCCCCTTCTCATCCAGCATTTCGATCCGTATCGTATCCCCGAAACGCATGAAGGGCGTCGCCGCCGCCCCATCCG
>CAMPHU010000319.1 GCA_946886065.1 uncultured Massilia sp. | reverse complement strand
TCCAGCTGTACATTCCGCTCAACTTCCTGGGCGTGATCTACCGCGAGATCAAGCAAAGCCTGGCCGACATGGAACGCCTGTTCTCGCTGCTCGACCAGAACCGCGAGGTGGCCGACGGGCCGGCTGCGCAGCCGCTGGTGACCAGGGGCGCGCGGGTCGAGTTCTCGCATGTGGAGTTCAGCTACGAGACCAAGCGCCAGATCCTGTTCGATGTCGACTTCACCATTCCGGCCGGGTCCACGACGGCGGTGGTGGGGCACAGCGGCTCGGGCAAGTCGACCCTGTCGCGGCTGCTGTTCCGCTTCTACGACGTGAACGGCGGCGCGATCCGCATCGACGGACAGGACCTGCGCGAAGTCACCCAGCAGTCGCTGCGCGCGGCGATCGGCATCGTGCCGCAGGATACGGTGCTGTTCAACGACACCATCGAGTACAACATCGCCTACGGCAAGCCGGGGGCCTCGCATGAGGACATCGTGGCGGCGGCGCGGGCGGCGTCGATCCATGACTTCATCGAGAGCCTGCCGGATGGGTACAAGACCATGGTGGGCGAGCGCGGGCTGAAGCTGTCGGGCGGCGAGAAGCAGCGGGTGGCGATCGCGCGCACCCTGCTCAAGGATCCGGCGATCCTGATCTTCGACGAGGCCACCTCGGCGCTCGATTCCAAGTCGGAGCAGGCGATCCAGGCGCAGTTGAAGGAGATTGCGAAGGACCGGACGACCCTCGTGATTGCGCACCGGCTGTCGACCATTGCGGATGCGCAGCAGATCATCGTGCTGGATCACGGGAAGATCGTGGAGCGGGGGACGCACGGCGCGCTGCTGGCGGCGCGCGGCTTGTATGCGCAGATGTGGGAAAGGCAGCTGGCGCGGCCGGATGAGGAACTGGCGTCGCCGCCGTTGGAGCTGCAGCAGGAGTAATATCTGCCGCTAGCTGAGAGACCGTCATCCCCTCCAGTGGAGGGGATGACGGTTCGAGCGTACGTGGCCTACGTTTAGTAGGTATAGAACATCCGCTGAATGTCCTTGGTATTGCTCGTTTTGGTCAACGCCAGCATCAACAGAATACGCGCCTTCTGCGGGCTCAGCGTATCCGCCACCACGAAGTCCAGCTGATCGTCATTCGCCTCGCCATTGCGCGCCACGATGCCCTGGCCCACGCGGCTCGAACGCACGATCACCACGCCCTTTTCACACGCAGCGACCAGCGCGGGCCTGGTCTTGGCCGGCAAGCTGCCGTTGCCGACACCCGCATGCACCAGCCCCTTGGCGCCCGCAGCCACCAGCGCGTTGACCGCGACGGCGCCCACGTTCGCATAGGCATACGCCACATCCACCTGCGGCAGCGCATCCAGCTTCGACACATCGAATTCGGTGTCCACCGTGTGCTTGCGCGTCACCTCGCGATAGAAGAACGGCTTGCCGCCCTGGAAGTAGCCGATCATGCCCAGCTCCGCCGCGCGGAAGGTGTCGGCGGTGGTGGTGTTCGCCTTGCTCACGTCGCGCGCCGCATGGATCTGGTCGTTCATCGCGACCAGCACGCCCTTGCCGACGGCCGCCGGGCTGCCGGCCAGATTCACCGCGTTGTACAGGTTGATCGGACCGTCAGCCGACAGCGCCGTCGACGGACGCATCGATCCCACCAGCACCACCGGCTTCCTGCTCTTGACGACCAGGTTCAGGAAGTAGGCCGTTTCTTCCAGCGTGTCGGTGCCGTGGGTGACCACGATCCCGTCCACGTCCGGCTGGGCCAGCAGCACGTTGACGCGCTTGGCCAGGGCCAGCCAGTGCTCGTTGCCCATGTTCTCGCTGGCGATCTGGAACACCTGTTCGCCGGTGATGTTGGCGACCTTGGTCATCTCGGGCACGGCCTGGATCAGCGCCTGCACGCCGACCGTGGCCGCGGTGTAGCCGACCGTGGTGGTGCTGGTGGCGCCGGTGCCGGCGATGGTGCCGCCGGTGGCGAGGATGGTGACGTTCGGCAGCTTGGCAGTCTGGGCCTGGGCCGCGGTAACGAGCAAGAACAGAAAGCCGAACAGCGCCGTCGCGGCGCGGAACGATTGATGGAACATGGACTTCTCCTGAAACAAAAAAGCCGCCCCCAACAGCGGGAGCGGCAGCGCGGCCATCATCTTACAGCTTCTTGAAGACGACGCCTTCCTTCATGACGAACTTGACCTGCTCGAGCTGCTTCACGTCGCGCAGCGGATCGCCTTCGACCGCGATGATGTCGGCGGCGAAACCCGGCTCGATGGCGCCGAGGCGCTTGCCCTGGTCGAGCAGGGCGGCGGCGTGCACGGTGGCGGCGCGGATCGCGTCGATCGGGCTCATGCCCGCTTCCACCATGTAGCCGAACTCCCTGGCGTTTTCGCCGTGCGGGAACACGCCGGCGTCGGTGCCGAAGGCGATCTTCACGCCGGCCTTGTGGGCGCGCGCAAAGGTGTTCTGCAGCTGCGGCCCGATGGCGGCGGCCTTCGGGCGCACCAGCGCGGAATAATAGTTCGGGTCCTTGGCCTTGTCGGCGACATAGCGGCCCGCCGAGATGGTCGGCACGTACCAGCCGCCGGTCTTCTTGAACAGGCCGATGACCTCGTCGTCCATCAGGGTGCCGTGCTCGATCGAGTCGACGCCGGCGCGCAGCGCCCGCTTCATGCCCTCGGCGCCGTGAGCGTGGGCCGCGACGCGGAAGCCGTAGTCCTTGGCGGTGCTGACGATGGCGCGCAGTTCATCTTCGGTGTACTGCGAGTTCTGGCCGTTGGCCGCCTGGCTCAGCACCCCGCCGGTGGCGGTGATCTTGATCAGGTCCGCGCCTTCCTTGTAGCGCGCGCGCACGGCCTGGCGGGCTTCCTCCGGGCTGTCGACCACGCCCTGTTCCGGGCCGGGCGTGCCGATCTTCTCGCTCAGGAAGTGCGACAGGTTGTTGGTCGGGTCGGCATGGCCGCCGGTGGTGGCGATCGACTTCCCGGCGGTGAACATGCGCGGGCCCGCGATCTCGCCGGCATTGATGGCGCGCTTGAGCGACACGTTCAGGCCGTCGGCCGCGCCCAGGTCGCGCACGGTGGTGAAGCCCGCCATCAGGGTGCGCTGCGCGAACTTGACCGAGCGGAAGGCCATGTCGGAAGGATCGGCGGTGAGGCGGTCGCGGTAAGCGTCGACCACCGGCGTGGTTTCGCTGGTCAGGTGCACGTGCATGTCGATCAGGCCCGGCAGGCAGGCATGGCGCGACAGGTCGATGGCGCCTGCCTCCTGGCTCATCGGGCCGACCGATTTCACGCTGCCGTTCTCGACCACGATGCCGACCTTCTCGCGCCAGGTTCCGCTCTTGACGTCGAGCAGGCGGCCGCAGTTGATCGTCTGGGTGGCGGCGCTGGCGCCGGTCGCAACAAGCAGCAGGCCTGCCGCCATGTACAGCTGTTTCATGTCTCGCTCCTTCTCGTTATGAAAAAAGGCCTCCCATCGCTGGAAGGCCTTCGGTCTTGCAATCGTTGCAGGGCGCGCTTAGCGCAGCGGGGCCACGGCCGGATCCTTGCTCGGCTCGCCCAGGTCGCCTTCCCACTTCGCGACCACGGCGGTGGCGATGCCGTTGCCGATCACGTTGGTGGCCGAACGCGCCATGTCCAGGAAGTGGTCGATGCCCAGCAGGAGCAGCAGGCCGGCTTCCGGGATGTTGAACTGGGACAGGGTAGCGGCGATCACCACCAGCGAGGCGCGCGGCACGCCGGCCATGCCCTTCGAGGTCAGCATCAGCACCAGCATCATGGTCAGCTGGGTCGACAGCGACAGCTCGATGCCGTAGGCCTGGGCGATGAACACGGCTGCGAAGGTGCAGTACATCATCGAGCCGTCGAGGTTGAACGAGTAGCCGATCGGCAGCACGAAGGCGGCCAGGCGGTTCTTGACGCCGAAGCGCTCCAGGCCTTCCAGGGTTTTCGGGAAGGCCGCTTCCGACGAGGCGGTCGAGAAGGCCAGCAGGGTCGGGCTGCGCAGCTCGGCGATCAGGCGCAGGACGCGCGGGCCGAGGAAGACCATGCCGATACCGATCAGGACGACCCACAGCAGCACGATACCCAGGTAGAACTCGGCCATGAAGATGCCATAGGTCGAGAGCACGCCCAGGCCGCTCTTGGCGATGATGCCCGCCACCGCCGCCAGCACGGCGATCGGTGCGAAGTTCATCACATAACCGGTTACCTTGAGCATGATGTGGGCAACGCCGTCGATTGCGTCGATCAGCGGGGTGGCGCGCGCGCCGACCGCGGCGGCTGCGGTGCCGAAGAACAGCGAGAACACGACGATCTGCAGGATCTCGTTCTTGGCCATGCCGTCCACGATCGAGGACGGCACCAGGTGGGTGATGAATTCCTTGAGGGTCAGGCTGGTGGTGACGATACCCGACGAGGTGCCGACGGCCGGCAGTGCGCCCGACACGGCCATGGCGTCGCCCGGACGGAACAGGTTCACCAGGACCAGGCCCAGCGACAGCGAGATGATGGAAGCGATGATGAACCAGCCCAGCGCCTTGACGCCGATGCGGCCCACTTCCTTGGCGTCGCCCATCTTGGCGATACCGACCACCAGGGTCGAGAACACCAGCGGCGCGATGATCATCTTGATCAGGCGGAGGAACA
>CAMPHU010000318.1 GCA_946886065.1 uncultured Massilia sp. | reverse complement strand
TCCACCTGGCCTCGCTCGACATGCGCCAGAGCTCGGACGTGCACGAGCGCGTGCTGGCCGAGCTGTTCGCGCGCGCCAAGGTCGAAGCCGACTACGCCGCGCTGGGCGAAGAGCAGAAGGTGGCGCTGCTGCAGCAGGAGCTGGCCCAGCCGCGCCTGCTGTACACGCCCTACGAGACCTACAGCGACGAGACCAACGGCGAACTGGCGATCCTGCGCGCCGCGCGCGACATCCGCCTTCGCTACGGCAGCCGCGCGATCCGCAACTACATCATCTCGCACACCGAGACCGTCTCCGACCTGCTGGAAGTGATGCTGCTGCAGAAGGAAACCGGCCTGATACGCGTGTCGGCCGGCGTCTGCGACGTCATGGTCATCCCGCTGTTCGAGACCATCCCCGACCTGCAGCGCGCGGCAGGCATCATGTCGGAATGGATGTCGCTGCCGCTGGTGGCGAGCGTCATCGAGAAACAGGGCCGCCTGCAGGAAGTCATGCTGGGCTATTCGGACTCCAACAAGGACGGCGGTTTCCTGACCTCGAACTGGGAGCTCTACCAGGCCGAGCTCAAGCTGGTGCAGGTCTTCGAAGAGCAGAACGTCAAGCTGCGCCTGTTCCACGGCCGCGGCGGCACCGTCGGCCGCGGCGGCGGCCCAAGCTACGACGCCATCCGCGCCCAGCCGCCGGGCACCGTCAACGGCCAGATCCGCCTGACCGAACAGGGCGAAATCATCGCGTCCAAGTTCTCGAACCCCGAGATCGGCCGCCGCAACCTGGAGCTGATGGTGGCGGCGACCCTGGAAGCGAGCCTGGCGCCGCACGCGAACAATGGCGCGGGCGCGGAACGCCTGGCGCTATTCGAAGGGGTGATGGCGGAGCTGTCGGAGCGTGCCTATAAGGCCTACCGCAACCTGGTGTACGAAACCCCGGGCTTTACCGAGTACTTCTTCGCCGCCACGCCGATCGCCGAGATCGCGGAACTGAACCTCGGTTCGCGCCCCGCCTCGCGCAAGTCGACGCGCCGCATCGAAGACCTGCGCGCGATTCCCTGGGGCTTCTCGTGGGGCCAGTGCCGCCTGCTGCTGCCGGGCTGGTACGGTTTCGGCTCGGCCGTGAGCGGCTGGCTGGACGAGGGTGAGCGCGACAGCAAGCTGGAACTGCTGCGCGCCATGTTCCACGACTGGCCGTTCTTTGCCACCCTGCTGTCGAACATGGACATGGTGCTGGCCAAGACCGACCTGCCGATCGCGTCGCGCTATGCGGGGCTGGTGGCGGACGAGCAGCTGCGCGAGCGGATCTTCAAGCGGATCGCGGCGGAACACGGCGAGACCCTGCGCTGCCTGGAGGCGATCACGGGAGCCGCTGAACGCCTGGCGAGCAACCCGCTGCTGGCGCGCTCGATCCAGAACCGGTTTGCTTACCTCGATCCGCTGAATCACCTGCAGGTGGAGCTGATTCATCGCCGCCGTGCGCTGGCGGACAATGTGGATCCGCGGGTGAATCGCGGGATTCACTTGTCGATCAATGGCGTTGCAGCTGGCTTGCGTAATACGGGCTGACGCTGCTTAACGAACTTGGGCGGAACAATGCCAGTGGCATTGTTCCGCCCAAGTTCGCACTGCAGCCGACTGCTTTACCGGGTACACGCCCCCAGCGTCGCCCCATTGCTCAAGTGCGCCTCCACCGCACCCGGCGCCACGCACACCTGGCTGGCCGGATTCGCGCTGCTGCCCGTCTTGTGGCACACCGCCACCTTCCCGTCCCCACAGCGCGCATCGACCACCGGCACCGTCACGCTGGCCTGCGCGAAGCACCCCTGCGGACTCGCCGCCTGCACCGTGAAACTGAAGCTGCCCGCGCTGGTGGGCGTAAAGCTCGTTACCGCCCCGCTGGTCGTCGACAAGCCTGCCGCCGGGCTCCACGCATACTCGGCGCTGCCGCCGGCCTTGTCGCTCGCCGTCAAGCTGACGCTCTGCGGCCCGTAGCCCAAGGTGATCGCAGCCGGCCCGGCGCTCACTTCCGGCTGCGGCATGGTGCCCAGCACCTGCACGGACGCTTCCGCGCTGGCCTCATGGCCGCCCTTGTCCAGGGCCGTCAGCTGCACGCGCTGCGTCCCGATGTCCGAGCACGAGAAGCTCGAACGCGACAGGCTCAGCGACTCCACGCCCCAGTTGTCGGTCGTGCCGCCGTCGACGTCCGCCGGCGCGATGCTTGCGGTGCCGTTCGCCAGCGTCACCGAGGCTTCGCGGGTGCGCACGACGGGCGCCTCGAAGTCGTTGCTGACGGTGTTGGCGCGCGCGCTTTCCACGCTCAGGCGGTTCAGCGCCGTCACGGTGTAGTAGTAATACTTGCCCGCTTCCGCGGTCCGGTCCGCGAAGGCCGGCGTCGCGAGATCGGTCGCGGCCAGCAGGTTGCCCGGCGCATCCAGGTCCATGTCGCGCTGCTCCGAGCGGTAGATCGCGAAGCGGCGGGTCTTCTCGAACTCGTCGGCGCTGTCGCCAGGCGCGGCCCATGCCAGCTGCACCGCGTTGTCCTGGCCGATGCTCGCGGCCAGGTTCGACGGGGCGCCCGGTGCGCCCAGTCCCTTCCATGCCATCACCGGCAGCAGCGCCGGGCGCTGGTAGTGCCCGTTCATCAGGCTGCTGCGGTAGCCCAGCGCATTCCCCTGCAGGAAGGCGTGGCGGAAGTGGATCTGGCCCGAGATGTTGGCCAGCGAGCGGTTCAGCGCGATCTGGTTGTTGATCTGGTCCGGGCTGGTCCAGCCTACGGTGTTCATCTTGTAGTCGGCCAGGCCGATGTACATGTGGCGCCCGTGGGCGTTGTTGTTCCACCAGGGGGCCAGCAGCGCGTAGTCCGAGCCGGCCTGGCCCATGTACCAGTAGACCTGCGGCGCCAGGTAGTCGACCCAGCCCTGCTCGATCCACTTGCGGGTATCGGCGAACAGGTGCGTGTAGTGCTGCAGGGCGCCGGCGGCCGTCGGCGAGCCGAGCGCGGGATCGCTGCTGCTGCGGTAGATGCCCGAGGGCGAAACGCCAAACTTGACCCAGGGCTTGGCCGCCTGGATGGAGGCGTTGACGCGCTCGATCAGCAGGTTGACGTTGTCGCGGCGCCAGTCGGCGCGGCCCGCGGCGGTGCTCGGGAAACCGCGCGGATCGGCGTTGTAAGCCGCGTCGTCGTTGATGACGCCATTCGGATAGAAGTAGTCGTCGAAGTGCAGGCCGTCGATGTCGTAACGGTTGACGATGTCCATGATGACGCCGACCACGTGGTCGCGCACCTGCGGCAAGCCCGGATTCAGGATCTTCACCGTGCCCACCTGCAGCAGCCACTCGGGGTGGGCGCGCGAGACGTGATTGGCCGCGTACTGCGCGTTGTTCGATTCGGTGGCCGTATTCGCCACCGCGCGGTAGGGGTTGATCCAGGCATGGAACTCCATGCCGCGCTTGCGCGTCTCGGCGATGGCGTAGTGCAGCGGGTCCCAGCTCGGGGCGGGCGCGCTGCCCTGCTGGTTGGTCAGGTAGTAGGACCAGGGTTCCAGGTCGCTCGGATACATGGCGTCGGCCTGGCTGCGCACCTGCAGGAAGGCCGCGTTCATGCCGGTCGCCTTGTTATGGTCCAGGATGCCCGCGAGCGCCGCCCGCTGCTGCTCGGGGGTCTGGAGGCGGTTGGGCCAGTCCAGGCTCAGGTGGGTGCTGATCCACACGCCGCGCAGCTCGCGCTTGGGTGACACGGCCTGGGCGTCGGCATGGGAATAGGAAGCGGCCAGCATTGCGGCTGCCGCGGCAAGCAAAAGTTTTTTCATGTTGTCGTTTTTTGCAGGGTTGATGTCGACGCACGCGAAGCCCGGTGCGCCTGTGGCAGCCGCGCCGCCTCTCCCCGCGCCGCAATCCCGCCATCTGCGACAGAGAGTACGCGGCTGTCATTTTTGCAACCAATGAAATTGCGACAAGGTTACATAACCGGCATGCATGCCCGCGATTCCGTCACAATGTGCATATATGACAATGAAAAGCCCAAGGATCCAGGACAGCCGCGCAAAAAAAATGCCGCCCCCAAGGGCGGCATCTTCACCAAGCCATTGAAGCTTAGTTGTTGTGCAGGAAGGTCTTCAGCTTGTCCGAACGCGAAGGCTGGCGCAGCTTGCTCATCGCCTTGGCTTCGATCTGGCGGATACGCTCGCGGGTCACGTCGAACTGCTTGCCCACTTCTTCCAGCGTGTGGTCGTTCGACATCTCGACGCCGTAGCGCATGCGCAGCACCTTGGCTTCGCGCGGGGTCAGCGAGTCCAGCACTTCCTTGATCACGTTGCGCATCGAGGCGTGCAGCGCGGCGTCCAGCGGCGCCAGGGTCGCGTTGTCCTCGATGAAGTCGCCCAGCTGCGAATCGCCGTCCTCGCCCATCGGGGTTTCCATCGAGATCGGTTCCTTCGCGATCTTCATGATCTCGCGAACCTTGTTCTCCGGCATTTCCATCTTGGCGGCCAGGGTCGGCAGGTCCGGCTCGCTGCCGGTTTCCTGCATGATCTGGCGCGAGATGCGGTTCATCTTGTTGATGGTCTCGATCATGTGCACCGGCACGCGGATGGTACGGGCCATGTCCGCGATCGAACGCGTGATCGCCTGGCGGATCCACCAGGTCGCATAGGTCGAGAACTTGTAGCCGCGGCG
>CAMPHU010000317.1 GCA_946886065.1 uncultured Massilia sp. | reverse complement strand
CGAAGCGATCGGCACCCAGCTGACCGCCGCCACCGGCCGCCTGACCGCGCGCCGCCAGTGGATGGTCGACCACCTGCATACCACGGGCGAGGTGGTGATCGACGCGGGCGCGGCCCTCAAGCTCACCAGGGAAGGCAAGTCGCTGCTGCCGATCGGCGTGCTGGCGGTGAACGGCGAATTCGGCCGCGGCCAGGTCATTACCTGCGTGGACGAGAACGGACGCGCACTGGCGCGCGGGCTGACCAACTACGCCAGCAGCGAAGTGCGCCGCATCATGCGCCATTCCTCCGGCGAGATCGAGCGCATCCTGGGCTTCGTCGAAGGGCCGGAACTGGTGCATCGCGATAACATGGTGCTGCTCTAGGAAGTAAGCACTCGCTCGGCAGCGGCGCCCGCCATGCGCCGCTGCTCGACTGAGACATTTCATCTGTTTTTGCTTGTTGGTCCATGCGAGAGATTTTCCAAAAGGATATAAATCGCTAGACTGGAGGTGTTCGTTGTGCGCATGCACATCCCTTCCAGAGAGCAACCATGAAACTCAGCCGTAAACTTCCTTTGGGCTTTGCCGCGGTCACCCTGCTGGTCGCCTGCGCCGGATTCTTCGGCGTGGCCCAGATGAACCGGTCGGTGGATACCTACCGCATCGCAGTGGCCGAGGCCGGCCAGGCGCAGCAAGTCCAATTCCTGTTGTCCGAATTCCGCAAACAGCTGCAGGAGTGGAAAAACACGCTCCTGCGCGGCAAGGACGACGAACAGCGCAAGAAATACTGGGACGCCTTCCAGAAGAGCGAGGCCGAGGTGGATACCCAGGTCAAGGCCGTGCTCGCCCAGCTGCCGGCAGGGGAGGTGCGCGAGCTGGTGACCCGGTTCGGCGCCGCCCATGCGGCCATGGGGCAGGACTATCGCCGCGGCTTTGCCGACTTCAGCGCGGCCGGTTTCGATGCGGCGGCCGGCGACGCCGCCGTCAAGGGCAAGGACCGCGCGCCGGCCGAACTGCTGAACAAGGCCGAGAAGGCCATGTCGGCGCGCAGCGCGGCCAGCGCCGCCCTGGCCGGCGAGGTGGGCGCCCGCGCCACCTTCCTCAGCTACCTGTTCATGCTGCTCGGCTCGGTAGCGGCCGTGGTGGCCGGCGTGCTGGTGTCGCGCTCGATCACCCGTCCGCTGGGTGAGGCGGTCGAAGCGGCCAGGAACGTGGCGGCCGGCGACCTGCGCACCCAAATCACGATCCGCAGCGACGACGAGACCGGCCAGCTGCTGCTGGCCCTGAAGGAGATGTCGTCCAGCCTGAACCGCATCGTGCACCAGGTGCGCGGCGGCGCCGAGACCATCGCCGCCGCCTCCGATGAAATCGCGCGCGGCAACATGGACCTGTCCAGCCGCACCGAAATGCAGGCCGGGGCGATCGAGGAAACGGCTTCGTCGATGGAAGAGCTGACCTCGACCGTCCAGCAGAACGCCGACAATGCGCGCCAGGCCAGCCAGCTCGCGGTGTCGGCGGTCGATGTCGCGGCCAGGGGCGGCCAGGTGGTCGAGCAGGTGGTCGGGACCATGGAGTCGATCAATGCGTCATCGCGCAAGATCGTCGACATCATCGGCGTGATCGACGGCATCGCCTTCCAGACCAATATCCTGGCGCTGAACGCCGCCGTCGAGGCGGCGCGTGCCGGGGAGCAGGGGCGCGGCTTCGCCGTGGTGGCCAGCGAGGTGCGCAACCTGGCGCAGCGCTCGGCCACGGCCGCCAGGGAGATCAAGGCGCTGATCGGCGAATCGGTCGACTGCGTCGAGGCCGGCAACCGCCTGGTCGGCGAGGCGGGCATGACGATGGGCGAGATCGTCGCGAGCGTGCGCCGCGTGATGGACATCATGGGTGAGATCAGCGCGGCCAGCCAGGAGCAGGGCGCCGGCATCGCCCAGGTCAACGGGGCGATCGGCGAGATGGATGCGGCCACCCAGCAGAATGCGGCCCTGGTCGAGGAGGCGGCGGCCGCCGCGCAGTCGCTGCGCGAACAGACCGTGGCACTGACCGAGGTGGTCGGCGTGTTCAAGCTGGATGAGGAGCAGGCGCCTGCGGTCTCCTCCGTGGCGGCTGGCCGTCCGCGTGGGCGGCCGGCGCTGCGCCGGGTCGCCTGACCTGGCCGCCGGCGAAAAACGGCTTTATTCGGCGGCCATCTCGGCCGCCTGGGCGGCGGGATCGAGCACGCCGGCCGGCGCCGGCGTCTTGTCCTTGAATTCGCACAAGTCCACGATCAGGCAGTTCCAGCACTTGGGACGGCGCGCCACGCAGGTGTAGCGGCCGTGCAGGATCAGCCAGTGGTGGGCGTCGAGGAGGAATTCCTTGGGCACGAACTTGAGCAGCTTCTGCTCGACGATGTCGACGTTCTTGCCCGGGGCAATTTTCGTGCGGTTGGCCACCCGGAAAATGTGGGTGTCGACCGCCATCGCCGGCTCGCCGAAAGCGGTGTTCAGCACCACGTTGGCGGTCTTGCGGCCCACGCCCGGCAGCGATTCCAGGGCTTCGCGCGAGTGCGGTACTTCGCCGCCGTACTGCTCGACCAGGATCTGGCAGGTGGCTATCACGTTCTTGGCCTTGGTGTTGTACAGGCCGATCGTCGAGATATAGGACTTCAGTTCTTCCAGCCCCAGGTCGAGGATCTTCTGCGGCGTGTTCGCCACCGGGTAGAGGCGGCGCGTGGCCTTGTTCACGCCCACGTCGGTCGACTGTGCCGAGAGCAGCACCGCGATCAGGAGCTCGAAGGGCGTCGTGAATTCGAGTTCGGTGGTGGGCGTGGGGTTGGCGGCGCGGAAGCGCGTGAAGATCTCGAGGCGTTTGGCGGGGTTCATCGGATTCAGTTCTTCTCGGGCGGCGCAGTCGGGTCCTGGGCATCGGCCGCCTTCTGGCGTGCGCGTTCCATGGCGGCGGCGATGATCGCGCGCTTGCGCTCCTTCTCGGCCAGTTCTTCCGGCGTGTTGGCCGCCTCCGCAGTGACCGCGCGCATCTTTTCCAGGGCCTTGGCGGCCAGGCGGGCGTCGTTTTCTTCGCGCTCGCGGCGCAGGCGCTCGGCGCGGAAGTCGTGGCGCGCCCTGGCGGCGTCGGCCGCTTCCTGCGACCAGGCGTCCCAGCCGGTCGCTTCTCCCGTCACGGGAATCATCGAAATGCAGTCGACCGGGCAGGGCGCCACGCACAGGTCGCAGCCGGTGCACAGGCTGGGCAGGATGGTGTGCATCTGCTTGGCCGCGCCCAGGATGGCGTCCACCGGGCAGGCCTGGATGCACAGGGTGCAGCCGATGCACAGCGATTCGTCGATGAAGGCGACCGGGCGCGGGCGTTCGACACCGTTGGCCGGGTTGATCGGGATGATCTTGCGGCCGGTGGCCGCGGCCAGCCGGCGCACGCCTTCCATGCCGCCCGGCGGACACTGGTTGATCTCCGCTTCGCCGCGTGCGATCGCTTCCGCGTAAGGGCGGCACGCGGGGTAGCCGCACTTGGTGCATTGCGTCTGCGGCAGCAGGTCTTCGATCTGGTCGGCGAGGGACTTGGTCACGGCGGGGCGGGATTGGTAAAGCCGACATTATCCGCCAAAACCGCCTAACGTGCGACGCCCGGAACAACGGGGCAGTATCGTGGCCGAGCGAACAGACCGGGGGTGAATTCCGTGATGTAGTACGCGCTGAGAGAGAACAAGGAGGGGCATTGAGATGAACGAGTTGATCGTACCGGTCTTGCTTGCCGCACTCCTGTCGAGCGGCCCGGGCGCACATGCGCAGCAGCGGGCACAAGGGGAGCTGGCCATGCGCGATGCGGGCGCGCAGCAGGTGAAGGCGAAGCAGGTGCGCTACCGCAGCGTGGCAAGCAATGGCGAACTCAAGCGCGGCGAACAGCTGCCGCCGCGTTACCGGACCCATCAGTACGTGATCGACAACTGGCGCGCCCACAAGCTGAGCGAACCGCCGCGCGGGCATCAGTGGGTGCAGGCGGGGAGCAGTTATGCGCTGGTGGGGATTGCGACGGGGGTGGTGACGGAGGTGGTGGTGGTGAGGTGAGAGGCTAGCAGTGCTCTAGGAAACTTGGGTCCCCGCCTTCGCGGGGACGACGTTTTTACGCTCGTTTCCGAAGTCGAGCTACCGATGTTCCGGTCGCGCTAATGACGTCTTCCCCGCGAAGGCGGGGACCCAGGTTCGCCGCACACCGACACCCCAAATAAACAATGCCGCGGACCCCGCGGCATTTTTTCGTCTTACCGAGAAAATCAGCGATACGCCTGAATAAACTCCGTCAACTTCGGGCAAATAATCTCGCGCCAGCGGCGTCCCGAGAAAATGCCGTAGTGCCCGCACTTCGGCGCCACGAAACGGAGATGCCTGTCCTTCGGGATCCCACTGCACAGATCGTGCGCCGCGCTGGTTTGCCCCAGTCCCGAAATATCGTCCAGCTCGCCTTCCACGGTCATCAGGGCCACGGTCTTGATGTCCTGCGGGCGCACCAGCTGGCCGCCGACTTCCCAGGTGCCCTTGGGCAGGCGGTGTTCCTGGAACACGGTCTTGATGGTCTCGAGGTAGTACTCGGCCGGCATGTCCAGCACCGCGTTGTACTCGTCGTAGAACTGGCGGTGCGCCTCGGCCGAGTCGTCGTCGCCGCGCACCAGGTGCTGGTAGAACTCGCGGTGGCTC